>DGWE01000053.1 GCA_002396065.1 Eubacteriaceae bacterium UBA4266
CGGCTGAGCCGGTGGTTATGATTTTATGTCAATCAGAAAAAATTAATTCGGATAAATCAGCCGGCTGTCGTCAATGTGGTCGAGGACTTCGGTTAAAAATTTCTTCGATTCGTATTTGGCCATGTTGAGGTTTTGGTCAAGGTAGTTGCCGCAGTCTCTGGCCGCGGCGCCCGGGACGTCCCCTTCGAAATCCGCCATGAATTTGTAGAGATCTGTCACTAACGGCACGACGTCCTTCGATTCGAGGTCGCCCTTCATGACGAGGTAGTAGCCGGTGCGGCAGCCCATGGGCCCGAAATAGATGATCTGATCGGAAATTTTCGGGTCGTTGCGCAGGTAAGTGGCGCCGAGATGTTCGATGGTGTGGCATTCCGCGGTGTTGAGCACCGGTTCACGGTTCGGCGCCTTCATGCGGATGTCGAAAGTCGTGACAATTTGGTCGCCAACCTGGTCCTTGCGGGACACGTAAATGCCTCGTTTTAATTTCAGATGATTGACGGTAAAACTAGGAATTTTTTTCATTTCTGCCATTTATTGGCCTCCTTTGTTCAAATTAACTAAATAGCGGTTGAGCGCTTCGAGGTAGTGCAGCTGAATGCCGCCTTCCGAATGAATTAAGTATTGAGGATCAAAAGCGGAAAGCGGGATCGATTTGCGCCCGCCCTTTTTGGCGCCGTTCCAATACTGCATCAGCACTTCGAAGGGCAGCAGAAAATATTGATCGGTCTGTTTAAAATAGACGATTAAAAAGGTCAGGCCGTCTTGCTTTTGGAAGGCATCCATAAACGCGACCTGGTGCTCGTGGATATTGTAGAGCGGCAGATTTTTCAGGTTGGTTTCCTTGGCGTCGAAACACACCGGAATGCCCTGAACGTTGCCGACGTAATCGACCGTGCTTTTCGCGTCAAAATACGCGAGTTTGATGACGCCTTTCTGCTGGTCGAGCTTCACCGGCGTGATCGCCGTCGGAATCTTCTGCATCACGGCCAGGCCGTGGGTCATGTAGTAATGATTGCTTTGATTAATTAAATCCTCAAGAACGGATCCCCGGAGCCCCCGGGAATGCCAGTAACCCATAAAATGCTCTCTTTCTACTGCTTATATTGCTGTGTTGAAATTCAGCGCGTGCAGGATCGCCAGAAAAGCCGGATCTTCAATCGGCGCCTGGATGTCGAAGCTTAACGTCGGCGTGCTCAGCGTGTAATGCGCCGCGTGAAGCAGGGGATGGTTTAAGTGATAGCGGTCCCGGAATGCTTGATTCGCCTTTTTTGAGCCGTACTTGATGTCGCCGACAATTGGGTGGCCGATGTGGGCGAGCTGGGCGCGGATCTGGTGGGTTTTCCCGGTAAACAGGTCGATTTCGAGCAGCGTGAACCCACCCTTTGATTGAACCGGCTGGTAGCGCAGGGCGGCGTGGACCCCATTCCCCGAATCCGAGACGCGGGTTTTGTTGTGCTCGCGGAGAAGCTGATCGTCGCAGCGGCCAGGCTGTGTGAGTGTGCCGAAGACCAAAGCGAGGTAGGTCTTGTGCGTCTTCCGTTCCCGGATCGATCGGATCAGGGTTTTCTGCGTCTCGTAATTTTTCGGAATCAGCACGACGCCGGAGGTGCCGCGGTCGAGGCGGTTAGCCGGCGCCGCGTGGAAAGTGCCGTCGGAAAATGCCGCGGCGAGATCGGCAATTGAAGGGTCGCCGGTGTGATCCGGCTGGGTCAAAAGCCCCGCAGGCTTGTTGACGGCGAGGATCTGCGCGTCTTCGTATAGCGGTGGGTGAATCAGCGCGCGGAGAGAATCGGGAAGGGGTTTCTTTTTCGGAGCATCTTCAGCGGACGCGCCTCTGAATTTGGCGTAGGTCTCGTCCGAAAAATAGAAGGTCAGCGTATCTCCCTCTTGAATGGTATCTTTGGGTTCAGCCCGGCGGCCGTTGAGCTTGATGCGCTTTTTTCGCGTCATTTTCATCAGAAGCCCCTTGCCGGCTTCGGGCATAAATTTGACGAGAAACCGGTCAAGGCGCTGACCGGACGCATTGGCCGGAATGCGGTACGTGATCATCGCTTAAAGCCTCTTGCTGCAGCCGAGGACCTGGCGCATTTTATGGATGACCATCGAGCGGATTGCCCGGCGGCCCGGTCCGAGGTATTCGTGAGGGTCGTAAGCTTCGGGATGCTCGACAAAGAACTGGCGGATACAAGCCGTCATCACGAGATTGAGATCCGTTTCGATGTTGATTTTGCATATTCCCATCCGCGCAGCGTCGCGGAGCAGATCCTCAGGGACGCCCTGTGCGCGTTCGATAGCGGCGCCGTATTGGTTGTTGAGATCAACAAATTCCTTCGGCACAGAGGACGCGCCGTGCAGCACCAGCGGCAGGTTGTCGAGATAAGAGGTCAAATCCTTCAGGCGGTCGAAGGCCAGCGTTGGCTCCGTCTTAAATTTGTACGGGCCGTAACAGGTGCCGATGGCGACGGCGAGGGAATCGACGCCGGTGTCGTGGACGAAGTCCGCCGCCTGTTCCGGGTTGGTCAGGGCAGAGGGAATATCCGAATCGGTATCGCCGTGAATATCGCCAAGGCCCCCTTCGACGACGACGCCGTGATCGTGAGCGTAGGTCACAACCTGTTTCGTCAGCTTCACGTTGTCTGCGTAGGGCAGGCGCGAGCCGTCAATCATCACAGAAGTGAAGCCCGAGTCAATACAGGCGACACAGGTGTCGTAATCCGGTCCGTCGTCGAGGTGAAGGCAGATGTCGATGTTGGAGGTTTCGACAGCAGCTTCAACCATTTTTAAAACGTAGACAGGATTCGTATAAATTCGAGATTTTTCAGAGACCTGTAAAATAACGGGACAGCGCTCGTGTTCTGCGGCAGCGACGATGCCCTGGATGATTTCCATGTTGTTGGCGTTAAATGCCCCGATGGCGTAATGCCCTTCCAAGGCGTCTTTAAACATTTGAGTGGATGTCACTAAAGGCATGTGTCTCCTCCTTTTTCTTTTTCTATCTTTATTATAGAATCAATTTATTATTATAAGATTAAGTTTTAAGGATTTCAATAAAAAAAAGAATTGGAAAAGGTCTTGCAAATAGGACCGGCTTTCGGTATAATAGCAAAGTATTCAAGCTGGGATGGCACAGTTGGTAGCGCAACTGATTCGTAATCAGTAGGTCGCCGGTTCAAATCCGGCTCTCAGCTCCATTTAAAATCAAAGCAGGCTTTTAGGGCCTGCTCTTTTTATATACCAGAATATCATCTTAGAAATTTGAGGAGAGAGGTATGGAGATCAAGAAAATAAGATCCGGGGCGAAACTGCCCTTTCGGGGTTCAGAATACGCGGCGGGCTCAGATTTATTCGCCTGCCTGGACGCACCGATGACGATTGCGCCCCACGAAACGGCTATGATTCCGACAGGGCTCGCCATCGCTCTGCCGCCGAACACGTTCGGCGCGGTCTTTGCCAGAAGCGGTTTGGCTGTGCGGGAAGGCCTCCGCCCGGCGAACTGCGTCGGCGTGATCGACGAAGACTACCGCGGCGAGCTGACAGTCGCCCTTTACAACGACAGCGATTCGGACCGGATCATCGAACCGGAGGAACGGATTGCCCAGCTGGTTGTGATCCCTTACGTCATGCCGAGCTTTGAACTGGTGGACGAACTGGATCAGACCGCGCGTGGAAAAGATGGATTTGGATCTACAGGAAAATGACAGAACAGGATATTCGAGAAAAATTAGCGGCGCCGTTAATTGATTTTATCGGCAGGAAAATTGAACCGGCGGATTTAGAGGCGCGGCTGAGACAGACCTTGGACGCGACAGAAAATGCCCACTTGACGTATTTCGGTTATTTGTATGAAAACCGGGCGCTCAAAGCCGCCTCGCGTTTTATAAATGGACAGGATATGCCAGAGGATCTGCTGCGGCGGGAGATCATCGACATTCTCCTCGAGTTTCGGGAGTACGCCTACCATTCGGATGAAGACGAGGAGGCATACATCGATCCCGAACCGACCGATCAGCCGGTTTGGAAAATTTACTATTACGACGTCGTCGGACTCTATTACCATAGGACGCAGCTTCAAACGCTCAGCCGGATTAATCCGGATTACGAATTGAGCGAGGCACAGCTGGTTGAAGACGATCAGGTGGATGTGGAGATTCCCAAATACTGCTTCGATTGTACTGAGGCGGAGCTGATTCCGGAGCCGGAAAATCTGCACGATCCCCACGCGATCCGCGTCGAGATGGCCGGGGAGACGATCGGCTACATCAAAAAGGGGCAGACGCAGGAAATTCAGGAGCTGCTCGACGAGGACCGTATCGGGAATATGAGCTGTCAGATCACGGGCGGGCCCTTCCGCATTTTGTACAGCGGCTACAGCCCGGCGAGAGACAAGGCGATCTACGAAAATGTTGAAAAGGAACAGGCGGCCTATAAAGGTGAACTCAGGCTCTGCGTCGGTCCTAAGCTCGAAATGAGCAGTCTGGTCGGCAGACGGGTGGCCATCAACAGCGAAGAGCACGAAAAATGGTTCGGCCGCGTGTACTTGTATTTGGAATCGGAAGACGACATCAAAGGACAGGAATCACTGCTGCTTGATGTTGAGGGCGTGCCGACGATTTACCGCATTCCATTGCACGACATCCTGCGTATTGAGGTGCTCGACGGTGAATAACTTAGATGCGAATTTTCAAGATATCTCTTGTGAAAGATTAAAACTTTCATAAGAGGTGTCTTATTTTTTTCTAAAATGCAAACTTTTTCTTGATTAATATATCGGTACATCGTATAATGAATAAAGTGATATATCGGTATATTAAAACGAGTTGACAGAGGGAGGAAAGGCGAATGAAAAAAGTTGGATTCATTGGTTTAGGCATCATGGGAAAACCCATGGCTAAAAATCTTCTGAAAGGCGGTGTTGAATTAGTTGTCAACGACCTCAACACTGAAGCAGTAGAAGAGCTGACTCAATTGGGGGCTGTCTCCGGAACGTATACGGAAATTGGCAGTCAGTGTGACGTGGTCATTTTGATCGTGCCTAACGGCAGCATCAGCCAGCAGATTTTGTTCGACGAAGGCGGCATAGCTGAAACCATTAAGCCAGGTGCAATTGTCTGCGATATGAGCTCGGTCACGCCAGTTGAATCGAGAACGTGTGCTGAAAAGCTTGCTGAAAAACAAGTGAAATTTATCGATGCACCGGTCTCAGGGGGAGAACCAGGTGCGATTAACGGAACCCTCGCGATCATGTGCGGGGGCGAACAAGACGTGTTTGACGCGATGCAGCCTTATTTTGACATTATGGGATCCACTTCGACTTTAATCGGCGATGTGGGCAGCGGCTCGGTAACGAAGCTGGTCAATCAAGCCATTGTCAATAATACCATCGCGGTTGTCTCTGAAGCTTTTGTTCTCGGAACAAAGGCCGGCACAGATCCGGTCAAAGTATATCAAGCCATTCGCGGCGGTTTGGCGGGAAGTGCTGTACTTGACGCGAAGATTCCGATGATTGTCGAAAGAAACTTTAAGCCTGGCGGCAAGATTGCAATCAATCACAAGGATATTAAGAACGTCGTCAATACGGCGCATGCGTTAGACGTGCCAATTCCTTATACAGCACAGCTGTACGAAATCCTTCAGACGCTGAAGATTCACGGCCATATGAACGATGACCACGGCGGCATCGTTCAATATTTTGAAAAATTAGCTGATGTAGAAGTCAAGAAAGGCGAATAACGATTATGGCGCTTAAAGTTGACGTATTAAAACAATATCCAGCTGTGGATGAAGCGGCAGTTGATCGGGTGTTGAATCAGCTGATCGCAGAAAATGATAAAAAAATCGTCGTGCTCGACGACGATCCGACAGGCGTTCAGACAGTTCACGATATTTCGGTTTATACGAACTGGAAACCAGAAACACTGAAAGAAGCGTTCGTTGAAGAAAACAATTTATTCTACATCATGACCAATTCTCGGGGCATGACGCAGGATGAGACGACGACAGCGCACCATGAAATTGCAGCTGCAGTTGATGCGGCATCGAAAGCATCGGGGAAGGATTACCTTTATATCAGCCGCTCCGATTCAACACTACGCGGGCACTATCCGCTGGAAACCATTCTTTTAAAGGAAGCCTACGAAAAGGATACTGGACGGAAAATTGACGGAGAAGTGATGTGCCCGTTTTTTAAAGAAGGCGGCCGCTTTACGATCGACGACGTGCATTATGTGCAGGAAGGGGATCAGCTAACGCCGGCGGCTGAAACCGAATTTGCAAAGGACAAAACCTTCGGCTACACCAAAAGCGACATCAAAGAATACATTGAAGAAAAAACCGACGGCGCGTACAAAGCGTCCAACTGCATCGGGATTGCACTCGACGATTTGAGAGCCTGTAATTATGACAAGATTGAAAAGCAGCTGCTCTCAGTTCAGAATTTTAACAAGATTATTGTCAATGCGATCGATTATGTCGATGTGAAGGTATTCTGTGTCGCGCTGTACCGCGCGATGAAGAAGGGCAAAAACTTCATGTTCCGTTCCGCAGCCGCACTGGTTAAGGTCATGGGCGGTGTGACCGATCAGCCGCTTCTGACCCGTGAAGATATGGTGGTTCAGGAAACCGATCATGGCGGCATTATTGTGGTTGGCTCTCATACTCAGAAAACCACCGCTCAGATGGAACAGCTCAAGACGCTGCCTGGAATTAAATTTATTGAATTAAACGCAACCCTGGTTCGGGATGAACAGGCTTTTGAAGCCGAAGTGGCACGATGCCTCGCCGAAGAGGAAGAAGCAATCGCTTCAGGAACGAGCGTCTGCGTCTATACAACGCGACAGCTGATTACGGCAGATACCGGCAATAAAGAAGATGAACTCAGACTTTCGGTGAAAATTTCGGATGCGGTTCAGTCTCTTGTAGGCAGATTGAAGATCACGCCGGCCTTTGTCGTGGCAAAAGGCGGCATCACCTCGAGTGATGTCGGGACAAAAGCACTTGCCGTTACGAAAGCAAATGTCCTCGGACAGATTGAACCGGGAATCCCTGTTTGGCAAACGGGGGACAACAGTCGATTCCCGAAAATTCCATACGTCATCTTCCCGGGAAATGTCGGTGGAGAAGACACATTAAAAGACGCAGTTAAAAAATTAATGAAATAATTTTGAGGAGGATAATATTATGGCATTTCAATTTTTATCTCACATTTTGGATCCTGATGGATACGCATGGCCGGGAGAACCTGTCGTTAAAGTAAAACAGTGCACGGACGTTTCGGAAGAATGCCCATTTTGCAGCTTCATTTCCGAACTGCCAAATCATTTTGGTACACACATTGACGCACCGCGTCATTTTGTAAAAGACGGCCTTTCGATTAACGAACTGCCGATCGAATACTTCACACATACGAAAGTTGCGCTGATTGACATTCCAAAGGGTCCTGCAGAAGGTATCTATAAAGAAGATCTCGAACCCTTTGCAGATGTGCTCTCTCAGGTTTCCTGTGCATTGTTCCGGACAGGACTTGAAAAATATCGTGACACGGATCAGAATATTTATCAAAATGAAGGTTCGTTCATCGCGCCTAGCGCAGGAGATTACTTGACAGAAAACTTCCCAAATCTGAAAACCATCGGTATGGACTTCCTAGCCATTGGCTCAGCCTCTGAAAAATGTAAGGAAGGCGAACTGCCGCCGGACTGCCATCGTCACGTTTTGGGATATTATTCCGGAAAATTTGTCACAGGCATTGAAGACATGCATCTCTCTGACATTCCAAAAGGTGCAACCATTAAATTCTTTACCAACGCGCCGTTGAGAATTAAAGGGTTGGATTCCAGCCAGGTCGTTTGTATTGCGGATGTCGAAGATTAATAAAAACTCCATTTACTTTAAAAAGCCAGGATCAAGCGGGATCCTGGCTTCTTGTTTTGAGGATATCTAAGTTAATTGCTTTAGCAGTCCGTGTCTGCGTGCAGATTAAATTTTTGATTTCCGGAATATTTTTTTCTTTGACGGCATTCATAATTCGAATATGCTCGTCTAAGGCTTCCTTCATACGGCCTGTTCGTTCAAACGAAAGGCCAGTCATGCGGGAAATGCGGTACATGAGTTTGCGGTAGAAGCTGAGCATCATCGCGTTGCCGACGTATTGAATCATGCTTCGATGAAATTCGTAATCTTTTTGGGCAAAGGCTTCATGATCGCCAGTGGTTTCAAAAATTTTCTGCTGCGCATCGATTTTCGACTGCAGCTTGTTCAAATAAAATTGGCCGCGTTCAGTATCTTGATTGTTGCTGAGCTCTTCTAGACAATAAGATTCAAAGGCCTCCCGAATTTGGTAGGTCTCGGTAATTTCCTGTTCGGACAATTCGTGAACGCAGAACCCTTTACTTGGTACTAAATCTAAATATCCTTCTTCATCGAGACGTAAGACGGCATCCCGGAGCGGCGTTTTAGAAAAATTAAAATCTTTGCTAAATTGATTGAGAGAATAGAATTTGCCGTTTTCCAGTTCACCGTTTTTGATTTGTTCGATTAAAAAATTGTAGGCTTTGTCTTGTAACATTTGTGTGTTCTTCATCATGGTTTTATTTTATGCTTAGCAGCCCAAAATAACAAGCCAGTATCTGTAAATTATCCACCGTTCAAATTTATAAATTGTTTATTTTCTGTTTTTTTCTCTGAAATAACCGCTGCGTATAATCAGAGCAGATTAAAAACGGAGGAAACAATATGCCAATTAAAGAAATGTTTCAAGGCTTTTGTATGGCCTTAGCGGATAGTGTGCCGGGGGTGTCCGGCGGCAGTATCGCGTTTATTATGGGATTTTATGAAAAATTCATCGGTTCCCTCAATGGGATTTTTTCGAGAGACCGAAATGAACGCCGGGAAGGATTTAAATTTTTAATTAAATTGTTTGCCGGTTGGATCATCGGGATGGGTCTGGCTGTCGTAACTTTATCGAATTTGTTCGAAACGCATATTTACGGCATCAGTTCCTTGTTTCTCGGATTCATTCTCGTTTCAATCGTCGTGATATGGGTATTGTCGTCGGTGCGGCGCTCATTTCAAAATGGGTGAAGAAGGCGTTTGAAACGTTCCCAATTCCGACGCGGTATGCTCTCATTGGTATGATGATCGGTTCGCTCTACGCGATTGCTCAAGGATTTGATTTTAACGGTTAAGGGAAGAGGCAGCAACGAATAAAAGGAGTGCGGTATGACTATTCACCGAAAACTGATTATTTCCAACGTGCTGATGATTGTGATTCCATTGATTTGCGGCTTGATTTTGATCGGTGTCGTCGGTGAGTATATCGATCCCGCCTATACGGAATCTGTCGAGGCGACTTTTAAACGCGAAAACGGGATCTATTCCGCACAGATGCAGATTTACGACAACCGAAAAGACCCCAAGGCCTTGTCGCGTCAGCTCAAACAAATCGGCTACAGTGTCGAAGTGGTGCGAGACGGAAAGGTGAAATACAGTAATTTTACAAAAAAAGATCGGGCAGTGCTCGCCAAGGTTGGGGATCAAATTAAGTCCGACCACTTTTCAGTGAGCTTTGGCCACCAGGCGGTAGTGAGTGCAACCTATAAAATAAATGGCAAAACCGAAGTCATCACAGCAGTTTGTGTCGGCGGCAGAGTGCCGGCCAAACTGCAGGAAGCGGATTTTAAACATTTTATTCTCAAGAGCGCCGCTATTTTAGGATTAATTATTTTACTGGTGATCGCGCTGACCAACGCCGTCTTAACGCGTTGGATTACGAAAATGATCATGACACCGCTGGATGCGCTGCGTGACGGGACGCACAGAATTGCGGAAGGTGACCTCGATTCGGCAATCGCTTATCATCAACCAGATGAATTTGGCGCGGTGTGCCAGGATTTTGAGGGCATGCGCCATCAGCTCAAGACATCGGTCGACGCGCGGATGCAGGCCGAACAGCATCAAAAAGAATGGCTGGCCGGGATTTCCCACGACCTGCGCACGCCCCTCACTTCGATTATCGGCTACGTGGAAGGCCTTCAGGACGGCATTGCCAATACGGATGAAATACACCGCGTCTTCGTCAATCTCTTTGAAAACAGCGTCAAGTACGCCAAACGGACGCCGGTGCACATCAACGTGGTCTCATCTGTCAAGGACGGCTGTTTGTCATGCTGCCAGGTATGAACGGCTTCAACATCTGCAGAACCATTCGAGAAAGCAGCAACACGCCGATTATTTTAGTGACTGCCAAAAAGACGGATGTGGATAAAATTCGCGGGCTGGGACTCGGTGCGGACGATTACATTGTCAAGCCCTTCAGTCCGTCGGAAATGGTCGCGCGGGTCAAAGCCCATATTGCCATTCACGAGCGGCTCAAATCCGGGAACACACCGGTTCACCACCAGATCGTGGTGAAAGATTTGGTCATCGACACCGATGCCCATCGGGTCAACGTGAGGGGAAAGGAAGTTTCACTCAAAAACAAGGAATATGAGCTGTTGGTTTTTCTTACGTCCAATCCCGATATCGTCTTCTCAAAAGAAACGCTTTTTGACCGGATTTGGGGCATGGATGCGATGGGCGATACGGCGACAGTGACCGTCCACATCAACCGGATTCGTGAAAAAATCGAAATCGACTCGTCCCATCCCGAATACATTCAAACCGTTTGGGGTGCTGGGTATCGATTTTCGGTCGTGTAGGCTTTACAATCCAGACTGAGCTTCGACTCAGTCTTTTTTTTATACAGATAAAGTTAGCATATATTTTAAATCTACACGATAATATGTAAAATTAAATACAAATAAAATTTTCTGCAAAATAATACATTTCAATGTCACAATATTATCTATCTTTAAGCAAAAATCCCTCGTATACTAAGATTAAATTAAGTTAAGGAAACTTTAAGGGGGTTAATCGATGAAAAAACAGTTAGCATGTGTAGGGTTAGCGACAGCATTGGCGCTGACGACATTAGCCGGATGCGGCTCGAGTTCATCCTCGAGCTCAAGTTCAAGTTCAAAAGCATCGAGTAAAAACTACAAGCCGGTCACCATTGAAATGAATTTGGAACGCAGCGGACTTGGGAAGAATTACAAACATACCTTTAAGAAAATGCCGACAAAGGTCGTCGCTGACGGCGACCAGATGGCCGATATTTTCTTTGACCTCGGGTTAGCGGACAACATGGCCGGCTACACCAAGGGCGCCTGTGTCGATACCGTCAAACAGTATCCAGGTGAAAAGAAAGTCAAACAGCTAGCGAAACCGGGCGTCAATCTGCGTACGGTTTCCAAAGAAAAAGTGCTGGCCACTGGATGTGATTTCCTCGTCGGCTGGGATGATTTATTCTCAGATAAAAACTTCAGCCTGAGCTTCTGCAAGAAGAACGGCATCACCCCGTACTTCCCGTACGTCTGCTCAGACAGCGCGACCTTCGAAGATCTGTACAAGGATTACGAAACCCTCGGCAAGATCTTCCAGGTGGAAAGCACCGCTCAGAAGCGCATTGACAAGATGAAAAGCACGCTGGATTCAGTCCACAAGACTTTAGGTGACGAAGCTTACCAAAATCCGGTCAAGGTATTTGTTTACGACTCCGGTGAAGATGCACCGTTCACGGCTTGCCAGGGGATGCCAGGTGATACCCTCAAAAAGGCTGGGGCGATCTCGATCTTCAACGACATCAAAAAAGGCTGGGCAACCCCGTCTTGGGAACAGGTGGCCGAAAGAGATCCGGATGCGATCATCATTCTCGAATACAACCACGACGTCAACAAAAAGAAGAAATTCCTGAAGACCAACAAATACACCAAGAACCTGCGCGCGGTTAAGGAAAACAAGATTTACTCCGCCAACTGTGCCATCATGCAGGGCTCTGCAGGATCGGCTGATTTGGTCAAGAGCATTGCTAAACAGCTTTATCCAGACAAATTCTAAGAGGGTTTGAAATCAAAACAGGAGAGACTTTCACCGGAGATTTTCAGTGAGAGTCTCTCTTTTGATGAAAAAAGAGGTGAATCTATGAAACTCAGTTTACACCTGCCAATTCGAAAGAGAGGGGCCTTTGTGCTGTTCTGCATTGGCCTGTTCGTGCTTCTCGTTTTGGCTGTCATTCTGGCCGTCTTTTCCGGCAGTGTCTCCATTCCGCCGGATGTGGTCTGCAAAGTATTGCTCAATCACCTGACCGGCCACGAAATTTTCGAGCCGACCTGGAACGCGTCCCTTGAAACCATCATTTGGACCATGCGTTTTCCGCGGGTGCTGATGGCGATGATGGTCGGCGCCGGGCTGTCCCTCTGCGGGATTTTGATGCAGGCCATGACGCGTAACTCCTTGGCAGACCCGTACGTGCTCGGGATTTCCTCAGGGGCATCCGCTGGGGCTGTTGCGGTCATCATGTACGGCTGGTTTGGTTTTATGGGCCAATTCCATATCGTATTTGGCGCGGCGATCGGCGCCTTCATTGCGATCTTCATCGCGATGAAAGTCTCGTCAGTCAGCAACCGCATCACGTCGACGCAGCTGGTCTTGGCCGGGATTGCCGTGTCCACACTCTTCCAGGCGATCACCAACTTTATGATTTATTACAGACAGACCGGCGACGATAAAGTTAAAACGGCGATTTACTGGATGATGGGCTCCCTCAGCGGTGCCAATTGGAGCACGGTGCTGTATCTCTTCATCATCGTGATGATCTGTACAGTCATCCTGTTCTTCTTTACGGACAGCTTAGACGTGCTGATGCTCGGCGACGACGCCGCGACGACCCTCGGCGTCAATCTAATGCGCATCAAGGTGTCGATCATTGTCCTGTGTACGATTATGACCGGCGCGATCGTATCGGTTTCCGGGGTCATCGGCTTTATCGGGCTGATCATCCCGCACATCACCAGATCTCTCGTCGGCTCGAAGCACAGCCGTTTGATGCCGGCCTCGATTCTGCTCGGCGGGCTTTTCACGATTCTGTGCGATTGGATTTCCCGCATCGTCGTCATTCCGGAAGAGCTGCCGATCGGCGTTTTAACCGCATTATTTGGCGCGCCGTTCTTCCTGTTCCTGATTCGGAAGGGCCGTTCGAAATTCGGAGGTGCATGATGGCAAAATTAAAGGTTGAACATTTAGACTTTTCGATCGATAAGGCGCAGATCTTAAAGGCTATTGATCTGGAAATTCAAAAAGGAGAATTTGTCGGTCTGGTCGGGCCAAATGGCTGCGGCAAATCGACACTGCTGAAAAACATTTACCGAATTTATCAGCCGGACCGTGGCAAAATTTACTTGGACGGCCAGCTTGTCGATCAGGTCAACGACAAGGAATTCGCTAAAAAAATGGCCGTCATGGTTCAGGAAAACACGGTGGAATTCGATTTGACCGTTATCGATATGGTCATGCTCGGACGCTACGCCCACAAGCGGCTGCTCCAAGATTCGTCCGAAAAGGACCACGCAATCGCGGAAAAGTACCTCGAAGAAGTCGGGATGAAAGGCTACGAGGAACGCAGCTTTTTAAGCCTGTCAGGCGGGGAAAAACAGCGTGTGCTGCTGGCACGGGCGCTGTCTCAGGAAGCGGAGCTGATCATCCTCGATGAACCGACCAACCACTTGGACATCAAGTATCAATATCAGATCATGAATATCCTGAAGCGTCAGGATATGACTGTCTTTACCTCTGTGCACGATTTAAACATCGCGTCGCTGTACTGCGACCGCATCGTCGTGCTCAAAAAGGGCGATTTGGTTAAAATCGGCACCCCTGAAGAAGTCATTACGCCGGAGATGATCCATTATTTATACGGCATCGACAGCGAAGTGCGCATCAACAAGACGACGGGACGGCCCCAGATTCAATTTTTGCCGAATTTTAATGTGTAAAACGGAGAAAGCAAAAAAATACCAGAACAAAACTAAAAATAACGGTTCTTTTTTATCTGTTAAAATAAGAATTAAGGTTTCATTTAATAATCTGCTGTATAATTGAAGCGACGAGTGAAAAATGAGCAATTGTAAAGATTGATTTTTTTCACGAGTGTCTCTCTCTTTTTTCCTTGGCCTCCCAAACGGGAGGCTTCTTTTGTTTATAAATATTGAACGGAAAGGAGGTCGGCATGGGTGAAAAACGGCTGATCTATCATGTGGACGTCAATTCGGCGTATTTGTCCTGGTCGTCTGTGGACCGTCTGTCCCGGGGCGAATCGGATTTGCGTCTCGTTCCAGCGGTCGTGGGCGGCGACGCGGCGAAACGCCACGGCGTGGTGCTCGCCAAATCGGTTCCGGCGAAGGCCTTTGGCATTCACACCGGCGAGCCCCTTTCCGACGCGGTGAGAAAATGCCCGGATCTTATCGCCATTCCGCCGGATTTTAAAATTTACCAGCGTTACAGCCGCGCATTTAAAGCCATCTGCAGAACCTACGCCACCGCCGTTCAGGATTTTTCAATCGACGAGTGCTTCCTCGACGTCACCCAGACGACGGCCTATCACCATCCCGTCGAGACGGCCTACGAACTTAAGGACCGTATCAAGGCGGAGCTCGGCTTCACCGTGAACGTGGGCGTCGGCCCCAATAAGCTTTTGGCGAAGATGGCCGGGGATTTTGAAAAGCCGGACAAGGTGCACACCCTTTGGAACGAGGACATCCCAGAGAAGATGTGGCCTCTGCCGGTTAGACGGCTTCTCTCTGTCGGGCGGAAGACCGCGGAAAAGCTGAACCTGTACGGTATTCGGACGATTGGCGACTTGGCCCATTGCGAGCCTGGAAATTTACAACAGATTCTGGGGAATAAACAGGGCGGACATCTTTACCGCTACGCCAACGGATTAGACGACAGCCCGGTTTTGGCCGAACCTCAAGAGGAAAAGGGATACTCGGTGTCGATCACGCTGCCCAAGGACGTGAGGACCGCAGCAGAAGCCCGAAAAGTGATAAAAAGACTGGTGGACTCTGTGGCGATGCGCCTTCGCAGCAAACACCGGCGGGCCAAGCGCATCAGCGTTCAGATCCGCTCGTCCAGTTTCGTCGATCGGTCCCACCAGCGGACGCTGGATCACGCGACGGACATCACGCGGGAAATTGAAGCCACGGCTGATCAGCTTTTCGATGAGCTCTGGGACGGGGTGACCCCGCTTCGGCTCATCGGCGTCGCGCTGACGCAGATCGAAACCGGAAGCGTCTCACAGATCTCGATGTTCGATACAAAAGATCTCGAGCGGGAGCGCCATATCGATCAGGCCATTGACGCGATCAGAAAGCGTTTCGGGACCGACGCGGTCAGCCGGGGCGTTGACGACAAAAAGCTGCCGAGGGTCGGGAAAAAGTACGAGGCCCGTTTTGAAATCGACAGGGATCAATGAAAATTGTACATCGTAAAAAGAAAGTGATATAATGCTAGCCATGAAATTTAAAACCTTCTTATCTATTGTAATGGCGAAAATGACCAAATCGCTGCTGCGCCTGATGGGGCGGGGCGGCACGGATTTTCCAGGTCGTGTCGCGATGAAACTGGATCACAAAGTTCTGGCTCAATGTGCGAAAGGAGTCAAATGTATTGTGGTGACAGGAACCAATGGCAAAACCACCAGTTCCAGAATGATTGAACAGACTTTGAATGATCTCGGCCTATCCTTTTTCTGCAACAAATCCGGTGCCAATCTGATTACCGGAATTACAGCGGAATTCATTACCAATTCGACCTTAAGCGGACACTGCAAGTACGACTACGCCTTAATCGAATGTGACGAGGCGGCCTTTAAGGAAGTGTCGACGATGATCGACGCCAGGGCGATTGTGGTCACCAATATTTTCAGAGATCAATTGGACCGCTACGGTGAAGTGACCCACACCCTCGAAAGCATTAAAATCGGCATCAGCCACAGCCCGAAGGCGACGCTCTGCCTCAATGCGGACGATTCGATGGTCGCGTCGATCGCCGACGATTTTGACAATAAAGTCCTGTTTTACGGGGTCAACGTGCCGATCTACAAAAAGCGCGTTCAGGAAGTGTCGGACGCGCCTTTCTGCATCAAATGTAAGCACGAGTACGTCTACGATTACGTCACCTACGGCCATTTAGGCGGCTACCGCTGCCCGAACTGCGGCTATCACAGACCGGATCCGGATATTGCGGTGACGAATGTTATCCAAAGCGACGCGGCAAAATCTGTCGTCGATATTTTAGTTGACGGCCAGACTTACCGGACGACGATCAATCTTCCGGGGGGTTACAATATCTATAACGCCTGCGGAACCGTTGCCGTCGGCAAGGCCCTTAAATTTGATATTCCGACGGTGATCCGCTCCCTTTCTGAATTTGCACCGGGCTTTGGACGGATGGAAAAGCTCGTCCTCAATGGCACGCCGATCCGCATGATCTTGGTGAAAAATCCGGCAGGCTGCAATCAAGTCCTGAATTTCGTCACCAACGTCACCGATCCGTCCGTCTTTGTGGTCTGCCTCAATGACCGCGACGCCGACGGCACCGATGTGTCCTGGATCTGGGACGTCGATTTCGAACAAATTGCCGAAATGGGCGATAAGCTTAAAGGGCTCTACCTGTCAGGCATACGCGCAGAGGATATGGCGCTGCGCTTCAAATACGCCGGTATTCCGGAAGACAAGATGAAAGTCATTAAGGATTACGAAACCTTGATGAAGACCTGTGCGGCGCAGGATTATCCCGTTTACATCATGCCGACCTACACCGCGATGATGGACCTGCGGAATAAGATCACGAAAATGTACGATGTGAAAAATTTCTGGGAATAAGGAGGACAAGACTATGGAACAACCAATTAAAATCTGTCATTTGTACCCGGATATTTTAAATCTTTACGGCGATCGCGGCAATGTGCTGTGTCTGAGCCGCCGCCTCGAATGGCGGCACATCCCTGTGGAAGTGGACCGCGTCTGCGTCGGAGAACCCTTAAAGGCTGCGGACTACGATTTATTCTTCATCGGCGGCGGCCAGGATTTTGACCAGGAAGTGCTGCTGCCCGACCTTTTTTCCGGAAAGGACAAGGAGCTGAAGGCCGCAATCGAAGACGGCAAAACGGTCTTGGCCATTTGCGGAGGCTATCAGATGCTCGGCCAATATTACAAGACCTGGGACGGCAAGCAGATCGATTTTACCGGCGCGCTGAATTTTTACACCGAAGGCGTCAAAAAACGGATGATCGGCAATTATGTGTTTACCTTTGACGACAAGCCGGGGGTCAACATTATCGGATTCGAAAATCATTCCGGAAAGACCTATCTGCAGGATGGCGTGAGACCGATGGGCAAGGTGCTCAAGGGCTACGGCAACAACGGTGAAGACGGCACGGAAGGCGTTCGGTACAAGAACGTCTACGGAACGTACAGCCACGGCTGCCTGCTGCCCAAAAACCCGGCTGTGGCCGACGCCATTTTATCGGCTGCGCTGGAACGCAAGACAGGCCAGGGAACCTTGCCGCCGCTGCCGGATCACTTTGAAAAACAGGCACACGACACGATGGAAAAGCGGCTTCTAGGCTGAAAAGAAGAGGGGGAGTATTATGTACGAAGACTTTGCTAAAGTTTACGATGAATTGATGCAGGAAATCAATTACGACGAATGGGCCGATTACATCTTCAGAATGACCCTTAATTCGACCAAGCCGATTAAAAAAATTCTGGAATTCGGCTGTGGGACCGGCAACATCACGCTGCGGTTGGCTAAAAAAGGGTTCGACATGACGGCCGTGGATCTATCTGAAGATATGCTGACAGTGGCCGATGAAAAGGCAGAGGCTCAGGGGATCGAAAACGTCCGCTTTTTCAAGGGAGACATGAGCAATTTTCAGATCGGCGAAACCTTTGACGCGGTGATCGTCTGCTGCGACAGCTTCAATTATTTGAAGAGTCTGGACGAAATCGAGTCCTTTTTAAGCTGCTCGGCAGAGGCGTTAAAACCCGGCGGGCTTTTAATGTTCGATATGAACACGCCGGAAAAATACAAGGAAACGATCGGCGACAACACCTTCGTCTACAATTTTGACAATGTCTACTGCGTGTGGGAAAATACCCTGCATCCGGACGACAACAAGGTCGATTTTGATTTGTCCTTCTTTGTGCGCCGCGAAGACAATTTATATGAACGCTACGAAGAAGAGCAGAGCCAGTACTATTATCCTGTGGAAGATATTTTTAGACTCTTAAAGGTGCCAGCTTTCAAGAATCAGAAGATCTACGACTTCGGAACTTTTCTTGCAGGAGGCGCGCTGAGCGACCGTGTTCAGTACGTTGCAGAGAAAAGATAAAAAAATTGTAAAAAAATCGAAAAAAAGGTTTGACAAGCACAGGGATCTAGCGTATAATAATGCCTGTGCTTGAGATTTGGTCGCTTAGCTCAGCTGGGAGAGCATCTGCCTTACAAGCAGGGGGTCACAGGTTCGAGCCCTGT
>DGWE01000078.1 GCA_002396065.1 Eubacteriaceae bacterium UBA4266
CCCAAGTTTTCGTGAAGAACCTTTATTTTTGCTTATAATATAATCATGTAAATTTTCTAAAAACGATTTTCATCCTTTGACGATACCGCCGCGGATTTCCATGTTGATTTCGGCGATTTCCTTTTCACCCGCGAAATAGGGCTCGTACATCGACTCGAGCCGTCCGCTGCCGAGACTGCCGCAGCCGTTGCAGAAATTGCAGGACCCGCCGCAGACACTCAGGGCCCGGGCCACAATGCGTTCCCGTTCTTCCCGGGTGGTGTCTTTAATCAGGATGGATTTGGGCTGTTTCAAACGAATCACCTCCTTAAGAATTCTATTTTCAATTATACCAGCTTTTCAGTAGGGTATAAAGATTTAAACGATTTTATTTTATATGTCAAAACTTAATTTATAGCAATTATAAACTAGAAAAAATAAGTTTGATAATTCAAACAAAAATGTTTGTTATGCATTGACAAACAAAATAAGGGGTGATAAACTCTCATTGCCGTTAGGGAAAACGAACATAGTTCTGATTAACAAATTGTGTTTGTGAAGCCAAACGACTGGACTTATATTTTTAAATTTAAACATCTGATGAAGGAGGCATGTCAATGGCAACGCTCAAAGACGCCAAGGTAGGGAGCACCGTAAAGATTAAAAAGATTCACGGCGCCGGCCCGATCAAAAAGCGGATCATGGATATGGGCCTGACGAAGGGTCAGGACATTTATATCCGCAAGGTCGCACCCCTTGGTGATCCGATTGAAATCACGGTACGCAATTACGAACTGAGTCTTCGAAAAGAAGACGCGGGGATGGTCGAAGTGGAATAAAGAGGAAAAAAGGGAGAAATCATGTCAAAGATTATTGCCTTGGCCGGCAACCCGAACTGTGGGAAGACGACGCTGTTCAACTCACTGACAGGGGCGAACCAGTACGTCGGGAACTGGCCAGGAGTTACGGTTGAAAAGAAAGAAGGCCGACTGAAGGGCCACAAGGATATCACAATCACCGACCTGCCGGGGATTTATTCACTGTCTCCGTACACGTTGGAAGAAGTGGTTGCCAGAGATTACATCATTCAGGAAAGACCGGACGCCATCATCAACATCATCGACGGCTCCAACCTGGAACGCAACCTGTACTTGACGACACAGGTTCTGGAATGCGGCATTCCGACGGTCATCGCCGTCAACATGCTCGACTTGATCGAAAAAGCCGGCGACAAGGTGGACTACAAGAAATTGTCCAAGATCACAGGCTGCCCGGTCGTGCCAATTTCAGCGCTGAAGGGCCGCGGAGTCAACGAGCTGGTCGAAACGGCCGTGAACCTCGCCAATTCAGGCGAAACATACCTCCCGCCGCACCGCTTCTCCGGCCCGGTAGAACATTGCCTGGCCCATATCGAAGAAGCCCTGCTCCACGATATGCCGGAAGAAGAACAGCGCTGGTACGCCGTCAAGGTTTTTGAAAACGACCAAAAGGCGCTGGCCAACCTTCACCTGGATCCGAAGATGGTCGCCCACGCGAGAGAAGACGTTATCGCCTGCGAAAAGGAAATGGACGACGACGCCGAATCCATTATCACCAGCGAACGCTACGACATCATCGGCGACTGGGTGAAAGATACTTACGTCAAGAAAAACGCCGGAAAGCTGTCCGTCTCCGATAAAATCGACCGCATTGTCACCAACCGAATCTTGGGGCTCCCGATTTTCATTGGCATCATGTTTTTAGTTTACTACATCTCCATTACGACAATCGGGACGATGGCCACAGACTGGGTCAACGACGTGCTCGTTGGGGACTGGATCACCAACGGGGTCCGCGGCGCGATGGAAGCCGCCTCGGTTGCCCCATGGCTGACAGGCCTCGTCGTCGATGGGATCATCGCCGGGGTCGGCGCGGTCATCGGCTTTTTGCCGCAGATGATGGTATTCTTCTTCTTCCTGGCCCTGCTGGAAAGCTGCGGCTACATGGCAAGAATCGCCTTCGTCCTCGACCGTGTATTTAGAAAATTCGGCTTGTCTGGTAAATCCTTTATTCCGATTTTGATCGGGACCGGCTGCGGCGTCCCTGGGGTTATGGGGACGAGAACCATTGAAAACGAACGTGACCGCCGCATGACCATCATGACGACGACGTTCATGCCGTGTTCAGCGAAACTGCCGATCATCGCATTGATCTCAGGCGCTGTGTTCGGCGGCAGCGGCGCTGTTGCCACCTCCGCTTATTTCATGGGGATTGCGGCCATCATCTGCTCCGGGATCATTTTAAAGAAAACCAAATGGTTCGCAGGCGATCCGGCCCCATTCGTCATGGAACTGCCGGCCTATCACTGGCCGCGTCCAGTTGACGTGCTCAGATCGGTTTGGGAAAGAGCTTCTCACTTCCTGAAAAAAGCGGGCACCATTATTACGTTAGCCACCATCCTGATTTGGTTCCTCCAGGCGTTCGGCGTCGAAGGCGGATCCTTCGGCATGGTTCAAAATATCAACAACTCCATGTTGGCAGGGATTGGCAATGCCATTGCCTTCATCTTCATGCCGCTTGGCTGGGGAACATGGAAACCAGTTGTCGCAACCGTCACCGGTTTAATCGCCAAGGAAAACGTCGTCGGCACCTTCGGGATTCTGTACCACGCTGTATCTGACGCAGAAGCCGGCAGCGCACATCTGTGGGCGAGAGTCGCACAGTCCTACACCCCGATTACCGCGTACTCATTCTTAGCTTTCAACCTGCTCTGCGCACCTTGCTTCGCAGCGATCGGCGCGATCCGCACCGAAATGAACTCTGGCAAATGGACCGCAAGAGCCATCGGCTACGAATGCCTGCTCGCTTATTTAGTCGCACTGGTCATCAATCAGTTCGGCGGCTGGATTGCAGGCGAACACGGCTTCGGCATCGGCCCAGTTGTCGCCATCGTGATTATGATCGGATTTGTCTATCTGCTCGTCAGACCAGACCCGAACAAGAAGCTGATGGATGCGGCTCGGGCACAAGATGTGTCGATCAACTAAATGATTACAGCATTATTACAACACAACAGATTAGAGGTGGATTTAAATGTTAGGTTCAATCATTGTGGGTCTCATCGTCGTTCTGATCGTGGTCGCCGCGGTGAGGTCCTTACACAAATCCGTCAAAAACGGCGGCACCATTCAGTGCGGGGACTGCCCCAGCGCGGGTGCCTGCCACGGCGGTTGCCACACGGAGCCCACACCTGAACAAAAGGCGTGGATCAACACCTACAGCAGCCGAAAACACAAAGCGAATTAGCTTTCCCTGTGGATTCTCCACATGATATAAATATGCAGGCGGCTTTGCCGTCTGTCCTCCTTCTTTGATGATTATTAAAAAGGGAAAGACCGCTGAATCAACGAAAAATGCGTTTAGTGCACGCATGGTCTGGCGCGGGTTTTATTTCATCGACGTGAGTGATCACTCGATTCCTCTTCTTTCAGCTAACCGCGGCAGCCCTAGGGGTCTGAAACGTTCAAACACCTATTTGATCTATCCATAGATCCGAGACCTCAGTTGGTCCCAGCGAAGAAATGGCCGGTCTGACCTGAAATAACGCCGAAGGGAATTAGTGCCTCCCGGACGCAGTCAGGAAGATCGGTCGTTTTTTATTGGTCAATCGAATTAAAGTAAAAAAGGAGTTCAATATGCCGTTATCACTTGCAGAACTCAATCAGGAATATATGATTAAATTCATCCGCGGCAACGACAAGATCATGAAGCACATGAACGATTTAGGTTTTGTCGTCGGCGCGACGGTTAAACCGGTCCAGAAATTGGGCGGCAACCTCATCGTCGCCATCAAGGACAGCCGGATCGCCATTGACGAATCGATGGCAAATAAGATTATTGTGTAAAACGAAAAAGGTGGCAAATAAAAAGGAAGAACGGTATTGATGGCCGGCGACGGCATCAACGATTCGCCAGCCCTCTCTGAAGCGGACGTCGGCATCGCCTTCGGCTGCCCGTCAATGGGCGTTGAACAGCTGGAAGACAGCGAATTCGAACCGATGTTCGACGACGTCAAAGGGAGTCTGAAGGGCAAGCACATCGTGCTGTTTGGCTCCTACGGCTGGGGCGACGGCGAATGGATGCGCAATTGGGAAGACGACTGCGATAACATCGGCGCAAAACGCGCGGCGGATTCGGTGATCTGCAACGAAACACTGGACGACGAAGCGACCGAATCCTGCAAGGCGTTGGGCAAGGCATTGGTCGAAGCGTAATTCAAAAACGATAAAGCCATGTCTGATCTGCAGTTGATTCGAAATTGTGCGCCGACGCTGGCGGGAATGAAAATCGGAAGCCTGTTCAACGCGAGAGAAAAAGAAGAAGCTCAGGTGAACTTCTGGCTTAAGCGTTGGAACGCGCTTTTAAATGAGAAAGGGGTTTACGTCCGGTGTCTGCGTTACAACGGCCGGGCTGCGTTAATGTACGTCTACCGGGAGGCGGCGTTAAATGAACGGATGCGAGAACCAAAGGTGCAGGCGCCGATGCGGCGGCTGCGCTACCCGGCAGGCGGGATCGCGGGCAAAATCGATCATTTGTCCGCGCATCTGAATGCGCATCCCGAATTTCCCCACGAAATCGGCCTGTTTCTCGGTTATCCGCTGGAGGACGTCTGTGGCTTTATCCGGAAAAAAGGGAGAGATTACAAGTGTTCAGGATGCTGGAAGGTGTACGGTGACGCGGAAAAGGCAAAGGCGTGCTTTAAGAAGTACCACCGCTGCACCGCCCATTACGTGAAGCATTATCAAAAGGGCGGCACCCTGTGCCAGCTGACGGTTTAAGGATTTGGTGAAAGCCAGCTCTGTGTTTGATTAAAACGCAGGGTCGGCTTTTTGGCGTCTAGATGAGCGCCCACAGCGGCAGGAAGGTGACGAGGTAGCGGCTCTTCGATTCCCAGAGCAGCAGGAACAGCGCGAGAAAGAGCAGCGCAAGCTTGATCAGATCGCTGTGGCCCTTCAGCCGCTTGTCCGATCGGCCTTCTTCGATGAAGGTCCATTCCGTGGTGAAAAACACCGTGAAATACAGGATGTTAGCTAAAACGCGGAGGCTCAGATGTTGAAACACCGGGACGTAGTGGGCGCTTCTGAACATGCCGTCTCCCCAGGTTCGCCCGATCTTGACGCCCATGTGGACGATAAAGGCCGGCACGTCCTTGAGCTTCTGCCCGAGGCGGATCCAGTCGGCGTGGGTCTTTGCGGCCTGCCCGGAGTAGGATAGGGTGTAGAGGAAATCCGCTTTGTGGAAGCCGCCGTCGCCGCTGGCGCTCATCATCACCCAGTGGATCATCGGGAATTTGTACTCAGCGAGCAGTTTCTCGTTGAGATCCAGGCCCTTGACGAGGAGTGTGCCAGTAATTTTGGCGCTTAGGGCAAAGACGACAATCAGCCAGGCCATTTGGGCTGCGCGGGCTGTTTTATTCTGATGTCCGGGATTGTGGACGAGAATGTCGCACAGGTAAGCCGGCAGCAGCAGGCCGGCGCTGCCCTTGACTTTGTAGGCGATCATCAGCAGCAGCATCGAGAGCCCGAGAGTCAAAGTGGCGCGGGCAGATCGAGAGTGCAGGGTGCCGCGGTCGAGGCCCGTGCGCCAGCAGACGTAGGCGTACACCGAGGCCATCAGCCAGGGCATCGCCATCGAATCCGTGTAGAAATACGGGATGTAGGTAAACATCGGAATGAAGCACAGGCATTTGACGGCGCAGAAAAAGGCCCGCCTGCCTCCGTAGAGCTTTTCGCCGGTGGCGAAGACCAGAGCGAGGGAAAAGTTGAGGCAGAGCATATTGACGAAAATTGGGCAGGCGTTGGACAGGCCGCCGGTGAGGGTGTATTCGATTTTGTAGATCCCGGCGAGGAGCGCGAGGATCATGTGATTGTTGGGGTAGGTGTAAAAATAATGGTGGTGGTGGGCCGGCATGCCGTCGTGAATGGCCGATGGACCGTAGAGCACCAGGTTTTTCGCCGCGTGGGAGACGTAGTACAAATCGTTGTGGGGCTTGATCGGGACGTGATAGACGATAAGCAGTTGTACCCCGAGAAAGAGAAAGTCTAAGATAATAAACGCCCGAATCGGGTCGAAGGCAGCAGTATCATCAGTATCGATCTGGCCGTCAATGCACCTAAAAATCAAAAATAGAGCGAACACGCCGAGAAAGGTGAGGGTAAAGAGCACCAGCGCTTCAGGCACCGCCACGCGCAGCCGCAGGCTGTAAAAATACCAGACGCCGGCGAGGAGCAGCACACAGCCAAAATAAAGGGATAAAAACCGGTTGAACCGGCGGGAATCGTAACGTAATTTCAATTTCGTAACCTCTTTTTGCAGCGTATTTATTTCAGTCGGACCTATCTTAGCATACTGAGAAGAAAGACTTCATGTGTTTATCTAAATTTAATTTTTAATTAACTTTTTTGAAATAAAATGTTCAAAATTAAAACGGATAATCAGTAAAAAACAAATAGAGGTTGTATTGTGGAATGTATTGAAGTAAAGACAAAAGAAAACCGCGAACGGCCGAGACTGATCGTCGTCGTGCCCTGCTACAACGAAGAAGCCGTGCTGCCGATCACGTCGAAGCTGTTTCTCGACGAGCTCAACGCAATGATCGCAGATGGAAAGATCGCGGAGGACAGTCGGATTTTATTCGTCAACGACGGCAGCAAGGATCAGACGTGGCCGATCATCACAGGGTTATCCGAACAGGACACGCATTTTGCGGGGATCAGTCAGAGCCGGAACCGCGGCCATCAAAACGCCGTGCTCGCGGGTCTGATGGAAGCGAAGGACCGCTGCGACATCACCATTTCGATCGACTGCGACGGTCAGGACGACATGCACGCGATGGAAGAAATGGTCGACGCCTACCGCGGCGGCGCCGACATTGTGTACGGCGTTCGGGACAACCGCGACAGCGATTCGTGGTTCAAGCGGACGACCGCCCAGGGATTTTACAAATTTTTAAACAAAATGGGCGCGGAGGTGGTGTACAACCACGCGGACTACCGTCTGGTTTCGTCCCAGGTGCTGGACGCTTTTTCGGATTTTAAAGAGGTCAACCTCTTCCTTCGCGGGATGTTTCCGCTGGTCGGCTTCAAAAGCGCCTGCGTCTATTACACGCGGAACGCGCGCATGGCCGACGAGAGCCATTATCCGCTGAAGAAAATGATCGGCCTCGCGGCCGACGGCATCACGAGCCTGTCGAACAAGCCAATCCAGATCATTACCAACGTCGGCATCGGGGTGAGTCTGATCGGTTTCGTTGGTGTGCTCTGGGCGCTGATCGAGGCCCTCCTCGGGCACACCGTCGGCGGCTGGGCGTCGCTGACCTGTATCGTCTGCTTCTTAGGGGGCATTCAGCTGCTCAGCCTCGGCGTCATCGGCGAATACGTCGGCAAAACTTATCTCGAGACCAAACACAGGCCTCGCTACATCATTTCGGCGTGCACAGGCAATTGGCATTCGGAAAAATAAGCGTAAAAAACGGCTTATTCCGCTCACGATTCAAGCGAGATAAGCCGTTATTTTATTGCTGCCAAACGGTGTCGATGTGGTCACTGATGTCCTGGGTCCGGCTCGACGGGGTGTAGTCGTGCTCGTAGATGAACTGGTGCAGGGTCTGGACGTTTTCGCTCAAGGACGTCGGGAAGACGTAGGACTGGCCCTGGAGATAGCCGAGGCTCAGCTGGTTCGCGTCTGGAATCTGCTGCTGCTGAAGGGTGGTGTTCCGAACCAGCGCGAGATTAAATAAGAATTTGAAAATCTTGGCGTTGGACATGTTGGTCTTGATGTAGGGCTTGATCGTCTTGTAGAGGCGGTACT
>DGWE01000004.1 GCA_002396065.1 Eubacteriaceae bacterium UBA4266
GATCATAGATAAATGACCAGTCGATGGCTTTGTCTATTAAACGCAGCAAGTGATCTTCTGGAACGAGATCATCAATGGAAATAATTTGTGGCTGGCTTCGTTTGTTTTCACTGTTCTTTGTAAGCATGGCTTTGTCCTTAACTTTTTTATTTATTATACAAAGCAATGCTTGATTTCTGCTTTCTTGACAAAGAAAAAAGTCCGAAGTGAAATCTTCGGACTTTGTCGACAGTCTGAGACCGGCGCACATGCGCCGGTTTTTTTATGCCCCCATCTACTTTCAACACAAAAAAAGCCTTGATCGCAAAATCAAGGCTTTCATGACAATATTTACATTTTGTTATTCGACAATCAGCGTCTCTTTTTCGGCCTGATCGCCCTCAATGTGGAAACTGTGCAGCACCGGCTGATTTGCATCCATCAGCGAAAGGATCAAATAACTGGCCTTGGAGTCGTAAGCCAAGCGCTTGTCCTCGTCTGACGGCCTTGACGGCGTTTCTGGATGGGAATGCCAGTTACCAAGGGGAATCTCGCCCGCTGCGCGCATCTGCTTCACCGCCGCCAGCTGATCTTTCGGATCCATTGAAAAATGTTCATTGGTGTGGTCGATATTTTCGACATTGTAGATGTGTGTGACGATTTTGACGCCGCCCTCTTCTCTTCCGCCCAGAAGACCACAGGCTTCTTCCGGCAGGCAAGCTTTAGCGTGAACGACCATTTCATCAAATTGCTGCGCGGTTAGGCTGACTGTTTTGGAATTGGACATGGTGTCACCTCCCTATTCATTCAACGGATTTTTCGGATCAAAATCGCAGGCGGCTTGTTCGTAGTCGATGGGTTCTGTGATCGTCGGATGATCTGAGCACACCGCACAGTCTGGATCTTTCGGGAGTTTGATTTTTCTGAATTGATTCGTCAACGCGTCGTAAGTGAGGAGAGAACCGGTCAGCAGTTCGCCGGCTCCGGTCAGGTATTTCACCGCTTCCATCGCCTGAAGGCTGCCGATGACGCCAACCATTGCACCGATGACACCGGCTTCGCGGCAAGTCGGCACCGCTCCCTTTGGTGGCGGATCCTTGAAGACACAGCGGTAGCACGGCCCTTCTCCGGGTACGTAAGTCATGAGCTGCCCCTGGAATCGAATGACCCCAGCGTGGCAAAAGGCCGTCTTCGTCAGCACACAGGCGTCGTTGATCAAAAACTTCGCCGGGAAGTTATCGGTCCCGTCGATAACGAAATCGTAATCCTTCACAATATCCATAACGTTGCCGGAATACAAGAATTCCTGATAAGGCTTAACTTCAACATCTGGGTTAATGGCTTGCATGGTTTCCGCGGCAGAAATGACTTTAGGCTTTCCAATGTCCGCAGTTGTATGGATGATCTGTCGCTGCAAATTGGATAAATCGACGTTGTCCGCATCGACAATACCAATTTTACCAACACCGGCCGCCGCCAGATATTCTGCAACCGGCGCACCCAGTCCACCAGCTCCGACAACGAGAACTGACCCGTTCAAGAGACGTTTCTGTCCCTTGACGCCGATCTCCTTCAAAATGATATGGCGCGAGTAGCGCTCCAACTGATCGTTTGTAAAGGCCATTACCGTCCGCCTCCCATGAAGTACAAGAATTCAACCTGATCGCCTTCGGAGAGGGTCTTTGTTTCAAAATCGTCCGAATGAATAAAATCATCGTTAACCGTAACGGTGACGTATTGCGGATTTTCGACGTCCCGTTCTGCAATGAGTTGTGCGATTGTGATGCCGTCCTGAACCGTTGCAGCTTCGCCTGATACTGTGATTTTCATTTTGTTTCTCCTTTTGTCTTACGCGTCGTCTTCGCCGCGGCGCACAATTAAATCGTAAGTGCCGTCTTCATTGTCAATCAGTTTTAAGATCTGATGTCCTTCTTCTTTAATGCTTCTCGGTACATTCTGGACCGGTTCGCCGTCGTTCATGTGGATAGCAATGAGGTCGCCGGGTTCCAGCTCTTCAAGGGCGACCTTCGCCTTGACGAAGGTCACCGGGCAAACCACATCGGTGATGTCCGCACGGTTTTCAATTTGATCGAGATTAATATCTGCCATCTCTGCCTCCAAAATAAGTTTTATGCTTCTGCGCCGGCAACTGCTTCTTCCAGAATGTGCTGGAGTTCGTCAGTTCCAAGGCGCTCGAGAGTCTTGCCAAAACGTTCGCCCTTATTCGAATGGGTGTCAAAATAATCAATGGTTGCGTCTGCTACCCGCATCAGCGTCTCTTCGTCTTTAATCAACGGCGTCAATTCTTTACCACTGATGATGTGATTACCAAAGGTCCCGCCGATATAAACGCGAAACGCGCTCTTGCCTTCCCACGCACCGGTCGGACAGGACTTGACGCAGCGTCCGCAATGGCTGCATTTATCCGTGTCAAAAATTAATTTACCATTTTCAAAAGTGATGGCATTTTCCCGGCAGACCTTTGCACAAACGCCGCAATCAATGCACTGGCTTTCGTCGTAGCTTACGTCATAAGCCCCTTTAACGCCAAAATCATTTTCCTCCATCTTCAGACAGTTGTTAATGCAGCCGGTAACCCCAAATTTAAATTTACACGGCAGTTCCCGGCCAAAATAACGAGCGTCGAGCTTTCTCGCAATATCCAATGCGTCAATACAGCCTGAGGGGCAGCAGCGCCCGCCCTGGCAAGCGGTCACCGTGCGCACCCGCGGACCGCATACTCCCGGTTCAACGCCGCCTTCAGCCAAGGCGGCCTTGACCGCGTCGATATCCTCAAGTTTGATAAACGGGATCTCGACGCCCTGGCGAGCTGTCAAATGTACGTATCCCTGTCCGTATTGATCTGCCACCTTTTTAATCGCGACAAGCTGTTCCGTGGTGATCGTCCCGCCGACGCAGCGAAGCCTCAGGGAAAATGTGTTTTTCTGTTTCTGCCGCATAAATCCGCCGGCCTTCAAAGCCGCATAATCTACTGCCATTGATTTTCTCCTTCTTTTTGTTGAATCCTTGACCCATTTACAAAATTCTTATTGATTTGATGCCATCATTATTCTCGCGTCTGTCTTTTCTAAATGGGTTACGCCATTGCTTTGAGCGCCCCATTAAAATCCGCAATGATATCGCTGCACGTTTCTAGGCCGACCGAGATGCGGACCGTATCCTCAAACACGCCTGCCGCCTCTCGCGCTGCCGGATCGGAATGGATGAAGATCGTCGACGCCGGATGCAAAACCAGGGTTTTCGTGTCGCCGATATTCGGCAGATTGAGTGCAAGCTTCAGATGGTCAATCAAACTGAAGGCCCGTTCCTTCGAGCCGACACGAATCGTCAAGATTCCGCCCGCCTGGCCCGCTGCAAATTGCGCCGTTTGCTTGTGCCACGGACTCGACGCGAGTCCTGGATAATTAACTGTCTGAACATTTTCGCTAGCCTCTAGAAATTCAGCGAGAGCTTTCGCGCTACTACAAATCTGTTTCATTCTAAGGGGCAGCGTCTCAAGCCCAGTCATATTCAACCAAGCGTGCACTGGCGCAAGACAAGCCCCGATATTTTGCCAAGTGCTGTTTCTCAGTTTCGCGGTAAATGCCGCAGGGCCAAACTTTTTACAGGGCAACACATCGTCGAACTTGCCCGATTTCTTCCAAGGGAACCGTCCGCCGTCGACAATTACACCGGAAATCGCCGTGCCGTTGCCGTTGATATATTTTGATGAGGAATGGATCACAATATCCGCGCCATAGGCGATCGGACACATCAGCGCCGGCGTTACTGCTGTCGCGTCAACAATCAGCGGTATGTTCGCATTGTGCGCGATTTCAGCCAACGCCCCAACGTCGACAACCTCGAGCTTTGGATTCGAAATGATTTCCGTAAAGACGAAGCGTGTGGTCGCATCGATCGCCGCTTCAACATTTTGTGCCGAAAAATCAGCGATGAGCCGCGTCGTAATTCCGAAGGCTTCCAGCTCTTTCAGCCAGTTCAGTGTGCCGCCGTAAAGCCCGGCCGGCGCGACAATGCTGTCGCCGCTTTTCAGCAAGGTCAAAAAGCAGCAGGCGATCGCCGCTGAGCCCGACGCGCAGGCTGTGGCCGACAGGCCGCCTTCCAGTCTGGCTATTTGGTTTTCAAAGGCGTTGACTGTTGGGTTGCCCACGCGGCTGTAGGCGTAGCCGGGCTTTTGATTTTTGAAGATCTGTTCCAGCTCTGCCGCCGTCGAATGGGAAAAC
>DGWE01000104.1 GCA_002396065.1 Eubacteriaceae bacterium UBA4266
AAACAGCGCCGAAGCGCTGTTGCAAAATCCAAATTTATTGTATTAACCGTACACGACAACCCGCGTATTTCTTGGGATATTGTCGTAAATCCATTTGGCGTTATCGAGTGCGAGCCGCACACAGCCGTGGGAGACGCCCCTTCCCAGTGTGCCATCTAATATTCTTGACGGCGTAGATGCCGGATAATACAGAACCGAGTGGAAAAGATAATTGCCGCTGAACTGCGTCGCGTACCAGCATCGATAGGAACTGTTACCAAAGTATTTTTCTTTGATACCGACTGTAAAGACGCCTTTTTTCGTCGGTGTACTGGCCGCACCGTCACCACAGATGTAGCGCTGGATGCGCGTCCAGTGGTTCTGATACCCTTGATAAACCGAGACGAGGTGCTGCGAGCAGTCGACGAGGATCGCGTAGCCGGTGTTGCTGGCGTAGCCCTGCGCCTTCCAATCCATCGCATCTAAATACACTTCAACGCTGTAATCCATGTCTGCGTAATCTGTACCGGTCGTCTTGGCCAGCACAAATTTCTGTGCATTCGAATTATTAAAGCTGTACAACTGAATATTGGTGCCGTTACCGGTATTGCCGCCAGCCGCGTCCAAAACCAGGCTGCTGTTAGCATTAATAAAGGTGTAACTGCCGTCAGCATTTTGATGTACGATCCAGCGCTGTGCCATTGTGCCATTGTCGCGGTACTGCTGCACATTGGTGCCATTCGTTCTCCCGCCGCCAGCTGCGTCGATCATATGACGAGATTTTTCATTTCGGATTTTAACAAACCCATCGCCGAGATTCACAATCGTAAATTTCTGCGCACAAGTGTCATTTGAGCTATAGAGCTCTAAATTCGCCTGCATTTTTCGCGAACCGTCTTTAATATCCAAGACTGCTGAGCGATTGTTGGCATTTTGAAAGACGAACTCACCGGTAATCGGATTGTACGCGACAGCTTTTAAATAAAATTTCTGAGCATTGGAGCCGTTGGCCGCGTAAACCCAAAGATTGGTGCCATTGACCGTTCTTCCACCACTGACATCCAAAACATTTGCACTATTATTGCCTGCCACAAAATAGCAAGTGCCGTCGCCGGTATTTCTCAAAAACCAACGCTGAGCCGCCGTGTCGTTGTTGAAGTACTGGCGCACATTGGTGCCGGATTGTATCGAACCGCCCGCGATATCCAGCGTCATGCCGGAGTTTAGCGAGGTAATCCGGTAGGTATCCCCAGTTTTAGTGATGATAAATTTCTGAGCGTCCGTACCGTTGTTTTCGTACAGCTGCAGATTGGCGCCGGAATCCATCGAACCGCCAGAAATATCGAGCACTTTTTGGTCGTCGAGCTTCGAGACGATCGTGTAGACGCCGTCTTTTACCGACACATTCTCGGCCGATTTCAGGAAATTAAATTTTTGCGCCTTCGTGCCATTTTGGCTGTACAGCCAGATATTGGTGCCATTTTGCATGCTGCCGTACTGCACGTCAATCACTTTGCCATTCTTCTTAGCCAAGATGTAGTAAGCGCCGTTTCCAGCGGGAAGAATTTCCCATTTTTGGGCTTCCGTGTCGTTTTTGTCGTACTGCCAGATATTCGTGCCGTCGGCATCAGCACCGCCGCAGATATCGACGACCTTGCCGGAGCCTTTGTTGACAATCAGGTAATAGCCCCCATCTTCATCGTCGGACGCCACCCATTTGACGTCGAACTTCTGCGCGTTGGTCCCATTGGCGTCGTAAAGCTGAATATTGGCCCCGCTCTGCGTACTGCCGCCCGCAACGTCGAGCACCTTGAAGCCGTTTTGACCCGACGCGATGACGTAAGTCCCATCTTCAATCGTTTTGGCGTATTTCGGCGTCGATGGTTGTGGATCAGCCGCAGTCGTATCCTTCTGATCTGTTTTTGAGGTGTCCGCAGTGTCTGGCACCTGTGTTGTTACAGCAGACTGAGACGACGTTGCCGTTTCTGTTGATTGTGCTGACGCTGCCGATGTGTCCGCTTGGGTCACACTTTTGGTATTCTGCGCAGCAGCCTCGGTGCTGGCCTGATTCACCAAAGTGGCGTTAGGCGTCTGGACCGTCTCTGTGACAGCCGCCGCAGGCGTCTGCGCGTTCACCGCGCTGTCGTCCGCTTCCGCCGCCAGCGCTGCCTGCGGTTTCATCAGAAAAACAGCACCCGCAATGAGAAATACCGCAAAAAGCCATTTCCATTGCCTGAATTTCATAATCCGCTCCTCTCTTCAATCAATTTCGTCCATTTAGTACAACTTTCTAAATTTTTTATTAAGATACTAAAAAACGTTTACGGTTATTGTACCTTAAATAAAATCAATTGTATACATAAAAAATGGCAAAAATAAAAACAGCGCCGAAGCGCTGTTTTGAGTACGAGGCTTAAATCTTAGTAATTCAAAGCCTGGATTCTGAAGTAGCTCTGCGGATGTGCGCAGACCGGGCAGACTTCCGGTGCCTTCGGGCCGACCACGATGTGGCCGCAGTTGCCGCACTGCCAAATCTGATCGCCGTCTCTTGAGAACACGACACCGTCGTTGATGTTCTTGAGCAGCTTCTTGTAGCGTTCTTCGTGGTGTTTTTCGATGTCCGCCACCATCCGGAACAGACGGGCGATATCGTCGAAGCCTTCTTCTTCAGCTTCCTTCGCCATTCTCGGGTACATTTCGGTCCATTCGTAAGCTTCGCCGTCTGCTGCAGACTGCAGGTTGTCCGGGGTGTCGCCGACGCCGTAGAGGATCTTGTACCACATTTTAGCGTGTTCTTTTTCGTTGTTCGCGGTTTCGGTGAACAGTTCAGAAATCTGAACGTAGCCGTCGCTCTTCGCTTTGCTTGCGAAATAGGTGTATTTATTACGTGCCTGGGATTCACCCGCAAAGGCATCCTGTAAATTCTTTTCGGTTTTTGTGCCCTTTAATTCTTCAGCTCTGCATCTTAAAAAATCTGCCATTTAAAAAACCTCCTTTGATGATTCAAATGTGATTGATGAATATGCTCTCCTTCTCTCAATTGAGAACAGCTCTATCTTATCGCAATCCGGGAATCCCGTCAATGTTAATTAGAATCATTCTAAAAAAGAATTCATCTCATTTTAAGCAATTTTTATGATTTGAATGCGCCCGTTTCATTTAACGAACCGCGGATACCTCGACCTCAACCTGTTCGTCAGCACTGCCAGCTTTGGCGCCGGCGCGGTGCACCGTCAGCGTCGTCTTGCTGCCCGGCGTCATGTCGGCCAATACCGCTGCCATTTCCCGCGGGTTGTTCACCGACTTGCCGTCTACCGAGGTGATGACGTCGCCCACTGCGACGCCTGCCTTCTCAGCGCCAGATCCCGGCGCTATCGTCAGCACCGCGACGCCGTTGTCGAAGGACGCGGTCTTCCCGGTACGCAGCTTGAATTGATCGGCGCTTTCGCCGGTGATCCCGATGGTGCGCGGTTCGTAAGTCCCGGTCATGATTACCTGATCGAGCACCGTCGCGAGGGAATAGGCTGGCAGCGCGTAAGTGCCTGCCGCGTCCGTCTTCACGGTCATCCCGACGATCTGCCCATCGCTGTCGCAGATTGGCGTGCCCGCTGCGCTGTCCCCGTCGATCTGAATCAAATCCCGAACCGCGTAGCCGCTGCCGTCGGACGCGAGGACGTTGGCGTCGGGATTGAGAATCGACGCCTTTTTCGTCGCGTAGGTGTGGCCGCTGCGCCCGAGCTGCATCAACACTTCGCCCTTGTAGAACTGGTCGTCGTCGGACAGCACAGCCGATTTAAAATGGCCCCCGGAGGCCTTGATCAGCGCCAGATCCAAATCGGCGTCCGACCAGACCACCTTCGCAGAATAAGTCTTCTTTTTCTTATCGGTGACCTGAACCGCACCGGTCGTACTGATCAGGTGCGCCGCAGTCATGATCATCCCGTCTGTGGTCACCGCAAAGCCCGTGCCGGACGAGGCGCCGGAGGTCACGTTGAGGACGGCCCCGTTTAAGGTGCTGGCCGCCTGATCCAGGCGCGCTGCACCCGCCGCTTCGGCCGCCTCTTCGGAAACGGCGATGCTTTTCATCCCCTGATGGCAGTAAACCGTGAACAGCACGATGACCAGCGCCAGTCCGACAATCACCGTATCCATCATGAACCACCAGGAGCGGCTGTGATTTCCAAATCTGGATTGACGGCCAGCGTCCTCTGCCTTTTCCGGAAGGCTGGTCGTTTTTTCATCGATCTCGGGAAAAAGATCATTTTGAAATGCCGGAGTGGAGTGGATGGATTCTTCGATATCTTTTCGCTGCTTCGTCATTTCAAAACTCCTTGTGTTTTTTCTTAAGCCGATTATCCCAGATCGAAGACGCTGGAGCGCTCGTGGCGTCTGGCCACGGCGACCCGGGTATCCTTTTCTGAGATGCCTGCCTGTTTAAAGAAATTTTGTGTCGTCTGGTAGGCGAGAATCGGCAGATTGTTTTCGTGGCTCAAATGGGCCAGCACGATCTGCTTTACGCCGCTTTCCGCGAGATCGACCGCCATTTCGCCGGCAGTGTCGTTGGACAAATGTCCCAGCTTACTGGCGATGCGGTGCTTCAGCGCGTAAGGGTAGGGCCCGGTTTCGAGCATCCCGGCGTCGTGGTTGCTCTCGAGCACCACCAGATCCCGTCCGGCCAGCGCCTGCGCGATTTCCGGCGAGACGATGCCGGTGTCGGTGGCAATGCCGACAGTGTGGGCGCCGCTGTCAAAGGTGAAGCCCACCGGGTCGGCCGCGTCGTGGGAAATACCGAAGGTGTCGACGCCCAAATCGCCAATGGCAAAGGGGACGCCGGTCACGAACATGCGGATATTGTGCCCGGCGATTTTGCCGATATCCGGCGCCATCGCTTCCCAGGTGGCCGCGTTGGCGTAAATCGGCAGATCGTACCGGCGAGACAACACCCCGGCGCCGTGAATGTGGTCGCGGTGCTCATGGGTAATCAAAATGCCGTCGATCTGCGCCGGCAGCTCGTCGATGGACATCAGGCCCTGTTCAATCTTCTTGCCAGACAATCCCGCGTCGACGAGCAGCCGGGTATCGCCGTGGGACACAAACAGGCAGTTGCCCGAGGACCCGCTGTACAGACTACAAAATTTCATAATTAAATGCCTCTAACGTTTTTTATCTTAATCGGTAATCCTTAAAATGACTCTAAAAAACAAAAGCCCCAGAATGGGGCGTAAAGTATTGCTTAAGATTAGTTGTCTAAATGACTTTTGACGGTGACCCGTTCGATGTGGGCGCCGAGATTTCTGAAATTTTCCTCGAGATTTTCGTAACCCCGATCGATGAATTTCAGGCCCGTGATTTCCGAGCGGCCCTTGGCCACCAGGGCGGCGATGACCATCGCGGCACCGGCGCGCAGATCGGTCGCGGCGATTTTGGTGCCCGACAGTTCCGGCACGCCTTCAATCATGGCCGTCCGGCCGTTGATCGAAATGTGCGCCCCCATTTTTCTGAGCTCGTCCACGTATTTAAACCGGTTTTCAAAAATGCTTTCGTGGAGGCGGCTGTTGCCTTCAGCGATGGACATCAAAACCGCCATCGGCTGCTGCAAGTCAGTCGGAAAGCCCGGGTAGGGCAGGGTCTTCACGTGACAGCGTTTCAGGCGGCCCTTGTGGCTGACCTGGAGGCAGTCGCCGTTGATGTTCACGACGTCCGCGCCCATTTCCTTGAGCTTGGCGGTGACACTTTCCATGTGCTTTGGAATGACGCCCTTGACGAGGACATTGCCGTTGGTGGCCGCCGCGGCCATCATGTAGGTCCCGGCTGTAATCTGGTCGGGCACCACCGAATAGGAGCAGGCGTGGAGCTCCTGCACGCCGTGGATGCGGAGGGTGTCCGTGCCGGCGCCCTTGATGTTGGCGCCCATTTTATTGAGGAAGTTCGCCACGTCGACGATGTGCGGTTCCTTCGCGGCATTTTCGATGACTGTGCGGCCTTCGGCGAAAACCGCCGCCAGCATCACGTTGATCGTCGCGCCCACCGACACGACGTCCATGTAAATATCCGCCGCGTGGAGATGATCGGCGTGCATTTTGACGCAGCCGTGTTCGATGACCACGTCGGCGCCGAGGGCTTCAAAGCCTTTGATGTGCTGGTCAATCGGGCGGTCGCCGATGTTGCAGCCGCCGGGCAGCGGGACAATCGCGTTGCCGTAGCGGCCCAGCAGCGCGCCGAGCAGATAGTAGGACGCGCGCATTTCGCCGATTTCGTCCTGATAAGGGGCACAGTCGTAGGACAGCTCATCTCGGGAATCGATGGTGAGCACGTCGTCCTGCCAGTCGACCTTCGCGCCGATTCGGCTTAAAATGTCGACCATTTTGCGGACGTCGTCAATTCTCGGGACGTTGTCGATCGTCACGACGTTGCGGCTCAGCAGAGCAGCGGGAATCAACCCCAGCACCGCGTTTTTCGCGCCGGTGATCTGGACTTCGCCTTTTAACGGATAACCGCCTTCAATGATAAATTTATCCATCGTATCCAATCCTCTCAAATTTATATCCTTTATGGAATCTCTCACTATATCGCAAAAAAGCGGGTGATTCAAACCCGCTCCCTTTGTTCAAAACTAAAATACAATCTGTACAGCGATGTGCTTCACATTCGCTTTTTTCCCATTTTAAACTCCTGATATTATATCATAATGTTTCAAATTATCAACTTTTTTGAACGGATTTCTTTTTGTTTAAGCTGTGATATAATAGTCAAAAAATTAAGGATGGGCGGAGGAAAACGGAAAATGGATAAGCGGCACTCAACGAAGTTTGTCTTCGACAGCGGCAACGAAAATTACGGCATCACGCCGGTGGAGAATGCCTTCATCAACATCTACATGCCTCCGGCCAACGGCGACTACGTCAAGGTATACCTCTACGGCCTCAAGCACTGCTTTTCAAGCGCGTCGATGCCCATTGACAACGAGCTGTTGTCCGAGGAGCTGCAGATCACAGAAGGGGACGTGCGCAAGGCCTGGGACTACTGGCAGGATCAAGAGATTCTCTCGGTCCGCTACAACGACAGCGGCCGGGCCGAGGTGCATTATTTCAGCATTCCGGCGCGCATCCTGGATAATTACCCGCAGCCCGACGCACCGGCCAACGCCGAGGACACCGCGCCGAAAAACGAACAGGAAGCCAAAATCCAGGAGATGTTCAAAATCATCGAGAAGATGTTCAGCGCTACCTTGTCGGTCTCGACGATGCAGCAGCTTTCCGAATATTTGACAGATTACCATTTTGAACCCGAAACCGTCATCCTGCTGGCCGAATACTCGCTGAAAAACATCACCTCTAAAGGGGATCATTTCACCCAAAGTCAGGCGGTCCGCTACATGAACAAGGTCGCCGACAGCTGGCAAGACGCCGGCGTCATCACTCCAGAGGACGCCGACGTGTACATCGCCGAATCCCGAACCCGCCAGAGGCTGTATTACGGCGTGCTCAAAGCCATCGGCCAGAACCGCAGCCCGATGCAGACGGAGCGGGAAACCATCGACAAATGGTTCGACACCTATCATTTTAAGCCGGAAATTGTCAAAGAGGCACTGCGCCGGACGACCAAGCCCAGCGTGAACTACGTGGACGGCATTCTGACCCGTTGGCACGACGCCGGCATGACGACCCTCGACGCCGTCCGGCAGGAGGCCGAGGATTTCCGCAAAAACGCCGGCGCCAAAGTACCGGCTCAGCCGACGGCCGACGCGGATACCCGCCAGCGCGAGGATTTAATCGACGCCCTCGCCGACCAGGATACACAAGCTTTATGGAGTCTGATTGATGAACAAGAAGAACTTAAATCCAGAGACGATCATTGAGGATTTTCTCAACAGCCGAAAACGCCACCTCTATTTTGAAAACAAGCGCATCGCGGACATTTACGACCAGGTGCCGGTGCTTAAGGCTGTAGAAAATGAACGCAACGCAGCCGGCGCCAGACAGGTGCAGGCGCGGCTGGCCGGCGATCCCGACGCTCTGCCCAACTATCACAAGAAGCTCGCCGAGTTGAACGCGCGCCGCGCTGAAATCATGAAAGCGCACCACCTCACCGCCGCGGACTTCGAAATTCACTACCTCTGTCCCGACTGCCACGACACGGGGTACCAAGGGCGGGCGGTCTGTCACTGCCTGAAGCAGGCCCTGACCGACGCGGCCTTTTCCCGCTTCGATTTAAGTCCCCGGGCCCGGCTTGAAAATTTCGACACCTTCGAGCTCAAGTACTACGCGGACGACAAGCCCGAGCACGGTCCGAGCCCGAGACGCTACATGGCGGCGATGAAACAGCTGATGATGACTTACTGCGCCGATTTCGACGCCCAGCACGACAATTATCTCTTTTACGGCGCGCCGGGGCTCGGCAAAACCTTTTTGTCCAACTGCGTGGCCAACGCCTTAATCGAAAAGGGGAAAAACGTGATCTACATCACCGCCGAGCATCTGATCAACCTGGTCCGCGAAGCGGTGCGGGACGGCAACGACCGCACCTTGTCCGACAGCCTGTCTGACTGCGACCTGCTGATCATCGACGATCTCGGCGCCGAGTACCAGACGGCCTTTTCCGACGACCAGCTCTTTCAGATCATCAACGACCGGATTTTGGGAGACGGCCCGATGCTGATTTCCTCGAATCTGTCGCCCAAGGAGATTCAAACCCGGTACAACACCCGGCTCGCGTCCCGAATGATCGGCCACTTCAAGGCGCTGCATTTCGTCGGCACCGATATCCGCATGATCAAGAAGGGCATGGCCCATCAATAAAAAAAGCGCTGTAAAAATTTCGTAATTTTCTTGTCATTTCCGCTTGACAATGTGAGTCAGTATCGCTTATAATGATATGCGTATTTGACACAGGGGTATCGCCAAGCGGTAAGGCAATGGACTCTGACTCCATCACGCGCAGGTTCGAATCCTGCTACCCCCGCCATTGATCAAAACATCCTAAACCGGGTGTGATTAAA
>DGWE01000034.1 GCA_002396065.1 Eubacteriaceae bacterium UBA4266
CCGTCCTCGAGGACGTCGAAGGCCTTCTTGTTGTAGATGCGCTCGTAGGCGCGGATCACCGACAGCGCAAAGCTGTGAATCGTCGAAAACCGCGGCCGGGCCAAATGGGCGCCGCAGAGCTCCCGGTAGCGCTCGGCCAAATCGGCGGCCCCGGCCCGGGAGAAGGTCAGGGTCAGGATGTCCCCCGGGTTCACCCCGAGGGCCCCGATCATGTAGGCCAGCCGGCAGATGACCACCGTGGTCTTGCCGCTCCCCGGCACCGCCAGCAGCAGCGTCTGCCCCTCGGTGCGGGCGACGGCTTCAAGCTGCTGGTCCCCAAGGGCCAGGGGCTTCGCGATGCCGCCGTGTTTCAAAAACCGGTCCACCTCTTCGATTCGACGCATGCCGCGGCCTCCTTTCTCAATCTGCAAAATCATTGCTTGAGAAAAAATTTTAACATAAAAAAATCCTTTTATCAGGGCGGGCCCCAATAAAAGGATAATGTGTTTGAACTTTAAGTTTAGAAGACGCCGTGGCAGACCAGATCGAGGATCTTGCCCATGTCTTCTTCGCTCGGCTGAACCGGGTTGGTCTTCAGTGTCGCGTCGGCCATCGCCTTTTTGATCAGCGTGCTGCGGACTTCGTCGTAATCCGACGTATCCGAGCGGCTTTCGTCGAGGCAGATCGGCAGATTCATCGACTTCATCAGCTTGACGATCATTCTGACAAAGGTTGCGGACGCCGTGCGCCCTTCATCCTTGTGGATGCCCAGAGCGTGGAGCAGACGGCCGTACAGGTATTCGGCGCGTTCGTCGATCCCGTTGTAGGCAATGACGTAAGGCAGCGCGATGGCGCAGGCCAAGCCGTGGGGCAGATGGTACTGGGCGCCGATGGTGTGGGCGATGGCGTGGGCCATGCCGAGGCCCGCGCTGTTAAACGCGATACCGGCCATCGTCGAGGCGATCTGCATACTGGCTTTGCTTTCCAGGTCGTGGCCGTCGTCGTAGCAGGCTTTCAGGCTCTTGCACACGAGTTCGGTCGCCTTGGACGCGTAGCATCTCGAGAACGGGTTGTTGCCCGTGGAGACGTAGGCTTCGATGGCGTGGGTCAGCACGTCCATCCCCGTTGCGGCGGTCGCGCCGGCCGGCACCGATTCGATCAGCGTCGGGTCGAGAATCGCCGTATCCGGCATCATCATCGATTCGCTTAAAGGAATCTTCGTGCCGGTGTCCACGTCGGTGATGACGGCGTAATCCGTGACTTCAGAGCCCGTTCCGGCGGTCGTCGGAATCGCGATGAAATGCGGATTCTGGACCAGCTGCGGATCGAGGAAAATCTGCTTGAAATTGTTGGTGTAGTAGATGATGCCCTTCGCGGTGTCGATGGACGAACCGCCGCCCAAGGCGATCAGTGCCTGAGGCCGCTGGGTCAGCATGTGGGCCACACCCTTTTCGACGATATCAGACGTCGGATTCGGCTTGACGTCGTCGAAAATGTGATAGGTCACGCCGGCTTCGTCGAGCACATCCGTTACCATATCCAAAAGACCGAATTTGACCATACCTTCATCGGTTACGATGCAGACTTTGGTAAAATTAAAGTCCGCGAGTTTTTTAAGTGATCCAATACCGTACCAGATTTGCGGCTTCACCTGGAATCCGCGGACGGTATTCATTTTGCTCATATGAACCCCCTTTACGATATAAAGAAAACAGCATCATGGTTGGTGCCCATGATGATAACGATTGTCACAGTTTTATCCAACTAAAATTATAACAGGTCTTGAAGAGGATGAAAATATCTTGACAATAATTTGCCATTTCTGGCCCGTTTTGTATCCTCAGAGGGATTTTAGGCATAAAAAAAGCACACCCCGCTTTGAAAACCGATTTCGACCGTCCTTCGGGCAGTTAGCTCCGGCCAGATGGTTCTGCGGCACATAAGGTTGCCTGCTTACTGCTGCTTCCTTCCGGATCTGACAGGGTTCACAGGGTCTTATTGCGCAGAGTCCAGCCTTCAACACCACTTACGCGCTGACTCGGCATCGAGCACGGCTCCCTCATTGGGGAATTCAACCCTGCTATAGCGGATTGCAGGTTACAGGGAGCCGCTACTTCCCCGTCTAGTGCGTAGTCATTATAAACGATAGCGAATTGACTTGTCAAGCCAATTCAGGCCGATTGTGGGCGAATCCAGCCTATTCGATATAAGGCTCGTAGTCCCAGTCCTTGGACGCCGAAAGGCAGCGGACGATCAAGTCCCGGCTGACCTTGCGGGTCAGTGGCGGCAGCTCCCCTAGGCTGAAGTAGGCGACGTTTTCCGTCTCGGCGTTGTCGACGAAATGGCCGGCCCTCTCCGGCTCGCAGAGCATGACCATCTTGTACATCGAGAAGGGCGCGTCGACGTAGCTTTTCAGCCAGTTGTAGATCGCGACCAGGCGCGTCGCTTTCACCTCGAGGCCGGCTTCCTCCCGCACCTCTTTTTCGATGTTTTCCTTCAGGGACAGGCCCACGTCGGCCCAGCCCCCGGGCAGCGACCAGCGGTCCTCGTTGAGCTTTTCCTGGACCAGCAGGATCTTGCCGTTTTTCACGACGGCGCCCCGCACGTCGATTTTCGGCGTCTGGTAGCCGGTTTCGCTTGCAAACATCGTGCGCACCTTGTCCATCCCCGCCTCGGTGTAGGTGTTCATGATCTCCACCGACAGCGCCCGGAGCCGTTCGTAGCGCTCGATATCAAAGGGATTGGTCGCGTAGGCCAGGCCGCTCTGGGCTTCGGCCTGGAGCGTCTGCGCCCATTTCACCCACTGCTTCGGTTCGATCTGATCGCGGTCCCGGATCATTTTGTCTCTGTCTGCCATCGTCGGCCTCCTCTTGTGATTTGAATTTTACGTAACTGATTATATTATAAAGCATTTTTAGAGAAAATGCCTGTAATTTTACGGCGAGGCCTCGTAAAAACAAAAAAAGACCCACCCGTAAGGGCAGGTCCGTGTTTGAAAAATAAATTCGAGATCGAATTATTTGAGTTCGACAGTAGCGCCGACTTCTTCGATCTTGGATTTCATTTCTTCTGCTTCGTCCTTTGCGACCGCTTCCTTGACAGTCTTCGGTGCGCCGTCGACGAGAGCCTTTGCGTCCTTCAGGCCCAGGCCTGTGAGTTCGCGGACAACCTTGATGACTTTGATCTTCTGATCGCCGACTTCCTTCAGGACAACGTCGAATTCAGTCTTTTCAGCAGCAGCATCGCCACCAGCAGCACCAGGTGCAGCAGCAACAGCGACAGGTGCAGCAGCGCTGACGCCGAATTCGTCTTCCAGTGCAGATACTAATTCTGATAATTCGAGAACAGTTAAGCCTTTAACGTCTTCAATTAACTTTTCTACTTTTTCGCTCATTTTATTTCTCCTAATTTGTTAAAATTAAAATTCTTTGTGTTCCGCAGAAACCGCTTAGGCAGCTTCTTCTTTTTTCTTGTCGGCAATCGCAGACAGTGCGACGACCAATCCCTTGATGGTGCCGTTGAGGACGTTGACGAAGCCAGTGATCGGTGCGTTGAGACCTCTCAATGTCATCGCGACGAGTTCTTCGCGGCTCGGGAGTTTTGCGAGTGCCTGGATTTCATCGACGCTGACGACTTTGCCGTCGACGACGCCGGATTTGATTTCAAGGTTTTCGTGATCCTTCGCGAAATCCGCCATTAATTTGGCCGGTGCGATTGGATCCGATTCACAAAACGCGATAGCGGACGGTCCCTTCAGAGATTCCAAAAGGCCTTCCTGTCCCGCTTCCTTTGCGGCAAAGCGCAGGCTCGAATTCTTGTAAACCTTGTATTCGATTCCCTGTTCACGGGCTTTGTTTCTCAGTTCGGTGACTTCTTCGACGGTGAGGCCGCGGTAGTCGACGACGATTGTACCCTGTGATGCTTTTAATTTTTCCGCAATTTCAGCGACCAGCGCTTTTTTTGCTTCCAGATTGGGCATATTCTCCTCCTTTTTTAGATTTTTACAAAAATCAGATGCAGAAGGCTTTCTGACATTTGCTGTCAAAAATAAAGGCTTCCTTCACCCAGGTGAAGAAAGCCCATGTATTCGTGCTTGCGACACCCTCGGCAGGTTTTTTAAACGATTCGTCCCTGCTGTCTATGGATGAATGATATTCTGTTGTGCCTATTTCAGACTAGAGTATATTATCAAAAACCCTTTAGGGTGTCAAGCCCTTTTTGTTAAATTCTTGCCGGGTTGATTCTGACGCCAGGGCCCATGGTCGAAGCGAGGGTGACGCTTCTGAAGTACTGACCTTTGGCTGCAGCCGGTTTCGCCTTTTTCAGCGCGTCGAGCAGCACAGTCAAGTTCTGGGTCAGCTGTTCTTCGGTGAAGGAAGCCTTGCCGATGATAACGTGGATGATGTTCGCTTTGTCCAGACGGTATTCCACTTTACCAGCTTTAGTATCCTTGACGGCCTTCGCGATGTCCATCGTAACAGTGCCGGATTTCGGGTTTGGCATCAAGCCCTTCGGCCCGAGGATACGGCCCAAGCGGCCGACCTTTCCCATCATATCCGGGGTTGCGATCAGAACGTCGAAATCGAACCAGTTTTCTTTCTGGATCTTTTCGATGATTTCGTCTTCGCCGAAGAAATCTGCGCCGGCTTCTTCCGCTTCCTTCAGCTTGTCGCCCTTGGCGACAACCAGAACGCGGACGGTGTTCCCGGTGCCGTTCGGGAGAACGACAGAGCCGCGGACCTGCTGGTCAGCGTGGCGGGAGTCGACGCCTAAGCGTGCGTGCAGTTCGATGGTTTCATCGAATTTGGCAGTTGCCATTTTTTTGACCTGAGCCACAGCGGCATCCAGATCAAAGAGTTCAGACTTATCGTAAGTCTTCACTTTATCCTGGTAATTCTTACCTTTTTTCATCTTTCCTCCTGTGGTCATAACGGATTGAATCCTCCCACTTAAGGTTCTTCTTCAAAAATAAAATTTGTTAAAAATTAAATTGATCTATAATTATTCTTCGACAGTGATGCCCATAGAACGTGCAGTTCCGGCTACCATGCTGGCCGCTGCGTCTAAATCAGCAGCATTCAGGTCTGGCATTTTCGTCTGCGCGATTTCACGAACCTGATCCATGGTCACGGAAGCGACCTTGTTCTTGTTCGGTTCGCCGGATGCTTTGTCGATGCCTGCCGCTTTCTTAAGCAAAACGGCTGCTGGCGGTGTTTTGGTAATGAACGTGAAAGAATGATCCTGGAAAACGGTGATGACAACAGGAATGATCATCCCTGCCTGATCCGCTGTTTTCGCGTTGAATTCTTTACAGAAGCCCATAATATTGACACCGTGCTGGCCTAAAGCCGGCCCAACTGGCGGCGCTGGAGACGCTTTGCCTGCCGGGATCTGAAGTTTAATCAGTCCGATTACTTTTTTAGCCATAGTGACACCTCCTCTTTAGTCTCGATCCTTTGCGATCGGTCAAAATGTGTAAGGTTGAAGAATGGATTCCCTTAAGTGATTTTATATTTAAACGCCCTGAAAACCAGAGCGAATAAAGCGTGACATAAATTTATGCGTTGAGTTTTTCGACCTGGTCGAATTCCAGCTCGGTCGGGGTTTCCCGTCCGAACATTTCCAGGTTGGCCGTGAGCCGGCCCTGTTCGGCGTTGATGTCGGTGACTTCGCCGGCACAGTTTTCAAAGGGCCCGGACAGCACCTTCACCTTGTCGCCGACTTCGAAATCGACCTTGTAGGTAGTGCGGCGGATGCCGAGCTTTCTCAGTTCTTCTTCAGACAGCGGCACGGGCTTGGACGCGGGGCCGACAAAGCCGGTCACCCCACGGGTGTTGCGCACCACGTACCAGGATTCGTCGGTCATGAACATCTTGACGATCACGTAGCCGGGGAAAAGCTTCTTTTCCTTGACGACTTTCTTCCCGTCCTTCTGTTCGATGACGTCCTGCACCGGCACCTGGACTTCGAAGATCACGTCCTGCATGTTGCGGTGTTCGACGGTCGCTTCGATGCTGTCCTTGACCTTGTTTTCGTATCCCGAATAGGTATGGGCAACATACCACTGCGGCTGATCTGCGTTTTCGTATTCCATCTGTTGCCTCCCTCTGGGTTATCGACCCAGGAAAAATGCGGCCAGTGCGCCGAAACCGCTGTCGACCAGCCAGGTCAGCAGGGTGAAAACCGCGACGATGCCGAAAACCACGCCGCTTGAACGCGCCAGTTCATCCCGGGTCAGCCAGTTGACCTTGCGCAGTTCGACGCCGACTTCGCCGAAAAAGATCCCGATTCTTCTGAAGAAGCCGGGTTTCTTCTGCTTCTTTTCCTTTTTGGCAGCCGCTTTTTTAGCTGCGCGTTTTTCCTTAGAAGCCTTCGCAACGGCCTTTTCGTCGTAATCCGACGCCTTCGGGTCCTTCGCCTTCACCGGTTCGGTGCCGGTTTCAGCGCCTTCGACCTTCTTCCCGGTTTCGCGCTGCATCGCGCGGGCGCGGGCGACTTCCATCTTCGCTTCTTGTTTTTCTGCAGCTTTGGCTTCTGCCTTTTGCGCCAGTTCGGCCCGGCGGGCTTCTTCAGCCCGGCGTTCCTGTCTGTTCTTTTTCTTTTTCGCCATAATCTGCGTGCTCTCGGTTACGCGAAATTAGCGTGTTTCCTTGTGTAACGTGTGTTTCTTGCAGAACGGGCAGTATTTCTTCAATTCGATGCGGTCCGGATTGTTCTTTTTGTTCTTCATCGTATCGTAATTGCGCTGCTTGCATTCTGTACAGGCTAATGTAACTTTGGTTCTCATCAGATGACCTCCATGTATGGTTTGACTCTTGTTTTTTCGTAGGATTTAGCTTTTCGCCCACAATAAAAAAAGGCGGAAAGCCTTTATGGAATTCATTATAGCAACGCAGGCCCGAAAAATCAAGCCTTTTTTGCATTTTTTACAGATCTCGGCCCATCTGCAGACAGTCCTGAATGTGGTCGTCGATGTCGACGATATTCGGGAACCGCCCCCAGACCGTAAACCCAAATTTGCGGGCGAGGCCCTGGGAGGGCTGATTGTGTTCGAAGATGATCAACAGGACGTGGCGGTACCCCAGCTTGCGGCATTCGTCTAGCGCGTGGGTCATCAGCTTCGAACCGATGCCCTGGTGGCGGCAGTTTCGGTCGAGGTAATAGCTGAGCTCGCAGGTCTTGGAAAAGCCTTCGCGGCCGCCGCGGTAGGGCGTCACCGCCATCCAGCCGAGAACGTCCCCGTCTTCTTCAGCGACGAAAATCGGGTAGCGTCTCGCGCTGTGCATCGCGAACCAGCCGCGGCGCGCTTCCATCGTCGCCGGCGTCAGCTGCGCCGTCACCTTGCGTTCGACGATCGACTGGTTCAAAATCGATAAAATGGCGGGCTCGTCCTCTGTGCGAAAGCGTCGAATCTTCATCTGGGCTGCCTCCGGTTCTGTGTTTGCTGCGTGCATCATGCTTGTGCTTCTCTTTCTAGATCCTTTGGGATCTTTTGGTCGTTTTATTAGTCGTATTGAAATATTGGCCTTAGTATATCCAAAACCGCGGGAAAGCGCAACGCTTTGCGCCTCGGATTTAACATTAAGACGATTTCAAAATTGCGGGCTGGCTTCACCCGTCTTTTAAAATAAAAATCAATAAAAAAAACCGCTGAGAAATCAGCGGGAACGCCATCATTTACCGGCGAAAATGTGCCTCATGTAGCGCACGGCGACGCAGACGACGAAAAAGCCGGCCACCACGGTCTCGATCAGCACGACCGGCGCGAGGGGCAGCGGGTGCCCCGAGGCGGCGGCCCAGGCCGCGCTCTGCTTGAGGGCGTTGGCCGAGATCACAAAGGGGAAGGTCATCCCCGCCCAGCTCGGGTAAAAGGGGCGCGTCAGGCAGCGCAGCGCGCAGACCAGCGCAAAGACGTAAATCGCACTGGCGATCACCAGCAGAACGAGGAGCAGCGTCAGGTTTTTGGCCGCGACGGACTGGATGTAGGCCACGATACACAGCGACAGCGGCGCCGTGTAAATCGCCGTCAGGGGTTTCAGGGGTTGAGCCGGCTTGTACTTGATCATCCGCACCGTGACGACGCCAAACAGCACGGCGAAGGCACAGAGCCCGAACCAGAACGCGAAGGTGCCCACCGACGCCTGATAGCCGAACACCGGCGCCGTGACGCCGGCCGCGGCGAAGCCGACGAACACGATGAAGCACACTGTGTAAATCTGTTCGAGCTTCAACCGGCGGATAAACCGGAAGACGTAGTAAATCATCAGCACCGCGTGCAGGCCGACCGCGGTCTGCCAAAGCCACAGCCCGAAGGACGCGGCACCGAAGTATTGAGTCAGATAGACCGCGCAAAACATCAACCCCATCGTGAAGGTGCCGGCCACCCCGGCCGTCACCGGCTGATTTAAATCTTCCACCAGCGCCCGGGGAAACAAGATCATCTTGAGCAGTAAAAGCACCAGCATAAAGCCCGCCGCGGCGCCGCAGGCGATCCGCCAGCCCTCACCGAAGCTCTGAAGGAGGTTGCCGAGGGCGAAGGCCGCGAGCATGACGCCGCTTAAATTGATCGGCACCCGCCCGATGACGGCCTTGGCTGCGGCGAGTCCCGCCGCCAGCGGCCGTTCAATGGAGAGGCCCTCAGTCCCAGCCAAGCGCTTCACGTTTCGCCTCCACGTCGCGGACGCATTTTTCACCGAGGGCTACCGGGTCGGCGTCGACGACCATGACCGACCCTAAATCCGCCTTCGAGCCGTATTT
>DGWE01000072.1 GCA_002396065.1 Eubacteriaceae bacterium UBA4266
GCCCGGTCGGTGCATTCCGTCCATCCCCGGGGCAGCGCCCTGGTCCGGGAGGGCGACCCCATCGATTCGGTATTGATCATTCAGCGGGGCAAGGTCAAGATCGCCAGCACCGACGCCTCGGGCGAGGAACACATTCTCGACGTTCTCCACGACGGCCAGGCCATTTGGCACGGCATTTTCTTAAAGGATCACATCTACCATTACGACGTGATCTGCCTCGAGCCGGTGACCCTCTGCGAAATCCCCCGGGACGCGCTGACCGAGGTGCTCGAGCGCCATCCCGAGACGGTGATCCATTTGATCGAGATGCTCTCCACCGAGCTCGACGAGGCCGAAAAAAAGGTCATCATCCTGTCGATTCGGGATCCCCGCCGGCGCATCGCCCAGTTCCTGCTCTACCGGGACGCCCGCTGCCTCGACCGGGACGTGGAGCTCAAGCTCGAGGACATCGCCTCGTCGGTGAACCTCCGGGTCGAGACCGTCAGCCGCCATCTGACCCAGCTGGAGCGGGACGGCTACATCAAGCGGATGGGCCGCGGGAAGCTTCGGGTGCTGGACCGGCAGGCGCTGTCCGCCTACGTCAACAGCGAATGACTGCGGCCGATCAAATTGAAAATCGATGAAAATCCGGCGCGGCCTAAAAAATTTTTGCACAAAAAAATAAAATTTCGCTTTTTATTTGATTTGAATCAAAGAACGGAGCCCGAGAAGGTGTTACATTATGGGTGTCTTAAAGATGAGACACCCCAAACGAGTGCTTGTCTTTCAGACAGGCACTTATTTTTTTAGATGGCTTTTGATACACACGATGAAGGAGGCGGTGACATGGCACAGGTAAAAGGCAGGATTCATTCCATTGAGACCTTCGGGTCAGTGGACGGGCCGGGGATTCGGTTTGTGATTTTCGTGCAGGGCTGTGCGATGCGGTGCCGCTTCTGTCACAACGCCGACACCTGGGACTGCGGCGCCGGGACGCTGCGCACGCCGGAGGATTTGATCGCCCAGGCCAAGCGCTACCGGCCCTATTGGGGCGGTGGCGGCGGCATCACCGTCTCGGGCGGCGAACCGCTGCTGCAGATCGATTTTCTGCTGGCGCTGTTCAAGCTGGCCAAGGCGGAGGGCATCCACACCGCCATCGACACGGCGGGCCAGCCCTTTACCGATCACGGCCCCTGGTACGACAAGTTCGTCGAATTGATGGGGCTGACCGATCTGGTGATCGCCGACATCAAGACGATGGACCCGAACCACCACAAATGGCTCACCGGCGTGCCCAACGCCAACATCCACCAGATGCTCAGGACCGTTTCGGACATAGGCGTGCCGCTGTGGATTCGGCAGGTGCTGGTGCCCGGCGTCACCGACGACCCCGAAGGGCTCAAGGCGGAGCGGGCCTTCATCGACAGCTTAAACACCGTCGAAAAGGTCGAGGTGCTCCCCTACCACACGATGGGCGCTTACAAATGGGAAGCCCTCGGGCTGACCTACTCCCTCGAGGGGATCGACCCGCCGACGCCGGAACAGGTGCAGGCGGCTGAGGCGGTCCTCGTCCCCGGGAAAACACAGGCTTAAAAGCCGGCGGCCCCGCCGCCGATGACAATATTAAAGATAAAAATAAATGGTTTTGGTTTTGTAGGATTTTAGTATAAAGGAGAATGACAATGGCAAACGCATGGCGTAATTTTAACGGCGACCTGTGGAAAGAAGACATCGACGTTCGGGATTTCATTCAGAAGAACTACACCCCCTACGACGGCGACGAATCCTTCCTGGAAGGGCCGACCGATGCGACGACCGAACTCTGGAATCAGGTGCAGGCCCTGCAGAAGGAAGAACGGGCCAAGGGCGGCGTGCTCGACTGCGAAACGGAAGTGGTCTCCGGGCTGACGGCTTACGGCCCGGGCTACATCGGCAAGGACACCAAGGATCTTGAAAAAATCGTCGGCCTCCAGACGGACAAACCGCTGAAACGGGCCTTCATGCCTTACGGCGGCTACAAAATGGCGAAAGAAGCTGCTGAAACTTACGGCTATCAGATCAATTCGAAATACGATCAGATCTTCACCGAATACCACAAGACTCACAATCAGGCGGTCTTCGATGCCTACACGCCGGAAATGCGGCGCGCTCGCCACGCCCACATCGTCACCGGGCTGCCGGACACCTACGGCCGCGGCCGCATCGTCGGCGACTACCGCCGCGTGGCGCTGTACGGCGTGGACTATTTGATCGACAAAAAGGAAGCAGACAAGCTGAACTGCGGCGACGGTACAATGACCGATGACGTGGTCCGCCTGCGGGAAGAAATCACCGACCAGATCAACGCTCTGAAGGGCCTAAAAGAAATGGCTCAGATCTACGGTTACGATATCTCGAAGCCGGCCGTCAACGCCCACGAAGCGGTGCAGTGGCTGTACTTCGGCTACCTCGGCGCGGTCAAGACCCAGAACGGCGCGGCGATGTCCGTCGGGCGCATCTCCACCTTCCTCGACATTTACATCGACCGCGACCTAAAAGAAGGCACCCTGACCGAAAAAGAAGCCCAGGAACTCATTGACCATTTGGTCATGAAGTTCAGAATGGTCAAATTCGCGCGCATCCCGAGTTACAACGAGCTCTTCTCCGGCGATCCGGTTTGGGCGACCCTGGAAATGGCCGGTACCGGCCTCGACGGCCGCTCGATGGTCACGAAGAACGATTACCGTTTCCTCCACACCTTGGAAAACATGGGACCGGCGCCGGAACCCAATTTGACGGTGCTCTATTCCCCGCGTCTGCCGGAAGCCTTTAAACGCTACGCCGCGAAGATTTCGATCACGACTTCGGCCATTCAATACGAAAACGACGATGTCATGAAACCCTTCTGGGGCGACGATTACAGTATCTGCTGCTGCGTCTCCGCGACCCAGACCGGCAAGGAAATGCAATTCTTTGGCGCCCGCGCCAACCTGGCCAAGGCCCTGCTTTACGCAATCAACGGCGGCAAGGACGAAAAATTCAAGAACAAAGACGGCTCGCCGATGCAAGTCGGTCCGGAATACGCGCCGATCACCTCCGACGTCCTCGACTACGGCGAAGTGGCCCACAAATACGACCAGATGCTCGATTGGCTGGCCGGGTTGTACGTCAACATTCTGAATCTGATCCAGTACATGCACGATAAATACTATTACGAAGCGGAAGAAATGGTATTGATCGACACCGACGTGCGCCGCACTTTCGCGACGGGCATCGCGGGATTCTCCCACGTTGTCGATTCCCTGTCGGCGATCAAGTACGCAAAAGTCACGGCGATCCGCAACGAATTTGGCGTCACCACCGACTTCAAGATCGAAGGGGACTTCCCGCGCTACGGCAACGACGACCCGAGAGCGGACGACATCGCGGTCAAGCTGCTCCACGCCTTCTTAGACAAGATCAAGAAGCATCACACCTACCGCAATTCCGAAGCGACCACGTCGATTTTGACGATCACTTCTAACGTGGTTTACGGTCGGGCGACCGGCGCTTTGCCTGACGGCAGAGCGGCCTTCACCCCGTTCGCACCTGGGG
>DGWE01000043.1 GCA_002396065.1 Eubacteriaceae bacterium UBA4266
TGGTCGACGATGTAGGGATCGTAACCGAGATCTTCAAAGACGTCGGTGCGGGCGCCGGCGATTCTCGCGTGGTTGCGGATGACCCGGGCCATGTAGGGCGCGTTGACCGCGTAGCACGGGAAGGGCCCGACTTTTTCAGCCATCAGCGCGGACACCGCGTAGGAGGCGCCGGTCATGATGCCGGCGAGGGCCGCGGCGATGTTCCGCGCTTCGTCGGAATCGTAGGGGTAGCCGGCATCCATCACCAATGAGGCGATGTTGGCCAGCCCCAGGCCGGTGGTGCGGAAGAGGTAGCTTTTGCGGGCCACTTCCTCGGTGGGGAACTGTCCCCAGTAAATGGACGCTTCCAGCACCAGCTGAATCAATCCCACCAGGTGGACGAAGCGTTCGACGTCGAAGACGCCGTCGTGATAAAAGCGGTACACGTTGATGGAGGCCAGGTTGCAGGCGGTGTCGTCGAGAAAGGCGTATTCCGAGCACGGGTTGGTCGCGTTGATCCGGTTGTATTTAGCGCCGACGTTGCCGTCCTCGCCGGCCGGGCAGGTGTGCCAGGCGTTGAAGCGGTCGTCGAACTGCAGCCCCGGATCGGCGCATTCCCAGGCAGCCTGGTTGATTTCGTGCCAAAGCTCTTGGACCTTGACGTCGCGGTTCACCCGATCGTCTACCCGGCCCTTCAGCGTCAAGGTGGCGTCCGGGTCGTCGTCTAAATGCATGACCTTGTCCATGAAATCCTGATTGACGCGGACGGAGTTGTTCGCGTTCTGGCCGGAAACGGTCTGATAGGCTTCGCCGTCCATGCTGGTGTCGTAGCCCATCTTGCCCAGATCCCGAACCTTTTGTTCCTCGTGGGCCTTCCAATTGATAAAGGCTTCGATTTCCGGGTGGTCGATGTCGGCGATGACCATTTTGGCCGCACGCCGCGTCGTGCCGCCGGATTTGATGGCGCCGGCGTTGCGGTCGAGCCCTTGAAGGAAGCTCATCATGCCCGAGGATTTGCCGCCGGAGGAGAGCTTTTCGTTCACGCCCCGCAGCGGTGAGAAATTGGTGCCGACCCCGGAGCCGCCTTTGAAGAGCTTCGTTTCGGAGACGTAGTGATCGGAAATGGAGCCTTCGCCCAATAGCTGATCCTTGATCGAGAGGATGAAGCAGGCCGAGGACTGGGTTCGGGTGTAGCGGTCGTTGGACAGCACGACTTTGCCGGTCTTTTCGTCGTAGTAGTAGAGGTTGTCCGATTCGGCTTCAATGCCGTAATTGCGTTTGATGCCAGTGTTGAACCACTGGGGCGAGTTGGGCGCCCACATCTGGCTCAAGAAGGCGAAGACCAGCTCGTCGTAGACGATCTGCCACTGTGCGTCGTTGTCGATGAGGCCTTCCTCGCGCAGCGCGTCGGTCCAGAAGCCGACGAGACGGTCGGCGACCTGGCGCATCGACGTTTCGTGGCCGGTGCCGGGCACCCCTTCTTTTCTGAAGTATTTGCTCGCGATGATGTTGCAGGCATTCTGGGAGTAGGCCTTCGGGAATTCCAGGCCTTTCATTTCGAAGGCAATTTGGCCGGTGCGGTAGTCGGTTAATGAGACGTCAACGGTTTGCCAGTCGAATAGGTCGTAGACAGTGCGGTCGCTGTTTTCGAGAGACTTGGTAAAAACGCGTTCGAATAATTGGGATAGGTGTTTCAAGATCGTTCTCCGTTTCATTAATTTGCAATGGGCTGATGGGGGGCGTAGGAATTGCGGGAAATTCCCCTGAAGGTGTAGCCCCGGGAGCGGTAATTGTCGATGATGCGCTGCAGCGCCTGGACGGTCGTCCCCTTGCCGGGGGCGTCGTGGCACAGCAGGACGACGTTGTTATCATTGCAGGCAGTGGCGTGCTTGACGAGGTCGTCCACCGCGTCCTCGCTGTGGGCGGCATCGGTGGAATCGGCGTTCCAGTCGTAGTACTGGTAGCCGCGTTTGTTCAGTTCCGCGGCCAATCGGCCCATGATGCCCTGGGCGTAATTCCGGGACACCGTGTTGGACGAGCCGCCGGGGAAGCGGACGTAGGCGGGCACAAATCCGATTTCCGACTTGACGATTTGGGCGATCTGATTCAGATCGTTAAAATAGGTGTCTTCCGAGCGGTAGATGTCGTATTTGTGCGTTTCGGTGTGCAGGCCGATGGTATTGCCTTCATCGTAAGCCTTTTTGATCAGATGGCGGTACTGGGGGTACATGCCCGAAACGAAAAAGGTGGCGTGGATGTGATTCTGCTTGAGAATCGACAGAATGGCGTCGGTGTTTTCCGATGGACCGTCATCAAAAGTCAAATAGACGATTTTTTTGTCGGATTGGGTGTCGCGGCCCGGCGCCTTGCCGGGGATCAGCGCGTCGGGAGAGGCCTCGTCGGATTCGGAGGACCCCAGCACAGAGAAGCTGCCCGTCGCCTGGGTGTAGGCGATGTAGGAGCTTAAGCTCGCGGCGCGGGCACCGACCGCAAACAGGGAACAAAAAACAAGCACCGCAGCGAAACCGATGCTTGTCTGTACAATATTTTTAATTCGCATTATAACACTGAACCTCTTTTGTATGAATTCGTGTAGGGATTATTATAACACAGAAATTTTACTTGTTCACCACTCTTTCAATTAAATAAAAAATGACGTATAATATCAAAAGATTACATGACAAGGAGGGCCTTATGCGACCAGCATTTCACAATTACGTTGGGGTCATTGACTCCGGGCTCGGCGGGATTTCCGTCCTTCAGGAAATGACCCGGGAGCTGCCGGACGAGCGGTTTCTGTTTTTCGGCGACTCGGCCAACGCGCCCTACGGCGAAAAGTCGGTGGAACGGGTCCAGCAGATGACCATGGCCATCGCGCAGCGCATGGTCGACGACGGCGTGAAAGCCATCGTCATCGCCTGCAATACCGCGACGAGCGCCGCGGCGGATTTGCTGCGAACGACGTTCACGATTCCGATCGTTGGCATCGAACCGGCGCTGAAGCCGGCGGCGACGGCGGAGAGCAGCCATCGGGTCCTCGTCATGGCGACGCCGGTGACGCTGTCGCTCAAAAAATATCACGATTTGTGGGAACGGTACGCGGGCTACGCCGACTGCGCATCCCAGTCCTGTCCGGGGCTGGCCAAGCGCATCGAAGCCGGGAACCTCGACGCGCCGGATCTGACGGCGATGCTCGAGAAGTTTCTCGGGCCCTACCGCGGGAAAGTTGACAGCCTCGTCCTCGGCTGCACCCATTATCCCTTTGTGAAAAAGCAGATCCGCCGGGTGCTTGGCGATGACGTCAAACTTTACGATGGCGGCCGCGGCACCGCCAGAGAGCTGCGACGGGTCCTCGCGAAGCGCGGCGTCCTCAGATCTCCAGAAGAAGGCCCGGGCGGTGTCGTCTTCCGTTCCAGCATCGACACGCCGGAGGAAATGAAGCTGTATAAGAAGTTCTATCACGCGGATTTGTCGTGACTTATAACCAAATAGCCAATCTATAAAATTAAACAGGCGCCAGCTTATTTTTAAGCTGACGCCTGAATTTTTGTATCTTACTTTTTCAAAATCCGTTTCAAAAACACAGCGTTGCTTTCGGTCCGGGTGAGCAGCAGAATGATTTTTTCCGCCATTTCGTCGGCGCCGTCTTTGCCGTAAATCTTTCGGATGTTAGCCGACATGGTGAGGGCCTCCGGGCTGAGGAGCAGCTCTTCGCGGCGGGTGCCGCTCTTCTTGATGTCGATCGCCGGGTAGATCCGCCGTTCGGCGAGGTCGCGGTTCAAGTGGAGCTCCATGTTGCCGGTGCCCTTGAATTCCTCGTAAATGATGTCGTCCATGCGGCTGCCGGTATCGACGAGGGCGGTGGCGATGATGGTCAGGCTGCCGCCGTTTTCGATGTTGCGGGCGCTGCCGAAGAACTGCTTCGGGAAGTGGAGGCTCGCCGGGTCGAGGCCGCCGGTCAGCGTCCGGCCCGAAGGTTCGATGACGAGGTTGTTCCCGCGCACAAGCCGCGTCAGGCTGTCGACGAGGATCATCACGTCCTGACCCTGTTCGACGAGGCGCTTAGCCCGGGCGAGGGTCATTTGGGCGGCGCTGAGCTGGCGGTGGGCCGATTCGTCGAAGGTCGAGTAAATGATTTCGGCGTCCACCGAGCGTTCCATGTCGGTGACTTCTTCCGGCCGCTCGTCGACGAGCAGGATCATCAGTTTGATGTCCGGCGCGTTCTGGCGCACGCCGTTGGCGATGGCCTTGAGCAGCGTCGTCTTGCCGGATTTCGGCGGCGCGACGATCAGCCCGCGCTGGCCCTTGCCGATCGGTGCGAACAGGTCGATGATCCGGGCTGAAATCGCGTCGCGGTTGGTTTCGAGGGTGATTTTGTCTCTCGGGAAAATCGGGGTCAGCCGTTCAAAACGCGGCCGGTGCACGATGGATTCGGGGATGGCGCCGTTGACCGTTTCGACGTAGAGGAGGGCGTCCTGCTTTTCGCTCTCGTCGGATTTGCGCAGGTGGCCGGCGATCAAATCTCCGGTGCGCAGGTTGTAGCGCCGGATGATGTTGGCCGGCACGTAGACATCGTTGTCGCCTGGGTAGAAATTCTTTTCGATACGCAGAAAGCCATAGCCTTCGGGATTCACGTCGAGCACCCCCGTTTGCGTCTTCGCGTAGCGGTCCGCGTGGTTGTTCTTCGGCGCGTTCATCAGCTTTTCCATCTTCTTGATCAAATCGGCGGTTTTGACGCCGTTGACCTTTTCGAGGAAGAGCATCGCAGCGTACTTTTCACCCTTTTTCGGCGAGCGCACCCGGCCGCCGAGGATGTCGCCGGTTTCGACGCGGAATTTCTGCACCTGTGAGGAGGAGACGTAGACCGGCAGCGCGCCGCCGTCCCGTTCGATGATGCCGTAGCCGGCGGGCAGAATCTTGACCGGCCCCTCGGAATAGGTCGCGTCGCTTAAGTTGTCCTTGAGTTTGTAGCGGCTTTTGATGTGCGCGGCTTCTTTCTTTTTATTCTGCCGTTCTTCTTTTTCACGCTTTTCCCGCTGCTCAGCCTGAGCCCCTTCGATCAAGGCGATGAGGTCCGCCTTTCTAATTTTGCTTTTGTAGGATAAGGATAATTGATCGGCCATCTGCTTCAGCTCAGCGATGGTCTTTTGCGTTAAATCTGTTGACTGCAAGTAAGACTCCTGAAAATTAAAATAAATTGTAAATTTAAAAATGCGCTGTAACGCAAAGTCGGATTTAAACTCGATTAAGTGGGTTTATTTTATCAAAGGCCGCAAGAAAAAAACAGCCCAAAATGGCTGCTTTTGTGAAATTTATTGAATTTTTGTCAAAATCAGTGATTTTGAGCGGCTTCCTTCGGCGTAACTTTTTTGTTAGTGTCGCTGCAGCAGGAAGGCTTGCCGCCGTCAAAGGTCTGATTGTTCTGCTGAGCCAGGCGGTCGAGGAAGGCCTGCCATTTACGTTTCAGTCGTGATGCCACAATGCTCATCTCCCTATTTCGTCTTTAGTTTCAAAATCGACGGTGCCCTTTTCGAGACCGAGCATCGGGCTGATGCTGCCGGCCAGGTCGTCGAGATCGTTGATCAAGTTGTTCTTGCTGACGTCGATGCCTTCAAGGGCGTCGCTCCAAAAGGAATCTTCGATGGCCTCAAAATCGTACATGCCGAGGTAGCGGTCCAGAACATCGTCGAGACTATTGGCCAATTCGGTGATTTCGGTCAGCAGATCGTTCGCGGCTTCAATCATGGTGGCGGATTCTTTGGATTGTTCGGGAAATTTTTTTGAGTTCATTTCGAATACTCCTTTCTGCGTGATCAAACTGGTTTGTATACTATTATAAAGGGTCTTTTTCTTTTTTTCAAATTTTTAGGCCGATTATTTCAGAATGAAGGCACAGCGCGTTCAGGCGTGATGAGGCTGATGCCGCAGGCGGCCGCGCTTGGGCTTGGGGGTCAGGCCGTAATGCCGCAGGTTGTAATAGACGCTGCCCTTGCCGATGCGGGAGGCCAGGTGGGCGCCAAAGCCGCCGAGGCGCGCCAGGATCGCCAGACCGTAGCGGCGCCATTTGTACTCAGAGCCGAACCGCGCGCCGATCTCCCGCGCGGACTTGAAATCGTAGAAATAGGTCGATTCCTGATAAAAGGCGTCCTGCAATTCCCAGGGCGTCATGTTTTTCGGCAGGAAGGTCGCGTTCATCATGTCGAAATCGCTCCAGTTCTTCGAGAGCATCCGCCCCTCCTTCACCATCTGGTCGTAGACCGGCGTGCCGGGGTAGGGAGTCAGGATCGCGGGCTGGAGCTGGTAGGCGTGGATGTGCTTGGCGAACTGCACGCTGCGGTGGATGTCCTCGCGGCTGTCGGCGTCCAATCCGAGGACGACGCTGGCGATCATCCGAATGTGGTGGCGCTCACAGGCCTTCGCCGCGGCCCGGATGTTTTCGATGTTCTGCCCCTTGTGGATGTCGTTGAGGGCGTCCTGGTTCAAGGATTCGATGCCGATGAGAACCCGGGTTAGGTGGGCGTCGTGGAGCAGCGTCAAAAGCTCCTCGTCCTCAGCTAAGTCGGTGCGGCCGAAGAAGAAGGTTTCCTTGAAGGTCAGCCCCTCGGCGATCATGCGGCGGCAGATTTCCTTCGCCCGTTCCTTGTCGGCGGTGAAATTGTCGTCCTCAAAATTCATGTACTTGAAGCCCATCTTTTTGTACATGCGGATTTCTTCGATGACGTTGTCGACGGAGCGCTGACGGTAGGGCGCGAACATCCGGGAGGTCGTGCAGAAGGTACAGCGGTAGGGGCAGCCGCGGGTCGAGATGACGTTGGCCGCTTCGCAGGGCGTCTTGAGAATCGAATAATCGGGGAAGGGCACCTCGTCGAGGCAGGTCAGGGGAATCCCCTGGACGATGGGCTCGGTTCTGCGGCCCTCGACGACGTCGACGATGACCTTTTCCGCCTCGCCGACCACCACCTGATCGGCGTGTTTCAGCGCCTCCTCGGGCATCGCGGTCGGGTGCATGCCGCCGAAAATGACCCGGGCGCGGCTCTCCTTGTGAATGCGGTCGGCCAGCTCGTAGCCCCTCGGCGCGTTAGAGGTCATCAGCGAAAAACAAAAGACGTCGACGCTGGGGTCGGCGATGAGACGGTTGACGTGGATGTTGGCGTTGAGCTCCTCGTAAACGGCAACTTCGTGACCGGCTTTTTTTAAGATGCCGCCGAGGATCAGCGGGCCAGTAATGGAATTGGACTGGCCGTAGATTTTGCCGCCCCAGCGGTAGAAAGGAAGTCGGCGCAGCGCGGTTGTCGGGGTGATCATGACGATTTTCATCTTCATTTATCCTTTCTTTAATGTGTGTAAAACAGTTATTTATATACTTGTAAAGTTTATTGGATGATTGTATAATTAAGTCACATTTGGTAAACCGATGTTAATTAACATGACTAAATCTATTTATAATCATTGGCCCGGTTTTTCGCAATTACAATTTGTGAAATGCGTTTAATTAATGTAGATTAACTAGATAAAAAAAGGAAAATGGATAAGCGGATCATTAAAACTCAAAAAAATTTAAAAAATACCCTGCGGCAGATGATTTTGGAAAAACCCTTTGAAAAGATTTCAGTGACGGAAATCTGTAAGCGGGCCAACACCAGCCGCATCACCTTCTACACCTATTACAGCGACAAGTACGACCTGCTGGAGCACTGCTTTGAGGACATTCAAGAAGAGGCGACGGCGCGGTTTGAGGAATTGGAGCAGGATAACCCCGAACACCGGCTGAACATTTCCTGTCAGCATTTTCTGATGGTGCTCATCGAGGTGACGACGCCCTTTGTCAAAGCGTCGGTTCAAACGGAGGCGAGCCCGGCCGTTTCGATGTACTACCATTTTGTCCTAAAGAATTTGAAAATGTTCGGAAAGATCAACGCGGATCGGTTGAAGACGCAGTACCATCCGGGACAATTGGACGCCTTTTTGACTTTTGGGCTGTGGGGGTTTATTTTCGCCAGCGGTGTAGAAAGGGACAGCGACGCGACGATGGCGGACGCCAAACAGCTGATCGACGACCTGCTGGCCAGTCCGATTTTTGAAAAGACCTCGGAAAAATAAAAACCGCTGCCAAAAGGCAGCGGTGGAGCAGTCAGAAAATAGTTAAGAGGGCATGATGCGGAAATAACAGACCGAATTGACGGTCAGGATTGTGAGAAGGGCGAGACAAACGGTGATTGCAATTTTGACGGATCTCGACCACGGGGTGTACGCCCACATCAAAATCACGCCCATGGGCCAAGCCAAAAGCAGCATCACAATCACGAGAAAATCAATGAACGTGCCGCGGCGTTTAAGAGCAGTCATGTTTTTTACCTCCCTAAGTGGATTTACCCGTATCCTACGCGGGTTGACGCGGAAATTCAAGGCAATCACAAAATATTATCTTTTTTTGTTCTTTTTTCAGTACAATTTCACAGGTTACAAAACGGCGCTTTTTCTTCATTTGGATTTACATTCTTTTTTCTTTTGCGCGATGCGGTTGTGATATAATGAAAATATACAATTTAATTAAATAAAGCATATTCAATGATCAATCGCATTGAAAATACAACGCATTTGGAGGCAATCATGACAATCGCAGTTAAGAAATGGACCGTAAAAGAAGTGGGAAGCGCCGTGCGCATTTGGAATCAGATCGTCGAAGAGGGCAAAGCCTTTCCGCAGACGAACCTTTTGACCTACGAAGAGGGCAAGGCTTTTTTCGCGAAGCAGGATTACACTGGCATCGCCTACGATACTGAAAGCGGCGCCATCGTCGGCCTTTACATTCTTCACCCGAACAACGTCGGCCGCTGCGGGCACATCGCCAACACGAGCTACGCCGTCGACCGGGAGGTCCGCGGGCAGCACATCGGCCGTCTGCTGGTAGAGGATTCGATCGCCCAGGCTCGGGATTTGGGCTACGGCATCATTCAGCTGAACGCCGTGGTCGCGACGAATCAGGCGGCCCTGAAGCTGTACAAGGACATCGGCTTCAAGCAGCTCGGGACCATCGAACGTGGCTTTAGAATGGACGATGGCCATTACGAAGCGATCATTCCCCACGTGTATTACTTATAAGAAAAAATTTAAAAGAACGAGAAACATAGGAAATAGAAAAAATGAAAATTGCCGATTGCGGGACGAATTTCGTCCACAGCTGGGTGGTCCAGAACCGGGGCCTGACGGTGTTGATCGATACCGGCTACGCGGAAGACTGGCCCCATTTTTTAAGCCGGATGGCAGCGGCGGATCTCGATCCGGCGGCCCTCGATTACTTGTTCTTGACTCACGCCCACGACGACCACGCCGGATTTGTCAACGACGTGATGCAGGCGGTGCCGGAACTTAAGGTCATCACCTCGAGAAAGGCGCTTACGGGACTTCGGCGGGGACAGAATGGACCGGGCGGCGGCGTGCCCGACGACGACGCGGCCGCGATCTGCCGGCAGATGATCCGGGACGGCCACGGCCGGCACCGCTTTCCGGCGATCGAGGAGGGGCTGCTTTCCCGCTTCCTGTGGTCTGAGGACGGAACGATTGATAAAATCCTGCCTGGGGCAGCGGTGCTCGCACTGCCCGGCCACACTGAGGACAGCATCGGCCTATTGTGGGACGGGGCCCTGTTTTGCGGCGACGCGGCCCAGAATCGGGCGGACTGGCCGCTTAAAACGACGATTTGGATCGGCGATTTGGACGCCTACCGCGGCAGCTGGCAGAAAATGATCGACGCTCAGCCCGAACGCATCTATCCGGGGCACGGCGCGCCCTTCGACGCGGCCGAACTCGAAAGAGAACTGCCGGCACTGGCGGAAGTGAAATTAAATCCTTCAATTCAAGCAAAAAAATAATATTTTTTCAATAAAATTCATCAAAAAAGGCGCGCCGGACGGTGCGCCT
>DGWE01000002.1 GCA_002396065.1 Eubacteriaceae bacterium UBA4266
AACGGCTGCCGGGAGGAAACCCTGGTGCAGAAGCTCAACATCCTGCAGATCCTCGCGGGCCGGGAGCCGACCCAGGACGCCTTCTTCGACCGGCTCACGGATTTGAAGTCGCTGATCGCCCACCACGAGGTGGACACCACCGGCGCGGTGACCCTGTCGACGATCCACTCCAGCAAGGGGCTGGAATTTGACAAGGTCTACATCATCGACGCGGTGGAGGGGGAATTCCCGTCCCAGGCGGCTCTCGAGGATTCCGCCGAAGGCCGGGCTCTTTACAACGAGGAGGTGCGCCTGTTTTACGTCGGGGTGACCCGGGCGCGCACCGAGGTGGAGCTCGTCAGCGTCCGCGGGCGGAAGGAATCCCGGTTCGTGGCGTCCTATTTAGGCGAGAAGAAAAAGAAAAAACGGAAACCCGCCCATAAAAAAACGCCCATCGGGGCGGTGAAGGCGGCGATGGACCGGCGGCGGGAACTGGAGCGCCTGCGCGGCGCCAGCGCCGAAAAGGCCAAGCGCTGGCACACCGGCGACAGCCTGATCCACAAGAAATTTGGGACGGGCAAAATCTTAAAAATCGACGGCGTGACGGCAGCGGTCCTCTTCGCCGGGGAGCGGGACCCGCGGCAGATCGATTTAGCGGTCTGCGAGGGCCGGCATTTAATCCGGCGCGTGTAGCGCGTTTTTGAGAACCTGAATCATGATCAGGGCGCAGCCGACGACGACGAAGCAGTCGGCGACGTTGAAAATCGCGAAGCCGATGAGTCTGAAATCGAAGAAATCGACGACGTAGCCGAGACGGATGCGGTCGATCAAATTGCCGACAGCGCCGCCGATGACCAGCGCGAAGGCGGTGTTCATCGTCAGGTAGGCCTTGGTTTTGGGCAGGCTCACCAGCAGCCAGATCAGCACCGCGATCAGCGCCGAGGTGAGGACGATCAGGAAGATCGACTTGCCGGCGAAAATGCTGAAGGCGGCGCCGGTGTTTTCGATGTAGGTCAGGTGAAAGACCCGCGGGATGATGGGCACCGTTGTCACCGGGGCGAGAAAACGCACCGCCAGGGCCTTGACGATTTGGTCGCAGGCGATACAGACGGCGATGACTATCGCGTAAAAGATCATAGGAACCCTCCTGTGAGATAATTTAAAAATTGACACATCCAGTATATCATGAACCGGGCAAATCGCCCGGGTTTTATTGAAATGGTCTGGATAAAATGATACACTAGCAACAGTCAAAAAACCAATACTTTTTAGAAGGAATGAAATAGCATTATGGAAAAAATATCAGCAAGCCCGGTCCGCGGCACCCGCGACATTCTCCCCGAAGAAATGCGCGTCCGCGACGAGCTGGAACACACCATTGCGGGGATTTATCGGGCTCACGGCTTTTCGCGCATCGAAACGCCGGCCCTGGAAAACATCGATCTGCTGCTGGGCTCCGACGGCGGCGACAACCTGAAGATGCTCTTCACCGTGCTCAAGCGCGGCAACAAGTTCAAGCCGACGGCGGACTCGACCCCCCACGACCTCTGCGACCAGGGGCTGCGCTACGATTTGACGCTGCCGCTGTCCCGGTTTTACGCCCACAACGCCGACCAGCTGGAATCGCCCTTTAAGGCGATCCAGATCGGCAACGTCTTCCGCGCGGAACGCCCCCAGAAGGGCCGCTTCCGCTCCTTCAAGCAGTGCGACATCGACATCATCGGCGACCCGAATGTGACGGCGGAAATCGAGCTGATCAACACGACGGCGACGGCGCTGATGGCCGCCGGCTTCGAGGATTTCACGATCAAGGTCAACGACCGCAGGCTCTTGACCCAGTTTATCCTGCAGGCGGGCTTTAAGGCCGAAGACGTCGGCTCGGTGTGCATTTCCCTCGACAAGGTCGACAAGATCGGCACCGACGGCATCAAGGCGGAACTCGTCGAAAAGGGCTACGATCAGGCCATGATCGACACATTCGTCGACGCGGTGGACGACGTGAATTTGGACAACGTCGGCGACAAGGTGGACGCGCCGGAAGCGGTGGCGGATCTGAAGCGGGTCATCGACACGATTACGCGCCTCGCCAAAGACCGTTACAAGATCGAATTCGACTTCAACCTGATCCGCGGCATGGGCTATTACACCGGCGAAGTCTTTGAAGTGCGCTGGGGCGACGTGGGCTACTCCATCGCCGGGGGCGGCCGCTACGACAACATGATCGGCAAGTACATGAAGCAGTCGGTGCCGGCGGTGGGCTTCTCCATCGGCTTCGAACGCATCGTCGGGCTGCTCATGGAACGGGGCATCCACAAGCAGGGCGGGGCCAAGCGCGTCGCGCTGTTCCACCAGAAGAACGCCGACATGGTCGACGTCATCGCCAAGGCCGACAGCTTAAGAGACGCGGGCTACGACGTCAACTTGATCGTCGAAAAGAAGAAGGTCGGCAAGCAGATTAACCACTGCGAAGAACAGGGCTACGCCGGGTTTATGGTCTACGGCCGGGACACGGACGTCCGCTTCTTCGAAGACAAGTAAGATGGTCGAGCTGATCGCGACGACGGCCTTCGGCTTAGAAAGCGTCGTCAAGCAGGAAGTGAAGGACTTGGGCTGCACGATCACCGAGGTGGAGGACGGCCGGGTCCATTTCCAGGGGGATGCCGGGGCCATCGCCCGGGCCAACCTCTGGCTGCGCTGCGCCGACCGGGTGCTCCTCACCGTCGGGACCTTCAAGGCCGTCACCTTTGACGAGCTGTTTGAGAAGACCCGGGTCCTGCCCTGGGAGGCCTACATCCCGAAGGACGGGGCCTTCCCGGCGGCGAAGATTTCGTCGGTGAAGTCCCAGCTGTTCAGCAAATCCGACGGGCAGCGCATCGTCAAAAAGGCGGTGGCGGTGCGCCTGGGCCAGGCTTACGGCCTCGAAAAGCTGCCGGAGACCGGGGACGCCTACCCGATTTTCATCAAGCTGTTAAAAGACAAAGTGACGCTGGCCATCAACACCAGCGGCGAGGGGCTCAACAAGCGGGGCTACCGCGCCCACGGCAACGGCGCGCCGCTGAAGGAGACGATGGCGGCGGCGCTGGTCAAGCTCTCGAGGTGGCGGCCGGACCGCTTCTTTTTAGATCCGCTGTGCGGCTCGGGCACCATTGTCATCGAGGCGGCGATGATCGGCCGCCGGCAGGCGCCGGGGATGCACCGGCATTTCGACGCCGAGGCCTGGCCCATCGTCGGGCAAACTGCCTGGGATCAAGCGCGGGAAGAGGCTGAAGATGTGCTCAGCCGCAGCCCGAAATTCCGGGTGCTGGGCAGCGACATCGACCCGGCGGCCCTGAAGCAGGCCCGGATTAACGCCAAGTTCGCCGGGGTGACGGACTTCACGGCCTTCCAGAAGCTGCCGGTTGAACAGGTGCGCACCCACCGGCGCTACGGCGTCATCGTGACCAACCCGCCCTACGGCGTGCGCCTGTCGGACAAGGCCGACGTCGCCAAGCTGACCCGCGAGATGGGCCAGGTGTTTCGGGCGATGCCCGACTGGTCCTACTTCATCCTAAGCGGCTACGAGGATTTCGAGCGGGATTTCGGCCAGAAGGCGACGAAGAACCGCAAGCTCTACAACAGCATGATCAAGACGTATTTCTATCAGTATTACGGGCCCCTGCCCCCGAGAAAGGGACGCCGGGCGGCGGTGGCCGGAGAAAGGGAAACAACCAATGAAAAATAACAGAGGCCCGCACAAGGGACGCAGAACCCGCTCGCGGGGGGAAAGCCCCCAGCCGGAAGCCTCGGGCTTTGTGATCGTCGGGAAGAATCCGGTGCGCGAGGCCCTCAGGGAGGACCGGCAGATCGACCGCCTGTACGTGATGAAGGACAACCGGGACCACGTCCTCGGGGACATCGTGGCCCAGGCGAAAAAGCGCGGCGTCATCGTCCACTCGGTGGAAAAGCAGAAGCTCAACCAGATCGCCCGGGACGCGGGCTTTGACAACACCAATCACCAGGGGATCGCCGCGATGATGGCGCCCTTTGATTTTCAGGCGTTAGAGGACGTGCTGGACCCGGAACAGGACCAGCTGATCGTGATCCTCGACCACATCCTCGACCCCCACAATTTCGGGGCCATTGTCCGCTCGGCCAATTTGTGCGGGGCGTCGGCGGTGATCTTCCCGGACCGACGCTCGGCGTCGGTGACGGCGGTGTCGATGAAGGCGTCGGCCGGGGCGATGAACGCGACGGCGATGGTGAAGGTGGCCAACCTCTCCCAGGCCATCGAGACCCTGAAAGACGCCGGGTTCTGGATCGCGGCCGCCGATATGGACGGCGAACCTTACTACAATCTGGACTGGACCGGGAAGATGGCCATCGTCATCGGAAGCGAAGGCGCCGGGGTCAGCCCCAATGTGCGCAAGCACTGTGACCTGATCGCGTCGATCCCCAATTACGGGACCATCGATTCCTTCAACGCCTCGGTCGCGGCGGGGGTGCTGCTCTGCGAGGCGGCCCGTCAGCGCCATGCCGGCTGATAAGCCGACGCTGATCGTCGACGGCTACAACGTGATCCACGAGCGGGCCCACGAGGCGAACCGCCCGGTGGGCGATTTGGAGAGCGAGCGGGCGCGGCTGATCGACGAGCTGGCGGATTACAGCGGCTACCGCGGGGTGAACACGGTGGTGGTGTTCGACGCCTACAACCGCAAGGATTTCGAGGAGCGGGAGGTGACGGTCAGCGGGATCCGCGTCGTGTTCACGAAGTTCGGGGAGACGGCGGACACCTACATCGAGGCGCTGGTCTACGCCCTGTTGGGCAGCCACCGGGAGGCGCGCCGGGCCAATCGGCAGCGGCGGGTCGAGGTGGTCTCGTCGGACAGCGCGGTGCAGCAGCTGATCCTCGGGGGCGGCGCGACGCGGATGTCCTCCCGGGAGCTGCTCCTCGACTTTAAGGCGGTGAAGAAGCGGGCGGCCAAGGCGAAGCTCCACAAGACCCAGGCGGCTCCGGCCCACAACCGCCTGTCGGAATCCATGAACGCCGACGTGGCGGAGATCCTCGACGGGATGCGCAAGTCGGACGTGGACGAATAATATACTTGAGCTCTGAAGGGTTTCGGAGCTCTTTTTTTCGTGAAATTTTGGCATATTTCCGGGGATGAAAATGTTTTCTTGTTCTAAATGTGAAATTATGTAAAAGTGAGAAATAATTTTAAAGGGGCGTAGACAAGGGCATTTGACCGGTGTATAATACATGTAAAAGTTGACAGGGTTCTAATTGCTGAAATAATGTAAAAGAACCGAAAAATGATTTGAATAAGGAGAATTTTATGGAAGATCTGAAAGCCATTGCTAAGGAAATCCGCCGTGATATCGTCAAAAGCATTGGAAAAGCGGCTTCTGGCCACCCAGGCGGCTCGCTGTCCGCAGTCGAAATGTTGACCCTCTTGTATTTTGAAAAGATGAATGTGGATCCGAAGAATCCGACCAAGGCAGACCGCGACCGCTTCGTCCTGTCCAAGGGGCACGCTGCACCGGCGCTTTACGCGACGCTGGCGAACCGCGGCTTTTTCCCGAAGGAAGAGCTCGACCATCTGCGTCAGGTCGGCGCGATGCTCCAGGGGCATCCTTCGATGCACACCCCGGGCGTCGATATGGCGACCGGCTCCCTCGGCCAAGGATTTTCCACGGCTGTGGGCATGGCCCTCGGCGCAAAGCACCAGGGTGCGCCTTACCACGTGTACACGATCCTCGGGGACGGCGAAATCGAAGAAGGCATCGTCTGGGAAGCGGCGATGGCGGCTTCCAATTACGGCCTGTCCAATCTGACGGCCTTCGTCGACAACAACAACCTGCAGATCGACGGCCAGATTTCGGACGTCATGAATCCGTACCCGATTGACGAAAAATTCGCGGCCTTCGGCTGGAACGTGATTGACGTCGCCGACGGCAACGATTTCGATCAGCTGCGCGACGCGTTGGCTCAGGCCGAAGCCTGCACCGACAAGCCGTCGGTCCTCGTCTGCAAGACGGTCAAGGGCAAAGGCGTTTCCTTCATGGAAAACGAAGTGGGCTGGCACGGCAAGGGACCGAATCCGGAACAGGTCGAAGAGGCCCTGAAGGATTTGGCATAATCGGGTTCCAACTGAGGAGTATATAGAATGGAAAAAATCGCCACTAGAGAAGCTTACGGTAAATATCTTGTCGAACTGGGCAAGCAAAATCCGAAAATCGTCGTGTTTGACGGGGACTTATCCGGCGCGACGAAGACGTCTTATTTCAGAGAAGCTTTCCCGGACCGCCATTTCAACGCCGGGATCGCCGAAGCGGATTTGATGGGCATGGCCGCCGGGATTTCCACGACGGGCCTGATCCCCTTCGCGTCCACCTTCGCCATTTTCGGGGCGGGGCGCGCCTTTGAAATTATCCGCAACAGCATCTGCTATTCCAACTTGAACGTGAATATCTGCTGCACCCACGCGGGGCTGTCGGTCGGGGAAGACGGCGGCTCTCACCAGTCGATCGAAGACATCGCGCTGATGCGTGTCCTCCCGAATATGCACGTGTTTGTGCCGGCGGACGCGGTGGAAACCCGCCGCATGCTCGACGCGGCGCTGACCATCGACGGGCCGGTTTACATCCGCCTGTGCCGTCTGGCGACCAACGTCGTCCTGCCTGAAGATTACGAATTTGTCCCGGGCAAGGCGGTGGAACTGAAGTCGGGCAGCGACGTGACGATCATGGCCATCGGCCTGATGGTCGAACGGGCGCTGGAAGCGGCGGAAGCCCTGAAGGCGGAAGGCATCGACGCCCGCGTGCTGAACATGGGCTCGATCAAGCCGATCGACAAGGCGGCCATCGAAGCGGCGGCCAAGGAAACCGGCGCGATTGTCACCGCGGAAGAACACTCGATCATCGGCGGCCTGGCTGGCGCGGTCTGCGAAACCCTCGCGGAAACGACGCCGTGCCCGGTGGAAAAGGTCGGCGTGAACGACGTCTTCGGCCAGTCCGGCAAGGCGCAGGAAGTTCTCGAAGCCTACGGCCTGACGGCAGATCACATCGTCAAGGCCGCCAAGGACGCCATCGCCCGCAAATAGTTAAACCCCCGGCGGCTGCCCGTGGGGGCGGCTGCCAGTTTTCAATTTAAAGAGGAGTGTAAACATATGAAATTTTTTCTCGATACCGCGAATGTAGATGACATCCGCCGCGCCAACGACATGGGCGTGATTCAGGGCGTCACGACCAACCCGTCGCTGATCGCGAAGGAAGGCCGCGACTTCAACGAAGTCATCAAGGAAATCACGTCGATCGTCGACGGGCCGATTTCCGGCGAAGTCAAGGCGACGACTACCGACGCCGAAGGCATGATCGCTGAAGGGCGCGAAATCGCCAAAATCCACCCGAATATGGTCGTCAAGATCCCGATGACCGAAGAAGGCCTGAAGGCGACGAAGGTGCTCTCTTCTGAAGGCATCAAGTGCAACGTGACCCTGATCTTCTCACCGGCTCAGGCGATCCTCGCGGCGCTGGCCGGCGCGGCTTACGTCTCACCGTTCCTCGGCCGCCTCGACGACATCGCAACCCCTGGGATCGAATTGGTCCAGACCATCGCCGAAGTCTTCGAAGTCCAGGGCATCGAAACGGAAATCATCGCGGCGTCGATCCGCAACCCGATCCACGTGGTCGACTGCGCGGCAGCCGGCGCGGACATCTGCACGATCCCGATGAAGGTTGTCGAACAGATGACCCATCATCCGCTGACCGATATCGGCATTAAGAATTTCCAGCGGGATTACATCGCGGTTTTCGGCGATAAGTAAGGGGAAGCCTTCTCATCTTGCTTCAGCATTCGGGTCGGCCAGCCGCCGGCTCGATTTTTTTAAAATTTCCCTTGACTTTACAGAAGATATTCGGTAAGATATAGAAGTTCTCAAGTGATGGGGAAATGCCCGAGTGGCTAAAGGGGGCGGACTGTAAATCCGTTGACTTAGTCTACGATGGTTCGAATCCATCTTTCCCCACCATCTGCTATTGTAGCTCAGTAGGTAGAGCACCACCTCGGTAAGGTGGGGGTCACCGGTTCAAATCCGGTCAATAGCTCCATTGATGATTCAAGCCCGAAGCGATGCTTCGGGTTTTTTTGTTGCTTATTTTCAGGATTTGGGCATAAATAAAAATGGCAAGAAGTGCGAAAACTGTCGTACTTAATACCTTTCGACGGAAACGCGATTCGTTCCTTCACTTAAAATTTCTGTCCAATGATCGGGGAAGCCAATGTCTTTCAATCTGATTGATGTTTTATAATGATCGATCAAGTCGTACAGGGGTAAGAAAAATTTGTAGTTCCATTGATCGGGCTCTGGATAAAGTTGTTTGAGCATATACAGTTGTGAAAACAGTTTGTGGTTTAAATGAATCCCTTTGTCTCGACGTCGTAGAGCGGGAACGGAAGGGAAAGACCAATAATACAATCTGGCGTAGTGGGCGCATCGGTTTCTTAAATCCGATAAGCCTTTCAGCCAGCCTGATAACGTTTTGTGAATTGATCAAAATCAAATTTTTCGTTAAAGTTGTCACGCTGTAAATAACCTTCTGCGCCATATTGATGTGAAAAGTAATAGACGATCTGCGTCCGCATGAATATCTCTATTTTTTCAATGTTCTTGAAGATGAGATTCCGTATTTCGCAATCGAATTTGTAAATGTCTCTGACCGCATCAAAGGAAATAGCTGCATCGTCGCTGGAAAATGGCAGTAAGTATCCACTCAATCGGTAATAATTAACTTGAGATAAAAACTTTTTACATTGTGCGTCATCGAGAATGGAAACGCCATGCTTTTTGAGAATTTCGACTTGCTCGTCAAAAGTTGTTGGTGATTTTAAAATGATTTCTGACATAAATTGGCCCTCCGGCTTTGCACTTCATTTTGAGAGGTGTGGAGGGATCTGTCACCATTAGAATACGCCCTTTGCGGTCTATTGTCAATTTCTATTACATCCTTTAAGACCATTTACGCGAGGTCAGGAAAATGGTGATTTGTTGATTGATATTAATAATTTGATCAGAAAAGTTTTCTCTATAAAAAATGTGCCCCCATTGGACACGTCTATGAGAGGTGTGGGGGCTCCTGTTGTCGTTAGTATAGATGAGATTTCTCGTGCTGTCAACTCAAGCGAGATGGAGTTTTTCGGTCAAGGCGTCCTGCAGCACCTGCGAGAAATTGACGTTGTTCTGTCTGGCGATGTTGTCCATCCACGCGGGAATGGACAGGGTCTTTTTCACGGCGCGGTTAGAGGTACGCTTGCGGTATTCGAGGGTATCGGCGAAGATCAAGGTCGCGAAGGCGTGATCGTCGTGAATCGACGCGTTGACGGCCTGCATCGACGAGGGTTTGGCGAAGGGCTCTTTGTTGTCCTCGTATTCGCACAACATCAAGGGTAAGACGTCGCTGGCGTTGAGCAGGGCGTCGTCGATGTCCTTGCCGCTGGTGTAGACGTGGGGCAGATCCGGAAATGCGACGGAAACGCCGCTGCCGTCCGGCTCGACGGTAAAGATCGCGGGATAAGTGTATTTAGCCATTTTTTACCTCCTATAAAGTGAAGATGTGGGGCGTTATTTCAGCCCGGCATCTTTGAGAATTCGGTTTAACGTGCCAGTTGCTGCTTCTTCGTGATCGTGACGGGAAAGGGCGAATGTGACGCCCGTTTTAGGGTTGATCCAGATTTCATGCCGGCCGCCTTCGCGGTAAAATTGGCATCCCGCCTTCCGCAGCTTCCTTTTGAGTTCGCCATATTTCATTGTCATCTCCTTACTTTTAGTCCATTTTATTACGTGATAATACGTATGTCAAGAAGAGTGATAAATAAAAATACGTATTCTAAGCGAATCTTCAGGATTTTCAGCTAAACGCAAAAAAGGCGGCGTTACACCGCCGCCTCGTGCCGTTCCCGTTCAATCCGGTCGACGGAGCCCGCGGCCCCGTAGTCCAAATCCCCGCGTCTAAAGTGGTTAAGCTCGTGCTCCAGGCACGCCCGCTTCATCTCGAGGGACAGGGCCTCGTTGATGAAAATCGCCACGTCGCCCTCGTCGTTCTTTGAAATCAAGCTGTGAATCCGCGGCGGCAGCGCCACCACGTGCACCGGGATATCTTCTTCCCAAATCGTCATGCATCTCATGTCCTTTCGTGAAAAAATTGATCTATATTCAAGGGCAGGGGCGGATCGTGGGACATCCTTTGGCCCGTATTTGACTTGATTAAAATTCTACTTGATATTATTTCTTTTTGTTGCGTTCGGTCAGCCGGCGGATCATTTCGGCCGCCATCTGAATGTCCTCGGGGGCCGCGCCGCGGCTCGCGTCGAAGAGCATCCGCAGGTTGTCGTCCTCGTAGACCTGCTGGGCGATCTTCCGGGTGCCCGGGTCGATGTAGTACACGTCGTCGTCGGGTTCGTTGTTTTCCGGATCGGCGAAATCGTGGCTGATCAGGTCGTTGAGCGTGACGCCGAAGATGTCGGCCAGGCCCTCGAGGGTGCGCACGTTGGGCTCCGAGTCGCCGGATTCCCATTTTTGCACCGTCGTGAAGGAGCGGTAGCCGAGCATATCGGCGATATCGTCCTGGGACAGGCCGCATTCGTGGCGCAGAAACCGAATGTTTTTGGATAAGGTGGACATGGTCACCACTCACTTTCTAGGTTCTTATTTTTTGAGTTGCACTTATTTTACACTATTTCAGATCGCCTTTCAAGCCAAATTTTGAAATTTTTTCGAAAAAACTTCAAGAAAAGCCTTGACACATGAATTGTATTCTCGTATAATGAACGATGTTAAACTGCATTTGCCTGAGACATTGAATATGCTGCAAGTCCAACTTGCTGGAAAGGGGGGGCGCCCGATTTTTTTTGGCTGACGGCTTGAATGGTTATCAAGTCATAATAGGAAATATACATGATAAGGAGGCATTTTTTGGCAAATAAACGCGGCAGGCCCCGGAAAATGGGGCTGGATTGGTTTCCCTTCGACGTGACCCTGCTCACCGACCGCAAGCTCAGGCGGCCCCGGGCGGAGTTCGGCAGCGCGGCGGTGCTGACCTACATCGCGCTGCTCTCGCTGATTTACCGCGACAAGGGGTATTATCTGGCGTACCAAGGCGACGGCCGGGAGGACGTGGCCCTGGACGTGGCGGATCTCATCGGCGGGGCCCTGGCGCCGGACGCCCTGGCCCAGGCGGATCAGATTCAGAAAATCATCGGCGCGCTGGTGGATCGGGGGCTGTTCGACCGGGCCTGCTTCGAGGCCGGGGTGCTGACCAGCCGCCGCATCCAGCGGACGTATTACAACGCGGTCGCGGAGCGGACTAGCGTTCAAATCAATTGGGACGTTTGGATTTTGAGTGAAGAGGAGATGAGCGGGATTCAAAATAACAATCCGATTTTGAATTTATATCGTAAAGAAAAGAAAATATATGATAAACCGATTTTTTCTCCGGAAAAACCTATTTTTCCGGCGGAAAAATCGAATTTTCCGACGGGAAATTCGTATAGGATAGGAGATGAGAAGATAAGAGAGGAGAGCATAGAAGAGGAGACTCTCTCCCCGGCTGACGCCGGGGCCTGCCGCGCTGACGCGCGGGGAGGGGATCTCGCGCTCTACCGGGATTACTGGAATCACCACGTGGCCGAGCCTGCGGGGCTGACGAAGGTGCGGGAGGTGAGCCGTTGGAGCGAAAAGCGGCGGCAGACGCTGACCCAGCGCGTCCGCGAGGAGGGCGCGCAGCACGTGCTCGACGTGTTCGATCGGGTGGCGCGCTCCAATTACCTCTCCGGGAAAATCGCCGACTGGCGGGCGGACTTCGACTGGGTCATCGCCGACGGCAATTTTCAGAAGATCGCCGAAGGGCGCTTCGACAACTACAAGGCGAAGGACGGCGGCAGTTTTTACGACAAATTAGCGCGGGGTGACCTATGAATTTAAAAGAAACCGGCCGCATCATGAAGATGATCAAGGCGGCTTACCCGAATTTTGACAAGAACGGCAGCGCCAAGGACATCGCGGCGCTGTGGGCGTGGCGCTTCAAGGAGACGGATTTCCGCACCGTCCTCGAGGCCGTGGGCGCCTACATCGACGGGGATCACGCCTTCGCGCCGACGGTGGGGCAGATCAAGGCGGTGATCCGCGCTGCCCAGCCGAAGCTCTCCGCCGCCGACGGCTGGGCTGAGATCGCCCGCGCCCTCAAGGATTCCCTGGCCAACGCCGAGGCCGAGTTTAATAAGCTCTCGCCGCCGGTGCGCGCCTACGTGAAAAGCCCCCAGACCCTCAGGAGCCTGGCCGGCTGCGACATGGCCAGCCGGTTCTTCACCGACTACCAGGCCCAGTTTTTCGCGCGCTTCGCCGCCGCCCAGGCCGACGAGACGGAGGACTTCGCCGCCCTTAATTCCCCGGGAAATAATCGGGAGAGGCTTGAGAGCGGGGAGGATTAATCCGCAGTGAATAATTGATTTGCGGCGTGAATTCCGTTATAATGAGACAAATTTAAGCGTGATTAACGAATTGATACAGAATGAACACATTATGATAGAAAGGAACGCCATGAAACACAACAAAATCCTGATGCACGTCGCCATCGCCCTGTTCGCCCTGTCGGCGGCGATCTACGCGGCTCAGATTCTGATCTTCCGCGACCCGCGCACCACCGCCTTCTACATCTTTCAGGACTTCGCCTTCCTGCCGGCGTCCATCGCCATCGCCACCGTCGCCGTCGGGGCCATCCTCGACGAGCACGACCGCCAGGAGGCCCTGGCCTCGACCCGGATGCTGCGGAGCCAGTTCTTCACCAGCGTCGGCGCCCCGATGCTCAAGGCAATCACGTACTGCGCCAAATGCGGGACAAATATGGGCCAGCTCACGGCCATCGACGGGCCCGTCGACACGATCCGCCAGCGCCGCAAGCTCCAGCGGGAAATCGAAGCCCGCCAGGAGCAGATCGAGGGCGTCGACCTGCGGGTCAACCTGACCAAATCCGCCTACGACGGCATCCGGGACATCCTGATGGCAAACCGGCTGGACCTGCTCATCCTCGGCTCGACCCACAATTTGAACGAGGCCGAGCGCTTCTCCGAGATGCTCTGGGGGATCTTCCACCTGATGGACGAGTACCGGCTCCGGGGCGACTGGGAACAGCTCAGTCCCGAGGATGTCGCCCACCTCGAGGCGGATTTCGCCGAGGTGCTCAGGCTGATGCTCGCCAACAGCGTCGCCAACAATTTCTACCTGAAGACCACCTACCCGAATTTCTACGGCGCCGCCCAGGAGAAACTCCTGGCCCACCGCGCCGAAAATCGGGAGGACGACGGGGAATAAGCATTAAAAGAATTAAAATGATTGGACTGATTTGAATAACCTGCGGTTCGCCCGTGGGTTTTTTTGTTGGGAAAAATGGGACGCGGCTATAAGCTTTCGGCATAACCGATTCTAGCAAATCCGTATAACCTATTTTACAAATAGGAATTGACAGCATTGTCCTTCGGCGTTAAAATGGGGACATAATCATACTAAACATACAGACACACTATGTATTCAAAGGAGTTCACCATGAAAAATCGCACCCAGTCACCATCGGCTCACACCGCCCGCCAAGCAGGAAAAGGGTCCTTTTTCATGTGTATGCTCAAGATCGGCATCATCGGCTTCGGCGGCGGCACGGCGCTGATCCCGGTGATCGAGGACGCCGTCACCCGGGAACACCCCTTCGTCTCCAAAGAAGACTACGACCGGGACGTGGTCGCCGCGGCCATCACCCCGGGGGCCCTGCCGGTGGAAATCGCGGCGGGCCTGGGCAAATCCGTCGCCGGCCCCGGGGGGATGCTCCTCTCGGCGCTTTTAATGGCGCTGCCCGGCTGCCTGCTGACTTTAGTGATTCTGGCCGTGCTCTCCGGCGTCAACAAAGCGGTGCTGACCCTGACCGACTGCCTGTCCATCGGGATCACCGCCTTCATCTTAACCCTATTAATCGCCTACGTCGTCCGGACCTACCGGGAAGGCGGGGGGGACCGCCGCACCGCCGCCGTCATCGCCGGGGTCTTCGCCCTGACCTGCGGGAAGAACCTGTTCACGATATTTGGGATCAAGGGCGTCCCGGCCGTGTCCCTCGACACGCTGTCGGTGCTCGGGCTGGCCTTCTTCGTGATCTTTTTCACAAAAGGCAAATTCGATTTAAAGAAGGGATTGGCCGTCGCCGGCGTCGCCGCCGCCTTTCTATTCGGCAAAGGGGCCCTGCGCCTCACCGCCATCGGGGCGATGGCCGCCCTCGGCGGCTGGGGGCTCGCCGCCGACATCCGGGGGGCCAAGGGGTCCATAGCGAAACCCGGCCAGTTCGGCCGCAAATGGGCGCTGGAAATGGGCATCTGGGGCAGCCTGCTCGCCGTGGCCGCGGCGCTGACCTTCATCGTCACCGGCCGCGCGCCGATCTTCGTCCTCCGGGGGCTGCTCTCGTCGCTGATTTCCTTCGGCGGCGGCGACGCCTACCTGTCGGTGGCCGAGGGGATGTTCGTCCAGACCGGGACCCTCTCCGCCGGCCATTTCTACGGCAATTTGATCCCGGTGGCCAACCTGCTGCCCGGGTCGATCCTCTGCAAAGTCCTCGCCGGCACCGGCTACTACGTCGGCTGGGGCGTGCGCCACTCCCTCGTGGACGCGGGGCTCCTCTGGCTCGCCGGGTTTCTCGTCGCGGTGGCCGGCAGCGGCATGACCTTCGGCACCGTCCGCCTGATTTACGACGCCCTGGAAAAGCTGGACACCTTCGCCTGCCTGTCCCGGTGGATCAGACCCATCGTCGCCGGGCTTTTACTCAACATCTGCTTGTCACTCATCAGCCAGAATCTGACCACCGGCGTCACTCTGGGCCTCTCCGCCGGCGCCGCCGCGGGCATCACCGCCGCGATCCTCGCCGTCAACCTGGTGCTGCTCTACAGCCGCCGGGCCAAATCCGGCGCGATGATCGCCTTCTCGGCCCTGGCCAGCGTCCTCACCGCCGGCTCCCTGGTCTTATTATAAGAATGAGAAACCTGCATAGCTTTTATGCGTTTGAATAGAAAGGAAAATCGATGACTGAACCCAACCCGATCACCTGGCAGACCCTGACCACCGACGTCCTGATCGTCGGCGGGGGCACCGCCGGCTGCTTCGCGGCCGCCACCCTCGGCGCAAATCCCGACGTGTCGGTGCTGATCGCCGAAAAAGCCAACATCACCCGCAGCGGCTGCCTCGCCGCCGGGGTCAACGCCCTCAACGCCTACATCACCGAGGGCCACGATCCCGCATTTTACGTCGATTACTGCCTGCGCGACGCCGACGGCATCGCCCGGCGCGACCTGCTGACGACGATGGCCGAGCGCCTCAACGCCGTCACCGCCGACCTCGAGGACG
>DGWE01000033.1:0-2869 GCA_002396065.1 Eubacteriaceae bacterium UBA4266
GCCGGTGCGGACGATGTCCCAGGCGGCGAGCTGGCCGCTGCCGTCGATGACGACCGCGTTGGTCGAGGTCGAGCCGCTGTCGATGCCGAGGACGTAGGGCGCCTGGTGATGGGCGGCCGGAACGATTTTTACCGCCTCCGGCTGTGTTTCGGCTGAGACCGCCGATTCGTCAGCCGGCCGGGCTTTATTCGCTGAAATTTCTTCGATGAAGGCTTCGATCCGGGTCTTGATCTGTCCGCTGGACTGCCGTGTCAAATCGGTTTCGAGATTTAACACCGGCACGTGGAAGGAATCGAGTTTTTTCAAGGCGGCCGCTTCGTAGTGGTACTGGTCGCAGAATTTGACCGTGTGGTAAATCAGCCCGTCGAGCTTGTCCTCAAAGTCGTCGAGCATGTTCAGGCGGTCCTCCGCGCCGGCCATGCGCATGCACGGGAACTGGGCGAGCAGCTGTTCGCAGTAGTCCTCGAGCCGGCCGATGGCGTTGGGGTCGAAGAGCCGGGCCAGATGGTTGCAGGTCACGTTAAATAAAATCCGCGCGCCGTGGGCGTGGAGGGTGTCGATCAGGGACTGGCTGCACCGGGCGCCGATCAGGCCGACGTTGACCTTCGCGTCGGCGGGCTCTTCCCCCTGCAGCTCGGCCGGGTGGGCCTTGAGGTAGGCCTTCAGTGGGCGGATCATTCCGTCGCTGTAAAAGGCCCGGCCGGTGTGTTCGCTGTAGGCCGAGACCATCGCGCTGACGTTTTTCGTGAAGAGCTTCACGGCCTCGGGCGTCACCTTCCGCGGCAGATCGAGCAGGTAGATGAACTTGTCGGGGTAGGTGGCCTTCAGCGCGTCGTAGAGCCGGCGGCCCGAATCGCAGCAGGAGGTGACGATCATGCCCTCGACGTCGTCACGTTTGGCCACCAGGTCGGCGAACATTTCGAGCACCCCTTTGACGTAGGCGCAGACGTTGGGGTGGAGGATCGCCTCCGCCCGGTTGAACTGGACGACTTCCGGCTCCATCAATTCCATGTCCACATCGATGGATTCAAACAATTCGATGGGCGTGTATTTACAGATATAAGCTAACATGTGGTTCTCTCTTCATTATCATCACAGCATTTCCAGAAACGCTTCGAGCCGGGTCTTGATTTGACCCTCTGGGCTGTTGCGCGGGTCGATGCCGTCGCCGTCCAAAATCAGGTAAGGGATATTCGCGTCGGCAAGCGCTTTTTTCATCAGGTTCGCGGCGCCGGCCATCTGTTTGCAGCCCCAGTGGTTGAAGGAGATGACGCCGTTGGCGCCGGTCTCGCGGATCAGGCGGCGTTCCGCCTCGATGCGGCGGTCGAGGGGCCCGACGAAGATGTTGTCGATCATCTTTTCAGCCAGGGCCTCCAGGGGCCGTTCGAGATCCAGCGGCTTGTTGTAGTCGAGGTTCATGTCCGTGGCCTGAATCTGGTACTTCCGGCTCAAATTGAAGGCGTGCTTCAGCGCCGGTTCGTAGAAGGGCAGCACGTGGAGCCAGAAAATCCGCTTGCCGGAGAACACCGGCCGGGACGCCGCGTCAGCCTCGAGGCGTTTGAAGAAATCGAGGGCCTCGGGGCTCCCGATGATCAGGTGAGACGCGTAGAGGACGAACATCTGCAGCGTCAGCGTCGACGGGTAGTAGCGCGAGCGCGTCAGTTCGATGAAATGGCGGTAGGCCTCAAAGGACTGGTTTTCCCGGTCGAGGGTGTCCCGGAGCTTGTCCAGATCGAAGCCTTGATGGTTCAAATCCTCGAGCTGAGCGATCCAGTCGTTGAGCTGGGTCACGACGTAGGCGACGCTGTCCTTCGACTTTTCGTTGGGGATGTCGAGGAGGGTCGTCGGGATGTGTCTCGAATCGGCGGTGTATCGGAAGGTCTGGAGGTTCGCGTCGCAGACGATCGACGTCGTCACCGCGCATTTCGGCATCGGGATTAAGCCCGCGTCCACTGCGCCAATAAAGGCCTTGTGGTAAGAGCAGAGGGTCGGCGCGATGCCCTCGGCTTCGGCCTGGTCGATGCACCAGTCCTCGATCGTGAAGCCCGAGAGAAACGAGCCCATCATCTCGATCGAGAGACAGCTCAAATCGAAATTCTGAAGAATCTCGACCGGCGTGAACAGATTGGTCCAGGCGGCGGATTCCGGGTGCTCCAGGGTGTGGAGCATCCCGTCCAGCGCCAGACAGTTCAAATCCCGGTAGGGCAGTGGGATGTTCTTGTCGCCGAGGTGGCGCTTCGCGAAGCTCTCGAGGCGCAGCCCCAGGCGGATGTAGCGGCCGGCCGCCTTGGGATTGTCCGGCAGTTTATTTTTGATCCATTGACCGTAGCGATGTACGATATCCATAAAAACTCCTATTCGCAGAAATGCTTTATCTCAATTGTATAATCTTTCAATATTAACGCAGCCACTTCGGCGGCCGGTTGGCCAGAAAGAAGGACGACAGAATCAGCGCGACGCCGATGGCGCCGAGCCAGGTCAGGGTCTCGTGGAGAAAGACCACGCCGAGTACTGTCGCAGTGGCCGGGGTGATGGCGAGGAACAGGCTCGCCCGGTCGGAGGTCGTCCCCGATTGGGCGTAGGGCTGAATCGCGAAGCCGAACACCGAGCAGACTACTGCTAAGTATAACACATTTCCCCAAACATCGCTTGGCGCAGTGAGGGTTGGGGTTTCGGTCAGCAAAGCCGCCCCGATCGAGCAGAGGGCCATCACGGCTACCTGGATCACGCCGAGGGCGATGGCGTCGTCCCGCTTCGAGAGCGTGTCGGTGACGATGACCGACAGCGCGTAGACCACCGTCGTTCCGAGGCACCAGAGGATGCCGGAACTGATGACGATGTGGCCGGTCTGGCCGATGGTGAAGACGAC
>DGWE01000033.1:3004-13403 GCA_002396065.1 Eubacteriaceae bacterium UBA4266
TGAGAAAGGGCACGAGCATGATCGCGGAGCTTTCGACGAGGGCCGTGGTGGAGCTGGAGGTTTTGGACAGCGCGATGGTTTCGCCGGCCATCATGGCGAAGAATACCAGACCGAGGATGATGCCGCGGCCGAGGGTTTTAAGGGTCAAGCCGCGCAGGTGGCGGTTGAAAATGATGACGAGCAGGATCGCCGCGATTGTAAAGCGCACCCCCAGCAGGTTGAACACGTCAAACGCCGTCAGGCAGTGCTTGACCAGCAGAAACGAAGTCGACCGGGCGAAGATGACCGCCGCGAGCAGCCCTTCGGCGTGGCGCCTGTTGTGGATATCAAATCGGGTTTTCAAAACGCGATCACCCCGAGATCGTGGAGCAGCACGTAAAGGCCGATCAAAAACAGAATGACGCCGCCAGCGACTTCCGCCACCCGTCCGAACTTCGCCGAGATGAAATGCCCGATCAAGGTGGCGCCGAAGGAGCATCCAGCGGAGACCGCCGTGATGGTGATGACAGCCACCGGGACGTTGATTTTAATGAAGGCGAAGCTGACGCCCGCCGCCAGCGCGTCCACCGAGGTGACGATCGAGAGCAGGATGATTTCCTGGGGCGAGAAGTGCTCCGAAGAGGCCTTGGCCTGGTCGGCCGGGTCTTCGTGGAAGGCGTCCCAGATCATTTTGCCGCCGACGATCGAGAGCAGAATGAAGACCACCCAGTGATCGAAGGACGAGATAAGGTTGTAAAACTGCGTGCCGAGCAGCCACCCGAGAAAGGACATCAGCCCTTCGGCGCCGCCGTAGGACAGTGCGATGGTAGCGGCCAGCTTGGCATTGTATTTCGGCATGGCCAGACCCTCGCAGGCGGAAACCGCGCTGGAGTCCATGGCCAGTCCGAAGGCTAACAATAGAATGCCGACAAAACCCATGTTGATTATATTCTCCTTTGATGATAACTGTTTATTTTAAAGTAGAAAGAGTATAACACAACCGGACGCCCTTCGCAATGAAGGCCGGGAAGCGGCAAATCTCCAGGCGGCGGGCGCTTGTTAAAATGCGGGGGATATGGTAGAATGTTCTAAAGTTTAACTTATTATTGAAAAGCTCACCGATCACATTATAAAATCAAATGAGATCAGTTTGGATTTGGAGGAAATTATGGCATCCCGGGATCAAAAGCATCAGCTTGAAGAGCTCATAGAGGATTTTAGTTATTTTGACGATCTGCCCTGCGGGGTTGTCATTTTTACAATTGAAAAAGGACGGGAACTGGTGCCCGTCTACCGCAACACCTGGTACCGCCGCCTTTTCGGCTACAAAAGCCAGAAACAGGCCGCGCTGAAGGACAACGTCTTCTCGAAAATATACGAACCGGACCGCAAAAACGTCATCCGCTGCCTGCGGCAGAGCGCAGAGGGCGTCAGCGGTGAAATGACGGCCCGCCTCGTCTTTGAGGATCAGGTCATGCTGCAGGCTCACCTGCGGATTTGGTGCGTCCAGCGGCAGTACGAATACCCGAAGGTCGGCATGATGATCACCGGCTCGGACAACGAAGAAGAAGTCGATCCGACGACGGTCACCTTCAATCAGAATTACCGCAACATCGCGCGCTACGAAGCGACTTCGAGCTTCGACTACGACGTCGAGCAGGACCGTTTCTTTTTCATTGTGCGGGACGAAAACGGCGGGGTGAAAGAAAAGGTGATCGACAATTACCTCGAAAACCTGCGCAACCACAAGATGGTTCACATCAGCACCGTGCGCGAGTACGAAAAGGCCCTGACGTCCCGGACGGCGACCGAGGTCGATTTTCTCGGCCTGCGCAAGGACGGGGAGTACGAATGGCGCCGGGCGACGTGTACGCCGACGACCATCAGCGTCCACGGTGCCGTGAGCCCGCACACCATCGGCCACATCGAACCGGTGGCTTCGAGCCCGACTGCGCCGCGCCGCGCCCACATGGATTTGGTTACCGGCCTGCAGGACCGTGCGTCGACGATGATGACCATCAATTGGATTCTCGAGGCCAGAGAAGAAAGTCAGCGCGTCTTCGCCCTGGTCTGCCTCAACGGCCTGTCTGAAATCGACCGCGTCTGCGGCGAAAAGGTCGGCGACAAGATGCTGCACCGCCTCGGTTTCGTCCTCTCAACGTCGCTGATGGTGCAGGACGTGATCGGCCGCTACTCCGGCGCCTATTTCGCGCTGTTCATCCGTCACGCCAAAAGCAGCGAGCAGATCGCCCAGATCGTCGAAAACGCCCGCACCGAAATGGAAATCGAACGGGCGAAATACCCGCACTGCCCGGAAATCGGCCTGTCCTTCGGTCAGGCGGTCATGCCCGACGACGGCACGACCCTCGAGGAGGCGGAAGCCGTCGCCAACGCCCGTCTCGACGAGAAAATCGCCCAATGGGACGCCGCTCATCCAAAGGCCTAACGCATTCTACGACAGCCAGTGTCCACTGGCTGTTTTTTCTTGAGAAAGGGATACCATGGCACACACCAACACATTGATTGTCGGCCCCCACACGTCCATCGCGAAGGGCTACCTCGCCGCGCTGAAGGACGCCTGCGCTATTGGCGCGTCGACCTTCCAGTTCTTCACCCGCAATCCCCGGGGCGGCGCCGCCCGCGCCCTCGATCCCGAGGAAATCGCCGCCTTTTCAAAGGGGCTGGCGGCCCACCACTTTGGGCCTCTTTTGGCCCACGCGCCCTACACGATGAACATGGCCTCGAAGACGGAAAAGACCCGGGCATTCGCGGCCGAAACTTTCGCCGACGATCTTAAACGCATGGCCCAGCTGCCCTGCGCCCTTTACAACTTTCACCCCGGCAGCCACACCGGTCAGGGCGCGGCGGTGGGCATCGACGAAATTGTCGACATCCTCAACGGCGCGATGACCCATGAGCAGACGACGACGGTGCTCCTGGAGACCATGTCGGGCAAGGGGACGGAAATCGGCCGCAGCTTCGAGGAGCTCGCCGAGATCATCGCCCGGGTTGAGGTGCCTGAGCACATGGGCGTCTGCCTCGACACCTGTCACGTGTACTCCGCTGGCTACGACATCGTGCACGACCTCGACGGGGTGCTGAAACATTTCGACGACGTCGTCGGCCTCGACCGGCTGAAGGCGGTGCACCTCAACGACAGCAAGACTGAATTCGGCAGCCACAAGGACCGCCACGAAAAACTCGGTGCCGGCAGCATCGGCTGGGACGCCGTCGGCCGCATCGTGACCCACCCGGCGCTGAAGGGCCTGCCCTTTTTCCTGGAGACGCCCCAGTCCAATTACACCGGCTACCGCAGCGAAATTGAGCGGCTGCGCCAGTTTGCGGCCGAATCCTAATTTGGCTGTGTGTTTGTAAAAAATATAAAAGAAAAAAGTGAGATGAATTCTATGGAAAGCAAGTCACACACTTCAACCCTCGCCCAGACGGCAACGCACGTGTCGATTGTGTCGATTGTCGTGAACATTGCCCTTTCGCTGATGAAGCTTTTTGCCGGGATCGTCGCCCATTCCGGCGCGATGATCTCCGACGCCATCCACTCGGCCTCGGACGTGTTTTCGACGATCATCGTCATTGTCGGCGTGCGCATTTCCTCGAAGAAGGAAGACAAGGAGCACCCCTACGGCCACGACCGGATGGAATGTGTCGCCTCGCTGATTCTGGCCGGGCTCCTCGCCGTGACCGGCTTTTTGATCGGCAAAAGCGGCGTCCAGACCATCGCCTCGGGCAAGGCCATCGCAGTGCCGGGCGTCCTCGCCCTAGTGGCGGCCGTGGTGTCCATCGCCGTCAAGGAATGGATGTACCACTACACAATCCGCGCGGCCAAACGGGTCAATTCCAGCGCTTTGAAGGCCGACGCCTGGCACCACCGCAGCGACGCCCTGTCCTCGGTCGGGGCGTTGATCGGGATCGCCGGTGCCCGCCTCGGGCTGCCCATTCTCGACCCGCTGGCCGAAATCATCATCGCGCTGATGGTCATCAAGGTCGGCTTCGACATCGGGAAGGACAGCATCAATAAAATGGTGGACCGCTCGGTCGACGAAAAGACCCTGGCGGCGATCTTGAGGGTCGCCGAACATCACCCGGGAGTCGTCCGGGTCGACGACCTGCGCAGCCGGACCTTCGGCTCGAATTTCTACATCGATCTGGAAATCGCCGTGGACCACACCCTGGACATCCAGCGGGCCCACGCCATCGCCGAGACGCTGCACAACGTCCTCGAGGAACGCTACCCGAACCTGAAGCACTGCATGATCCACGTCAATCCCGACGTCGATCTGTCCGACGCCACCAAAGCGGAGCTGCAGCAGCAGGCCGAAGCCCAGGACGGCGTAAAAAAGTCTTAAAGGCAGTTCCCCGCGGTTGAGCGCCGTCCTGCTGCGTGGTATAATGAATCGTTAAGTTCACAACAATAAATAGAAACGAGAAAAATATGGAAAACAAGAACCAAAAGCACCGCGTGCCGGGCGCCTTTGAGCTGCCGACGTGGGCGCTGCGCCTCATTTACGTCGCGGCGATCGCCTCGGTGGTCTTCGCACTCTGCATGATGGGCCGGCTCCACGGCTTTGCGGTGCGCAACCACTACGCGGGCATGGCCAACGCCAACAGCGAGGTGGCGGTCAAGGCGTCGAAGGCGACGAAGGTCAAGACGCCGTCGGTCGATTCCGACCACATCACCTACACGTCCAAGGCGCCGTCCCACATCGGCTGCGAGACCATCGCGGCGCTGGTGCTGGATCACAGCGAGGTGGACGTCAATTATTCCCTGCGCCAGCATTATTACATGAAGGGCGTGAACGGGCTGTACCGCTACATGAGCGATTCGGCGACCTACAGCGTGCCCTCCCGCTACGAGTACTACGTCAGCAAAAAGCTGGCCAAGGCGATGGGCACCAAGGTGAAGACAGTGAAGAACCGCTACACCTGGGTCATGCTCCCCAATCATAAGGGCAAAACCTACGACGGGGAACGCTACGGCTTCAACATCTATTGGGTCAATCGGAAAATCACCACCGACGACGTCCACAAGACCTTCGCCGCGGTGCGCTACAACACCAAGAACAAGACCTACACCAAGGGGACGATCTCAGCTAGAATGGTGCGTCAGACCGACGCGTCGATCATCCCAGATACCTTTGTGGCGAAATAAGCTTCGCCTGGATTTTAAATTTCAAAACGATAAGGAAACAAAGGAGAAGACATGCAGTTTCCAAGAAAATTACAGCTGGCGACTGATCTCTATCAGCTCAGCATGGGCAATGTGTATTTGAACGACGGCAAGGCCGGCGAAACCGCCGTGTTTGACGCGTTCATCCGGCGCAATCCGTTCAACGGCGGCTACACCGTCGCGGCCGGTCTCGAACAGATGATCGACTACATCAACGGGCTGGCCTTCACCGACGAAGACATCGCCCAGCTGCATCACTACCACCCGGAATTCACCGACGCCTTTCTCGATTACATGCGTCATTTCAAATTCTCGGGCGAAATTTACGCGGTGCCGGAAGGGACGATCATCTTCCCACACGAACCGATCGTGCGGGTCAAGGCACCCCTGATCGAGGCGCAGCTCGTCGAAACGACCCTTCTCGCGATCATGAATCACCAGACGCTGATCGCGACCAAGGCCTCCCGCATCGTCGAGGAAGCCGGGGACGGCCCGGTCATGGAATTCGGCCTGCGCCGCGCCCACGGCACGGAAGCCGGCTATTTCGGCGCCCGCGCGGCGGTGATCGGCGGCTGCGCCGGCACGTCGGTGGTGGAAACCGAACCGATGCTCCACCGGGCGTCGATGGGGACGATGTCCCACTCCTTCGTGCTCAGTTACGACACCGAACGGGAGGCCTTTGAAAAATTCTGCGATTACAACCCGGACAACGCGGTGCTCCTCGTCGACACCTACAACACGCTGGAAAGCGGCGTGCCCAACGCGATCGAGGTGTTCGGTGAATACAAGGCCGCCGGGAAAATCACCGGCAATTACGGCATCCGCATCGATTCGGGGGACTTGGCCTATTTGACCTCTGAAGCGCGCAAAATGCTCGACGACGCCGGCTTCACCGACGCGAAAATCGTCGCATCCTCCGATCTCGACGAGTATTTGATCCGCGACCTCAAGTCCCAGGGCGCGAAGATCGACTCCTGGGGCATCGGCACGAAGCTGATCACGGCCTTCGATTCGCCGTCCCTCGGCGGAGTCTACAAAATGGCGGAAATCAACGGCAAGCCGAAGATGAAGATCTCCGACGATCCGGGCAAGATCACTAACCCGGGCACGAAGAAAATCGTTCGGTTCTACTCCCGGGACAACGGCATGGCCCTGGCCGACCAGCTCTACCTCGAAGACGAAGTGGTCGACGACACGAAGCCGCTGCGCATCTTCCATCCGATCCACACCTGGAAGCAGATGACTCTGAGAAACTTTAAAGCCAAGGAACTGCTGGTACCGATTTTCGTGGACGGGCAGTGCGTCTACGACAAGCCGTCCATCGACGAAATCCACGAACACCTCCGGGAAGAAAAACGCACGCTGTGGCCGACCTACAAGCGCATGGTCAACCCCCACGTGTACCACGTCGACCTGTCCCGCAAGCTGTGGGATTTGAAACAGGATCTGCTCGACGAAGCCGACGTCGATCTGACCGAGACCGAACCGCCCTTTGAAGACCCGAAAAAACGCAACGTCGACAGAAAAACGTCGAAATAAGACGTTTCACGCTTAATATTAATAGAAACACACCAAACAGGAAAGGAGTACGACTATGCCAGAAACGAAACCCCATAACGACCAGCCTATTCCTGAAAAGGACACCCAGATTTTCGATCTGAATACCGACGATACCGCCGAAGCGATGGCGGTCTGCGGCGACATCATCCGAAAGGGCGGCACCGTCGTCTTCCCGACGGAAACGGTCTACGGCCTCGGCGCCAACGCCCTGGACCCGGCCGCGGTCGAACAGATTTACGCGGCGAAGGGCCGCCCTGGCGACAACCCGCTGATCGTCCACATTTACGATTTGGCCCAGCTCGACGACCTCGTCGAAGCCGTGCCAGAAAAGGCGAAGCGCCTCGCCGGCGCCTTTTGGCCCGGGCCGCTGACGATGATCATGAAGCGCTCGGACCGCATTCCCGACACCGTCACCGCCGGGCTCGATACCGTCGGCATCCGCTACCCGAGCCACCCGATGGCGAACGCCTTTTTGAAGGCCGCGGACCGGCCGGTGGCCGCGCCCTCGGCCAATATCTCCGGCCGGCCGAGTCCGACCAAGGGGGAACACGTCCTCGAGGACATGCTGGGCAAGGTGGACGCCATACTCGTCGGCGACGAATCCGACGTCGGCCTGGAATCCACCGTCATCGACATGACGACGACCCCGCCGACGGTGTACCGCCCGGGCGGCGTCACCGTCGACGACATCCGCCGCGTGATCGGCGACGTGAAGGTCTCACCCGGCGCGATCAAGCCGGTGGAACTCAAGGAAGTGCGCTCGCCGGGGATGAAATACCGCCACTACGCTCCAAAGGGGAGAATGGTCATCGCCCAGGGGAACCTCGACGAAATGGTCGCCAAGATCAACGAGGGGATCGGGAAGCTCCACGGCGACCAGAAAGGCGCGATTCTCGCCACTGACGAAACCATCGACCGCTACCACAAGGGCCTGATTCTGTCCCTGGGCAGCCGGAAGGATCCGGCGGGCATGTCCCACAAGCTGTTCGACTGCCTGCGGGCCTTTGACGACCTCGGCGCCACCGACATTTTCGCGGAGGACATCCCGGTGACGGACGACACCCTCGCGCTGATCAACCGGCTCTACAAGGCGGCCGGCTACACCTTTATTTAGTTTCTTAAATCAATTCTTAAACCTTCGGCAGATGCCGGAGGTTTTTTTGTGTAATTTTTTGCCCTGTACTTGCACTGTAAATGAAATCGGTTTATACTGAAATTACCAATTGGTCAGACCAATAAAAATAGGGGGTTTTACAATGAATTTTAAAATACCGTGTGGCCAGCAGAAGCTGGACTTGACCCTGCCTGATGAACAGGTTGTCGGCGTATTGGAATCGAACATCGGCACGATGAAGGCGACCGGAACCGAAGATGAAATCGTCCAGGCCGCGATGGCGAAGCCCTACGGCGGCACCACCCTGGCGGAACTGGCGAAGGGCAAAATGACCTGCACGATCATCTGCTCGGACCATACCCGTCCAGTGCCGAGTAAGCATATCATTCCGTTTATGCTCAAGGAATTAAGAGAAGGGAACCCGGATATCGACATCACGCTGCTGATCGCGACGGGCTTCCACCGTCTGTCGGTTGAAAAGGAAATGCGCGCGAAATTCGGCGACGCCATCGTCGACAACGAAAAGATCGTCGTCCACGATTCAGCCAACGCGGAATCCAACGTGAAGGTCGGCGTGCTGCCGTCGGGTGCGGACTGCATCATCGATAAGGTCGCGGCCAACGCGGATCTGCTCGTTTCCGAAGGCTTCATCGAACCGCACTTCTTCGCTGGCTTCTCCGGCGGGCGCAAGAGTGTGTTGCCAGGGGTCTGCGACCGCAAGACCGTGATGGGCAACCACTGCTCGAAATTCATCGACAGCCCGTACGCGAGAACGGGTATTCTCGAAGGCAACCCGCTGCACAAGGATATGGTCGCGGCGGCGAAGATGGCGAAACTGGCCTACATCGTCAACGTGGTCATCGATGAAGATAAAAAAGTCGTAGCTGCTTTTGCAGGGGATCCTTTTGAAGCACACCTGTCCGGGTGTAAGTTTCTCTCGGGTTACTGCCAGGTCAAGGCAATCCCGGCGGACATCTCCATCACGAGCAACGGCGGCGCGCCGCTGGATCAGAACATGTACCAATGTGTCAAGGGGATGACGGCGGCGGAAGCGACGACAAAAGAAGGCGGTGTCATTATTATCTGTGCGGAATGCGCGGACGGCACCGGCGGCGACGGCTTCTACAACGCCTTAAAGAACTGCGAAAGCCCGCAGGCCCTGATGGATGAAATTCTGAAGGTGCCCCAGGGAGAAACCCAGCCGGATCAGTGGGAATACCAGATCCAGTCCCGGATTTTGATCCACCACCCGGTGATTTACGTCAGCCGTCCGGAAATGAAACAGACTATCGAAGAAATGAAGATGCATTACGCACCGAATCTCGACGAAGCGGTTAAAATGGCGAAGGAAATCAGAGGAGACGACGCAACCTTCACGGTGATCCCCAACGGGATTTCAGTGATTGTGCGTGCGTGAAAAAATGTGCCCGGCAGTGCCGGGCTTTTTTTAATGCTTCGTTATTGAAAAATTTTGCGTTCTTTAAGGCGGGAAAATCCGTGCTATAATAAAAGAAAACGCAACGGGAGGATATTGTTATGACACTTCAGACACGGGCTTTTGCCTGCCCGTCCAAATACGTTCAAGGGCCCGGGGAAATTGAAAACCTCGCCAAATGGTGCGCCGATTTGGAAACGACGCGCGCCTTTGCGGTGATTACGCCGTCCTTTGTGGACAAGCTGTCCTCGATGCTGACCCAGACCTTTGAGGCTGAGGGGCTGATGATCACCTGCGAAGCCTTCGGGGGGCAGACGACTCGGACAGAGCTCGACCGTTTGGCTGCCATGGCAGGCGAAGCGGACGCCGACGTGGTCATCGGGATCGGCGGCGGCAAGGCGATGGACGCCGGGAAATACGCAGGGATTCAGACCGACGCGGCCATCGTCACGGTCCCGACCATCGCCTCCACCGACGCGCCGACTTCGGCTTTGTCTGCGACCTACACCGAAACCGGGGAACACGCGGGCTCGATTTATTATAAACGCAACCCAGACCTCGTACTCGTCGACTCCCAGATCATCCTCGACGCCCCGGCAAAATACCTGGCCTTCGGCATGGGCGACGCGCTCTCGACTTATTTTGAAGCCAAAGCCCACGTCGATTCGGACACGAAGAACCGCGTCCGCGCCGGCTACAAGACGCCGCTGGCCGCGATGGCTCTTTCGGAATTGTGCTACACGACCCTGATGGCCGAAGGCCGCCAGGCTCTCGCCGACGTGAAGAACCACGAACTGACCGAAGCCGTGGAGGACATCATCGAAGTCAACACCCTGCTCTCCGGCATCGGCGTCGAATCGGCCGGATGCGCCGGCGCCCATTCCCTCAACAGTGGCTTTTCCGCACTGCCCGAATGCCAGAACGCGAGCCACGGGGAAATCGTCGCCTTCGGCACCATCTGCGAGCTCGTCCTCGAAAACTACGATCAGGTGACTCTCGAATCCGTACTCGCGTTCAATCAGGACGTCGGCCTGCCGCTGACCCTGTCGGACATCGGCATTTCCCGGGACAACACCGCCAGCCTGCAGCAGGTCGCCGAAAAGGCCATGACGACCAAACACATCGC
>DGWE01000030.1 GCA_002396065.1 Eubacteriaceae bacterium UBA4266
AGCAGATCGTCGGCGTTATCAACAGTTCTCAGGCGGCCATGCTCTATTCGTATCTGCTCCTGATGGTCTTTTCGGGGTGCATCTTCTTCGCCGGCAACGACATCTTGATGAGCGTCTTCGTCCTGTCGACGGCGTCGCTGTTTCTGTACTTCACGGCGGTCATCACGGGGTCGCCCTACAATTCGATCGCCGCGTCCCGCGAGCTGATCCAGATCATGACCTACGAACCGGCCGTGATCCTCGCCTGTGTCGGCTTCTACATGGCCTCGGGCACCTTCAACGTCAGCGGGATTATCCATTCAGACATGGTCATGATCACGAGACTGCCGGGGTTCTTTATCGCCTTCGTCTTCATCCTGACCATCAAAATGCGCAAATCGCCCTTTGACGTCAGCACCTCGCACCACGCTCATCAGGAGCTGGTCAAAGGGGTCACGACGGAAATGGGCGCACGCAACCTCGCGATTTACACCATCGCGGAATGGTACGAAGTGGTCTATTTGCTCGGATTCGTTGCGCTGTTCGTCATCAATCAGCAGTGGTGGAGCTTTGTGCTGGCCGCTATCGTCATTCTGGCGGTCTATTTCCTGGAAATTTTAATCGACAACAGCGCCGCCCGCGTGAAATACGGCGCCATGCTCAAATGGACCTGGGCCATGACCCTTTTGGCGGCGGGCGTCAACCTGCTGATTTTGATGCTGATCCGCTAGTTGAGGGAAGGAGGCAAATTTATGGCAAAAGTAAAAAAATCGCCGTGGCTGCTGCATTACGACGGTTCCAGCTGCAACGGCTGCGATATTGAAACCCTGGCGTGTCTGACGCCGGTTTACGACGCGGAGCGCTTCGGCGTGGTGAACACGGGCGACCCCCTCCAGGCGGATATCTTTCTGATCACCGGGGGCATCAACACCCAGAACAGAAGCGTGGTGGAACAGCTGTACCAGCAGATGCCCCGGCCAAAGGTCGTGGTCGCGGTCGGCACCTGTGCGTGCACCGGCGGCATCTTCAAGGACTGCTACAACATTCTCGGTGGCGCCGACAAGGTCATTCCGGTGGACATTTACGTGCCGGGGTGCGCGGCGCGGCCCCAGGCGATCATCGACGGGATTATTCAGGCGGTCGACTTGTTCCAGAAGCGGTCGGACGAACACGAACAGAAAAAGAAAGGAGCGGCCAATGGCGGTCATCATTAAAAAAGAACCGGAGCAGAAGACCATCACCATTGCAGAACTGCTGCCCGAGGTCATCGCGATTCGAAAGCGCGGGATGCGGGTTTGTCAAATCTGCGCGGCGTGGGTGAACGAGCAGTTCGAGCTCAGCTACACCTTTGCCAACGACGGCAACTATCTGCTGCTGACGCTGCGGGTCGTCATCGATAAGGACGTCGAAGTGCCGAGCATCACGCCGATCTACCCGAGCGCGGTTTTTTACGAAAACGAAATGAAGGAACTGTTCGGCGTCAAGGTCGAAAACATCAGTATGGACTACAAGGACAAATTCTACCGCATTGAAGAAAAGACGCCTTTCGGTCCGGAAAGCGAGGATGAATGATGGCGAGAAAACACAAGCGCAATATCGTGCCCTTTGGGCCTCAGCATCCCGTGCTGCCGGAGCCGATCCATCTGGATCTAGTGCTCGACGACGAAAAGGTCGTCGGGGTCATTCCGTCGGTGGGCTTTATTCACCGCGGGCTTGAGGGACTCGTCGACAAGCGGGACTTCAAAGAAATGGTCTACGTCGCGGAACGGACCTGCGGCATCTGCAGCTTCCAGCACGGCATGGGCTATTGCGAGGCGGTGGAGCAGATCATGGACATCGAGGTGCCGCCGCGCGCCAAATACCTGCGCACGATCTGGGGCGAAACCTCCAGGCTTCACAGCCACCTGCTGTGGCTGGGGCTGATGGCTGACGCCTTCGGCTTTGAGAGCCTGTTTTACCAGTGCTGGCGCATCCGCGAAAAAATTCTGGATTTAATCGAGCTGTCCACCGGCGGCCGGGTCATCTTCTCGGTGAATCAGATCGGCGGCGTGCTCAAGGACATGGACGCGGAGATGCTGAAGCATTTTCTCGACGTGCTCGCCGAGGCCGAGACGGAAGTGCGTGAAATTCAGAAGACCTTCATGCTGGACTACACGGTTCAGTCGCGGACGGTGGGCGTCGGCGTCATGACGAAGCGGCAGATTCACGCCTGCGGGAGCGTCGGCCCCTTCGCGCGGGCCAGCGGCTTTAAGGTCGACATGCGCAAGCTCGGCTACGAGGCTTATCCCGATTTGGATTTTGAGCCGGTCATCAGCAACGACGGCGACTGCTACGCGCGGTGCGACGTGCGCATCAGAGAAATCTTCCAATCCATCGATCTGATCCGTCAGGCGGCCGCGAAAATCCCCGACAGCGAGCTCGCCGCGAAGGTCAAGGGGAACCCGGACGGCGAATGCTTTGCGCGGATCGAACAGCCCCGGGGCGAGGCCATTTACTACGTCCGCGGAACAGGAAAGAAATTCGTCAATCGGATGCGCATCCGCACACCGACCTTCGCCAATCTGCCGGGGCTCTGCGAAATGCTCAAGAACGCGGATTACGCGGACGTGCCGCTGATGATATTGACGATTGATCCCTGCATCAGCTGTACAGAACGGTAGGTGAGAAAATGGCACACTTTTTTACATTTGCAAAGACGGCGCTGAAAAATTTAACCTCCAAGCCGGTCACCACGAAATACCCCGACGCGCCCATCGACTATCCGGCGCGCAGCCGCGGCCATATCGAGATCGACATCGATCAGTGCATTTCCTGCAGCCTCTGCGTGAGAAACTGCCCGACGGAATGCCTCGCGGTTGACAAAAACGCCGGGACCTGGACGATTAACCGCTTCGACTGCATCGTCTGCGGGTATTGTACGGTCAACTGCCCGAAGC
>DGWE01000047.1:0-7177 GCA_002396065.1 Eubacteriaceae bacterium UBA4266
AAAGACCGCCGAAGCGGTCTTGCACACCTTACCGGTTCAACACGTCGAGAAAGGCCACGGCGTATTCGGGCAGATCCGGCGGGCGTCTGCCGGAGACGATGTTGCCGTCGATGACGCAGGCTTCGTCGACCCATTTGGCGCCGGCGTTGCGCATGTCGTCCTTGATGCCCGGGGTGCTCGTCACGCGGCGCCCTTTAAGGATGCCCGCGGAGGCCAGCACCCAGCCGGCGTGGCAGATTTCGCCGATGGCTTTCCCTTCGAGGTTCATTTCTCTGACGAGGTCCAGCACCTTCGGAAAGCGGCGCAGCTTATCCGGCGCCCAGCCCCCGGGCACGAGAAGCCCGTCGAAATCCTTGGCGTCCACATCGTTAAAGGAGGTCTCGACCTCGCAGGGCACCCCGTATTTGCCGTGGTACAGCCCCGGCTTTTCCGCCGCGAAGACGACCTCGACGTCGGCTTCCCGCAGTCTGAGCACCGGATACCACACTTCCAAATCTTCAAAATCTTCACTGATTAAGGCGAGTACACGTTTCATTGATTGTCTCCTTTTCTTATTTTATTCCCAATTGTCGGCCGCGCGTCTCGCGTCGATGTAATCCATCAGCACGCAGGTCGTTCCCTCGATGCCCAGCCGGCTGCTGTTGATCGTCAGGTCGTAGTTGCGGGCGTCCCCCCACTTTTCCTTACAGTAGTGGTTGTGGTAAGCCTTGCGCTGCCGGCTCACCTGTTCCACCCGCTTTTTCGCTTCTTCTTCAGACAGGTTTTCGGTTTCCATCGTCCGAAGTATTTTCTGATCCATGTCCCCCATGACAAAGATCGTGATCAAATGAGACCGCCCCCGCAGGACACTTTCGGCGCACCGCCCGACGATCACGAAGGATTCCCCGGCGTCGGCCCGCTCGCGGATGAAGTCGAACTGCATCCGGGCGATGTTTTCCTCCGGCGAGTTCGTAAAGCCCCGGACCGTCCGCGACAATAACGGGTTTTTGGGCCGCTCGTCGTATCGCCTGAGGTTTTTCTCACCGACGTCCTTCTCCGCGGCGAGTTCCCGCAGGATGTTCTTGTCGTACAGCGCAATGCCGTAGTTGTCGGCCAGCTTTTCCGCGATGACGTGGCCGCCGCTTCCGAATTCGCGCCCCAGCGAAATCATCAGTTGTTTGTCCATACTCTCCCCCCTTTTATTTTACAGGTAGCGCAGGTAGATGCACACCATCGAAATTAAAACGACGATCACCGTCGCCGGCACCGCTGACTTCAGGTACCGCTTCCAGCTGATTGGGTGCCCTTCCCGGGCGGCGATGGAGGTGCCGACCACGTTGGCTGACGCGCCGATGGGTGTGGCGCTGCCGCCGATGTCCGTCCCCATGGCCAAAGTCCAGGCGAGAATCGACAAATCGGCGCCGGTGGCCGCGGCCAGCGTCCGGATCACCGGAATCATCGTCGCCGCAAAGGGAATGTTGTCGACAAAGGCGCTGCAGATCGCCGAGCCCCAGATGATGATCGCGACCATGACCACCATGTTGCCGCCGCTGATACGCCCGATGACGCTCGCGAACATTTCCAGAAGGCCCGTTTCTTCAAGGCCGCCGACGACGAGGAACAACCCGATGAAAAACAAAAGCGTCTTATAATCCACCCGCTTCAGGATTTCGACGGCGTCCCGGCCGGCGGCAATCAGCGTGACGAGCGCGATAAAGGCGCCGATGAAGGCGACGGAAAGCCCCGTCTGGGCGTGGGTGATGAGCATTACCACCGCGGCGAGGAAGATGACCGTGCTGACGATGAAGTCCCGCCGGCTTTTAATCGCATCCTTCGGCGAGAGCCGCGCTGCCTCGGCCGAATCGATCCCGTCGGCGTGAGCCAGCTCCTTCCTAAAGCAGAAATAGAAATAAATCACGATGACGACCAGCGAGAGAACCGCCATCAGCCCGGTATTGGTAATGAAATCCGTGAACGTGTATTTCAGCGAGGTCCCGATGATGATGTTCGGCGGATCGCCGCTCATCGTCGCCGAGCCGCCGAGATTGGCGCAGAAAATCTCCGACAGAATCATCGGCACCGGATCGAATTTGAGCAGCTGCGCCAGCTCCACCGTGACCGCCGCGAGAAACAGAATCACCGTGATGCTGTCGATGAACATCGCGAGCACAAAGGACATGACCATAAAGGTCAGAAAAATCGACATGACCTTGTAGTGCACGGCCTTCGCGATCGTCATGCACAGCCAGCGGAAGAACCCGGCCCGGGCCATCCCCTCGACCATGACCATCATCCCGGCCAAAAACAGAATCGTCGCCCAGTTGACCCCGGCGGCTTCTTCCTCCGCCGCGCTGGTTTCGTACCAGAAGCCCAGCGTGAAAATACTTTTCAGATTCAGGGTCTCCATCACTGCGCGGCCGCTGTGCATCGCGACGCCGAACACGAGCACGAGGGTCGCCGCCCCGCAGACGAGGGTCACCAGGTGGCGTTCAAATTTGTCGAGAATGATTAAAACAAACATCAGGATGAAAATGATCCCGGCTAGTACACTTGCTATCATAGGCGTTTCCCCTTTGGATGTAATATGCTTAAGCCTATTATAAAGGGTTTCATGATTAAAAATCTATACCTTTCCCGTTCTTTTCCTTTTTTTAACAAAAATGAACCATTCTGATTGAATCCTTGATTTGCCGGGACGCAAATTTTTTTTGCGCAAACCACGCAATTATGGTAAAGTATGGGCAAATGATCTGCCGCCGGGTAGATCCTGTCGATTTCAGGTATCAGGTTTCGCATCGTTAGGCCTTAGAAGGTGCGAAACGCTGGTACCTTTTTTGATTTTTGGAGGTAAAACATAATGAAATGGGTTTATTTGATTTTGGCCGGCATCTCAGAGGTCACCTGGGCCACGGCGATGAAATACGCGGACGGCTTCACCAAGCTTGTCCCTTCTATAATCACAGTCGTCGGCTACATCGTCAGTGCCGTCTTTCTGTCCTTCGCGCTGAAAAAGCTCCCCCCTCGGCACCGCCTATGCGATGTGGACCGGCTTCGGCATCATCGGCACGAGCCTGCTCGGCGTCTGGCTCTTCCACGAATCGCTGAACCCGGCCCATCTCGTCTGCATCGTGATGATTGCCGCTGGGATTGCGGGGCTGAAGGTGCTGTGAGGCGGTGTTTCTCTGATCCTTCAAGTACAGGCGCACCCTCTTATTTTGTAAAGTATTTCTGTTTGCTGCTCCTGGGTTTATCCGGAAGGGTCATCCCGATTTTGCCCGCGTCTATCAAAGGCTGCACGTATTTTGATATCGCATAAAACACCGTTTTAATTCCCAAATAATCGGCAATTTCCTGACGAGTTCTCGGCTGCTGGCAGAACGCGAGCAGATCTTTTGAAGAGGCACCCACCTGTGCTGTACCGCCGCTAGCTGCTGCATTTTCGTTGACCTTTTCTTGATCGGGCATCGCGTTGTAAAAGGTCACAATAAATTCGTCCCGCCCATTTTCAAATTTGGGTTCCGGCAAATGGTACGCTTTCATGGCTCGGCGCATCGTCGGAATGCCAGAGTAGCGGTTTTCGGCGCTGGTCAGCGCTTCAGCCATGACGGCCAGCGCGGGATTGCGCTGATCCGGTTTTGCGTAGCCCAGCTGCTCAATACTCATCCGGCCGTACAAATTCCCGGGGCTGTGAATTTCAAGTCGATCGGAAAAAAAGTTAATCTGTACAGGCGTCCCCTCGGTATAAATGCTGTAATCGCGATGAATGAGGGCGTTCAGCACAGCCTCCCGAATGGCTTCAATTGGATATTCCGTTCGATCCTTCCGCAGCCCTGTCTCCGGGTCAATGATCGTCCGAGTTTTCATATTGTGCCGACAGAACATCAGTGCCGCCTCTACCATTTCTGAAATGGTACCTTCGATCCGCCGATTGTCGAGAAAACGCGTCTCATGCTGATCGACCTCGCCAATTTCCGTGCCGGGGACGACAATGGCCGTGATGCACAATTGTGGGAAAAACCCCTGCGGGTAAATGCCGAAATTCATGACAGCCGCCAGCGTCGGCTGATCCCCCCGCATCAGGTTGAGCATCTCGTCAGTTTGCGCCTCTGACATCTGCGCAAATCCGGGCCGTTCCTTCCGCCGTTCCGCGATGTAAGCCGCAAGTGCCGTTTCATTCAAGGCTTCCCGTGTTGCCCGTTCTACAGGCCGTTCATCGTCGTGAAGATGTTTGCGATAAGCCTCAAAACTGTACAATTCGTATTCAGTCATCAGCTGATCTGCATCGCCGACACGGATGTAAGACCCTTTAACCCGGCCGACCCCCGTGTAATAGCAGGGACGCTGCGTGTAATCAATCGATGGAATTTCTGCCGAACAAACCAAGACCCCATCGATTTCTGCTAAGGTGAACAGCGCGCGGACAGGGGGCTCCATTTGATTGCACTGTGCCGTGACCTTTTTCTGCAGATCCTGCGCATCGTAAACCCCAACGACCGCGTAATCTTCTTTTTCATCGATGCCGAAAATAATAATGCCGCCGGAATCCTGATTCGAAAAGGAGGACAGTGTGTCGTACAGGCGCTTTGGCGTTCCCTGATGGGCTGTTTTCAACTCAATTGTTTGGCTTTCTGCTTTCTGTCTGCGAACGCGTTGAACCAAATCTATTAATTCACTGGATAACATTTTGCTTTCCTCTTTGATTTTGCAAAAATATTTTGCTAATTAACACTATTTTAGCAAAATGTTTTTGTTTATTCAATCATTTAGCAAAATTATTTTGCTTATTTTGTGTATTTAGCTAAATTTGTTTGCTAAAATTTTGCTGATTTTGTGTATTTTGCTAAATCTCTTTGCTAAATTTTGCTAATTTGCAAAATCGATGTGCTTTTCTAAACGGTATCCATTCATCGCTTTTTCTGATATAATAGGTTTAATGATATTTTTATGGACGTATTTTATAAACTCTGTTCTACCAATTTTATACTTATTCTGAGAGAGAGGTTATTAATGAATGCTAAAATTTCTGTCACCCGCACCGCCGCGTCTCTGATTTTATGCCTGGCTCTCGCGCTGCCCCTTGCCGCGTGCGGCTCGTCCAGCAGCAGCCAGAAGACGTCGACCAGCGATTTCGACGCCAAAATGGCGAGCGCCTACACCGCCGTTCTCGACGACGTGGACAACGGCAATTACGATTTTACGAACGCCAATTCTAAATTTGAGATGACCCCGGTCACGGATGGCTCAAAGGCCATCCAGTACGCGCTGCAGGACATTGACGGCGACGGCCATCCAGAACTGCTGGTCCGCCAGCCCCAGACCACGTCATCCGAGCCGACAATCCAGTGGAACACCCTGTTCTTCACCTACAAGAGCGGGAAAACGGCCAAAGCCCTCGACGGCGTGGTCACCCTCCCCTCGAGCACCAGCGCCCGAACGGCTGAAACCAGCCTCTACGCCAGAGACGGCGGCAAAGGCGCGTACAAGCGCGTCTACGACGCCTCGGTGTCCGGCGACGCGAGCGATCCAAAGAAAGACAACACCATCAGTTACGCGTCCATCACTGTCGACGGCGACACCATCGCTGAAAAAGATTTAAGCAGTACCAGCACCCCGAAGGATATCGGCAAAAAGATCGCCTTCACCGACATTTCCGACCGGTCGGCCCTCGACAAACTTGCGGGCAAAAGCGGCGATACGGCCTCGAGCAATTCGGCTTCAAAAGCCAAATCCAGCACAAAGTCCAAGTCAAGCACCACGACGTCGAAGGCCACCTCGGCCAAGGACCGCTACGACCAGGCGGTCGCCAATTCCGGCGGCAGCGTCTGGCAGGGCACACTGCGGATCGTCTCCGATCAGGAAATGACCCAGCTGCAGGTCGATCTCGGCGAAATTTCCCAGAGCGAATACAGCGGTCTCACCAGTCAGTTCAGCTCAGCGCAGAACGTCGTGCTGGTTTTTAATCAGGCGACAACCGTCACCGGAGAAAGCGCGGACGGCTCGGGCACGACAGAAAGCAAAACCCAGCGCCTGGTGAAGCTGAACGGCAGCGGCTGGTCCGCCTACGCCGGCAAGCACGTCGCGGTCAAGGTGCCTGCCGCCTCCGCGGTCACCTTCCCCACCGATACGCGGCTCCCGATCGGCGACGCAGCGGCTGACATTTCCGCTTCTGACGCGCTCGTCGCGTCCTACTAAGCCTGTAAGCTCAAACAAAAAATCCACACGTTTAGGCGTGTGGATTTTTTTGAGCTGCTATTTATTTTTTCTTCACAACCTCTAATACCGCTTTTTCCTCAGCCGCGAGCGGCACGTCCTGGGTTCCCGGCGCTTTGTACGCAAACAGGCTGCCGTTCTGGCCCTCGGCGCTGACAATCCCCGAATATTTATCAAAGAAATCCCGGAGCGCGTCGAGGATGCGCTGTTTTTTCTCCCCGCGGCCGCTGTGGCCGAAGCGGCTGACCGGCGGCATCATGCGGTCGATTGCCGTGCCGGTTTCCTTGATTTCCCCTTCCCTGAAGGCCTCGGTCATGAAGCGCTTGGCCGGCTCGGGCTTGAGGCGTTCGGCCTGAATGAGGGCGTCCATGTCCTCGCGCATGTGCGCGCTGACGAAACGCTGCCACGCGTCGGTGATGTCCTCGTCCGCCTCGCTCAGCTGGCCGATAAACTGTTCGATCAGCGCCTTCTTGCTCCGAAGGGTCGGGCTGGCGTCGACGGCGTTCTGAATCGTCACGAGGATTTCCTTGTCCGCGCCGTGCTGATCGTGGTATTTCTGCACGAGCATCAGGATGTAGTCGATGTTGATCTCGATCTGGCGGATCAGCTCGGTCTCGAAGACCAAGTCATCGCTGATGTCCTTCTTGTCTTTCTTCTCGCGCTTCCAGATGTCCTGCAGATCCTGATAGCGGCTGGCGTAATTCTGGAAATCCCGTTCGGGGAGGAGCTCCTGTCCCGTGAACTCATCAAAGGCCGACAGCAGGTTGCGCATGCGCAGAATCGCGCCGAAGAGCCGGATAAAGGCTTTTTGCCGCGCTTCCCCGATAATCGCCGGCTCGTCCAGCGGAAAACCCTTCACGAGCTTGTCGATCAGCTCGGTGTAGCCGTCGTAGTGCCGGCCGCCCTCGTCAAAACCTTCGTAATAATCCTTGAATTTCCGGATCAGCACGACGCCGCCGGCGTCCTTGTCGCCGAAGAGCGCGATGGC
>DGWE01000047.1:7307-18705 GCA_002396065.1 Eubacteriaceae bacterium UBA4266
CGGTTGGTGCGGCTGAAGGCCTGGATCAGGCCGTGCATCTTCAGGTTCTTGTCGACCCAGAGGGTGTTGAGCGTCGTCGCGTCGAACCCGGTCAAAAACATGTTGACGACGATGAGCAGGTCGAGCTCCCGGTTTTTCATCCGCAGGGACACGTCCTTGTAATAGTTTTGGAATTTCTCGCCCGAGGTATCGTAATTGGTGTCGAACATTTTATTGTAGTCGTCAATGGCGCCCTCGAGAAAATCCCGGCTGCTCTGGTCGAGGCCGTTCGTGTCCTCGGAGTTTTCTTCGCCGAGAAGCCCGCCGCTGACTTCCTCGTTCGGGGCGTAGCTGTAGATCACGGCGACGCGCAGCTGCTTCGCGGGATCCGCGGCCATCTGACGTTTAAATTCGCTGTAGTAAAGCTTGGCCGCGTCGATAGAGGCTACAGCGAAAATCGAGTTGAACCCCGAGAGCCGCATCGGCGTCTTGATTTCGTCGACGGTCTTCCGCCCGGCAGCGGCAACGTCAGCGATATTCGTCAGCGCGTTGAAGGCGTAGGTTCGGCTGCCGCGGTAGGTCTTCTGATCGAAATGGTCGAGGATGTAGCGTGTGACGACTTCAATGCGCCCCGGGGCCATGAACGCCCGCTCCCGGTCGATGTCCCAGACCTGCTCGTCGGTGATGGCGTCGTCCTCGTCCATGGTCTTGATGTAGTCGACCCGGAAGGGCAGCACGTTGTGATCGTTGATGGCGTCGACGATGGTGTAGGTGTGAAGCTGGTCGCCGAAGGCCTGGGCCGTCGTGAAGTCGGTGCCCCGGCGGCTGCCGGCGTTGGCCGCGAAAATCGGCGTGCCGGTGAAGCCGAACAAGTGGTATTTTTTAAACCGCTTGACGATGAGCTGATGCATGTCCCCGAACTGGCTGCGGTGGCATTCGTCGAAGATGATGACGATGTGTGCGGCGTAGGCCGGGTGCTTCGGGTATTTTTTGCAGAAGGTGGAAAGCTTCTGAATAGTCGTGATAATGATTTTTCCCTTGGAGTCGCGCATCTGACGCTCGAGCACGGCGGTGGACGAGTTGGAGTCGGCCGCGCCCTTTTCGAACCGGTCGTATTCCTTCATGGTCTGGTAGTCCAGGTCCTTGCGGTCGACGACAAAGAGCACCTTGTCGATGTAGGGCAGCTCGGTCGCGAGGCGCGCGGTCTTGAACGAGGTCAGGGTTTTGCCCGAGCCGGTCGTGTGCCAGATGTAGCCGCCGCCGGCGACGGTGCCGTACTTTTTGTAGTTGTTGGCGATTTCGATGCGGTTCAATATCCGCTCGGTGGCCGTGATCTGGTACGGGCGCATGATCATCAGGATGTTTTCGGTCGTCAGGATGCAGTACCGGGTCAGGATGTTGAGCAGGGTGTGGCGCGCGAAGAACGTCCGCGTGAAGTCGAGCAGGTCCGGGATGATGGTGTTGCCCGCGTCGGCCCAGTAGGACGTGAACTCGAAGCTGTTGCTGGTCTTGGTCTTTTTCCTCTTCCCCGAGCCGCGCTCTTTGATGGCGTTGTACCGGGTGGAATTGGCGTAGTATTTCGTGTGGGTGCCATTGGAGATCACGAAAATCTGGACGTACTCAAAAAGTCCGGAGCCGGCCCAGAAGGAGTCGCGCTGGTAGCGCTCAATCTGGTTGAAGGCCTCGCGGATCGGCACGCCCCGGCGCTTGAGCTCGACGTGGACGAGAGGCAGGCCGTTGACGAGAATTGTGACGTCGTAGCGGTTGTCGTATTTGGCGCCCTCTGCCTTTCCGTTTTCGTACTGGTTGATGACCTGAAGGCGGTTGTTGTGGATGTTTTTCTTGTCGATGAGCCGGATGTTCTTGTGCGTACCATCGTCCCGGGTCAGCACCTGGATGTAGTTCTCCTGAATTATGCGGGTCTTTTGGACGATGCCGTCGTTGGCATTGGCGATGGACGCGTTGAAGAAGCGCTTCCACTCGGCGTCGGAAAAGGTGACGCCGTTGAGGCGTTCGAGGCAGGCGCGCAGGTTCACGATCAGGTCGGCCTCCTGATGAATCGGCAGGTAAGCGTAGCCCTGTTCCTCTAAGCGCCCTATGAACGCGGCTTCGAGGTCGGCCTCGCTCTGGTAGCCCTTGTCGGTTTGGCGCTCGGGCTTGTATTCGGTCACGACCGTGTTCTCGTTCGTCTCGGCGACGATATTAAAGTATGACATGTGTGCTTCTCCATCTCTTTTCATTTCAATTTACATACTAAATTGGGACAGGTTCAATGTTGAGAAATCGTCTTTCGGCTGCAACCTATATATGCCGCAAGCTGCGGCATGGTATACCCCCGGATCTTCAAGTAAAAGTTCAAGAATTTTCTTTTCTTTATTATTTATAATTTACGACTCCAGCGGCTTGAAATCCAAAAGTTTATCCCGATAATAGGCGTACTGCTTCTGTCGCGCTTCAATTTCTGCTGGAAGACCGGTTGTCATATCGTGGCATAATTTATCAAAGCGGTCTAACATTTGTACAATTTCACGCTGTACCGGCAAGGGCGGAACGGCAAATAAAAAATTATTAAACGCAGTCTTATCAACTGAATTAAAACTGCTTGTATTTAAATGACTATTACAAAAATCATCTAATTTGAAACAATAATAAAATAAAAATTTATTATTAAATTTTTCTTTGAATTCTTTGCGAATCATTAATACCGTAAATCTCTGATTTACTAAAAATGGCTTCCTGATTAAAGCGTGTTCACCTATTGTCGCGGAAGTTGAAATAATAATTGAATCTTTGGGAAAAGGATCACCTTTTATTGCTTGTTCCGTAACGTGTTGAATTGAATCAAAAAGTATTCTTCCGTGTTCGCGAATATCTTCCATGCGAAACCAAGGGAAAGTTCCACCCCTCCAATATTCTATATGTTTTTTAGCCGGTGTATATCCATTTCTTGTATTAAATAACTGCCATAAAGGAAGATATTCCACCCCATCCGGGCAATACTTCCTCGCAATCGGATTATTCTCATCAAACGTAAGCAGCCTATCTCGATAATATTCATACTGCTTTTCCCTAGCTGTAAGCTCTGCTGTAAGCTCTGTGAAATTGTCCAGAATCCGGACAATTTCACGCTGCACCGGCAAGGGCGGAACGGGAATTAATACATTTTCTAATGATTTTGGCGTGACTTCTATAACCTTAGTGCCATGTACCAATTTTAATTTTTGCTTATAAAAAGCTTCTGATGATAGATAATAAACAAGATATTTAGGATTTAAATTATGATGAATAATGGCTGTATGTCCGCTGACAGCTAATTTTTCAGATCCAAGCCACGCAACGCATTTACAAACATCTTCAATGTTTTCGCTCGTTACAGCCATAATCACATCGCCAGGTTCAGCAAATTTTTGTTTTTGACTTTTCTCTTTTGAAATATAGCTCAAAGTTTGGTCTACAAATAAATTATATTTTGTATAAATTTGTCCATAGTGGATACATGGGATTCCTTCATCTAAAAAATCTTTTTTCTGAAAATTGCCACCTCGAGTAATTGTCGCTATTTCATCAAGCTTTTTATATTCCACCCCATCCGGGCAATACTCCCGAATCAGATCGTTCAGTTTACTCATCGCCGCCACCTTCAATCTCCGCGACAATCTCGTCAATCGCGCGCCGCAGCTCGTCCTCCTTCGCGACAAGGGTCTTCAATTCCGCGTTCAGCGCCTGAATATCAATCTGTTCCCGGGTGTCCTCCGGCTCGACGTACGCCGACACTGACAAATTGTAATCATTCTCGACCACCTCGTCGTAAGAAGCGGTGTGGGCGAAATGTTCGACCGCTTCCCGTTTTTCAAACGCATCGACAATGTGAGCGATGTTGTCGTCCGACAGCCGGTTGTTGTTCGTCGCCTTCACAAATTCGTTCGACGCGTCGATCATCAAAATCCCCGTGTCCTGCTTGTTCTTCTTCAGTACCATGATGCACGTCGCGATCGAAGTTCCGAAGAACAGATTCGCCGGCAGCTGAATCACCGCGTCGATGTAATTATTGTCCACAAGGAATTTCCGAATCTTCTTTTCCGCGCCGCCTCGGTACATCACACCCGGGAAACAGACGATCGACGCCGTCCCGCTCGGCGAAAGCCACGACAGGCAATGCAGGATAAACGCCAGGTCCGCCTTGCTCTTCGGCGCCAGCACCCCGGCCGGCGCAAACCTCGGGTCGTTGATCAAGGTCGGGTTGTCCTTGCCTTCCCATTTGATCGAATAAGGCGGATTCGAAACAATCAGCTCGAAAGGCTCGTCGTCCCAGTGCTTCGGATCCGTCAGCGTGTCTCCAAGGGCAATATCGAACCGGTCGAAGCCTACCCCGTGAAGGAACATATTGATCCGGCACAGGTTGTACGTCGTCACATTGATCTCCTGACCGAAAAACCCTTGCTTTACACCGTCCATACCTAAAAGATCGAGGGACTTGAGCAGCAGCGAGCCCGAGCCGCACGCCGGATCGTATACCTTGTTGACCGAAGTCTTCCCCACTGTGCCGAGACGCGTCAAAAGAATTGACACGTCCGACGGCGTGAAAAACTCTCCCCCGGATTTGCCCGCGCTCGACGCGTACATCGTCATCAGGTACTCGTAGGCGTCCCCGAAGGTGTCGATGCCATGGCCTGTGATCGTCCCGAGCTGCATATTCTGGACCCCTTCGAGCAGCTTTACCAGCCGCTTGTTGCGCAGCTTCACTGTGCCGCCGAGCTGGTTGCTGTTCACGTTAAAATCGTCGAAAAGGCCACGGAAATCCGTCTCGGACTCGCTGCCTGCGGTCGAACCTTCGATTCGGCGGAACACCCCTTCGAGGGTTTCGTTGAGGTTTTCATCGTCGGCCGCCCGGGCGCAGACATTCACGAATAAATCGCTCGGCAGGATAAAATACCCCTTTTCCTCGATCAAGCCCTGGCGTGCTTCCTCCGCATCCGCGTCCGCCATCTCTGCGTAATGAAAGCCGGCATTGCCCGCTTCCTCCTCGCCCTGATCGATATACGCCGCGAGATCCTCCGAAATATAGCGGTAAAACATCGCGCCGAGCACGTAATTCTTGAAATCCCAGCCGTCCACCGCGCCGCGCATCTCGTCGGCAATCGCCCAGATCGCGCGGTGCAGTTCTTCCCGTTCGTTGTTGCCCACTGCCATATATTTTCCCGGGAAATGGTGAATTTCCCGATCTCCTCTCTATTGAAAAATGATAAAACTCGTTTCTTATTTTATCATACTTTAAGTTTAGAAATCACCGCTTTTCGGTGTCCTGGGAGGACAATTTCACCCAAAAACGCAGTTAAACGGCTTTCGTTTCAATCCATCCGTTTTTGTAAACGGTGTAAATTAATACCCCTATTTGCTCACCATCTGCTATAATAGGTTTAAAGATATTTTATACGGCGTATTTGATTGACGCTGTTCCGTCCATTTTTATTAATCTATTGAGAGAGGTTATTGATGAATACCAAAATGCGTATCCCCCGTGAACCGCACACGAGGGGCAGCATGTATTTTTCGTACATGTTAAAACTGGTATCGATAACCAACTTAGGCTTGACGCGCTTCAATGCCACTTTCCTGTCTTTCCTCAACCAGCTCTTCCATCTTGGATTTTCTTAAAAGAAACAGGGTTAGACCCAGCAATATGACAAGGGACGGCAGAATACTGAGGATGGACGCCGCGGCATTGACGTTCGCATTTTGCACGTCGACGGTGGATTGCGCATTGGTGCCGATGGCTCTGGACAAATCGGTCAGCGCGTGCAGAATCACCACCACCCAGATATTACGGCATCTGAGATAAACGGCGCCGAAGCACAGCCCCACGGCGGTTGCCTCGATGACTTGCATCAGTGTTCCCACTACATTTTGTCCGGATGCCAGATTCGTAAGATGCATCAGCCCGAACGCAAGTGCCGACAAGACAAGTGACATCCAGATGGTCTTAGCGCTCTTTTTTGCAAAGGCATCCTGAAAAGCGTTCAGCACCACGCCGCGAAACAGCAATTCCTCAAAAATGCCGGTCAGCGTATAAGTCACAATGGTGGCGCAGACAAGTTCGGTATTTGAAAAATATCCGGGATCGGCCTGGACGATACTGAGCACCAGCTGGGCAGCTGCAATGGCGAGAATCGGCAAACCGGTCAGCAGGCCGTGGATAAAACGCTCCCGATCGGAAGCATAAATCCTGCCCTGCATATGGCCTGCAAAAATCACGACCATGAGTACGGCGAGCCGAAAAGCTTCGCCAAGCGTTTCCCGCAGATCACTTGACATTTTTACGTATTTTGCCATCTCCCACAAAATCCAATCGCTCAAGAAAAATGAAACCGCAATGGCGAGTATCCCGAATAAAAAATATCGATAAGCCTGATCTTTGAACACCCTTTCTTCATCCCTAAACATGATGATCTCCTTTCTGCAAAGCGTGTTAGATATTTAGAAAGCGCCTCTATTATACTTTCGATCAAGACCAAAATAAATGGATTTTGCCACACATTAAGTTTTAAACGAAATCATCTTCGATATCCGCCACGGGCGATTCAGGCAAAAAAATCCGCCAAATGGCGGAAATAATTTTAAAGCGCCGGCCCTCAGCCGATGACGCCGGCGGCCCAATGGCTGTCGATGACCCAATCTTCTCCGTGGCGGATGGCCCCGTACTGGACATTTACCGCTTCGTCGAGGCGGTGGTACAAATCGTCGTCGATGTTTGCACTCGTGAGGACTTCGCCGCCCTTTAACACGTCGAGGTATTCCTTCCCGTCGTCGCTGTAGCCGTCGTAGCGGATCGCGTCGTAATCCAAGTCCGGGTAGGTCTCGGCGACCGTGTGGGTCAAAAGGTGCTTGTAGACTTCGACGGTGCGGTCGTCCCGGCCGGCGTCAAAAATGCGGATCTTTTCAATCAAGTCGTTGGTCGTCGTCACGATCCGGTAAATGTAGTGGTGGTTCTTCGGGTCGGTCTTGCCCTTGTCAAAAATCTCAGCCGTCTGTGTCACCCTTTCCTTGGGCACAAGATAAATCATAATCTGATCTTCCATCTGGTGGTACAGACACGGGTAGAACACCGGCGTTTCTGCCCCGCATTTCGGGCAGCGGAAGCGGAAGACCGAACCGTCCCTAAAGGCCTCCTTCATTTCCGGGTTTTCCGTCGTGTTGACACTCTGCCAAATGGTAAAGGCGCTAACGCGCCTGCATACCGGACAAGTAACGTTTGCTTGCTGCTGGATGGACATGGTGCTCTCCTCTCTTTTGTGATTTCGCTTAATATTCTACCACAGTTTTGTGCCGATCTGCTAAAAGGCGATGACACACCTTTCCCCCTGCGCCCATAGGGATGCCAATAAAAAAGCGAAGCCTGAAAACTCAGGCTTCACTTTGATTCTAATCGATGATGACTTACGCATCTGCCTTGGCGCTGTGCACTTTGCGGCGGTTAAATTCTCGGTCAAAAATCCGGGAGATCGATTTGTAAACCACGAAGGTAATCGCGCCGTTAAGCGCCGCTTTAATCAAGTTGAACGGAATGATGACCGGGACGATCATCGCGGCCACTGCCGCTCTCGGGGTCCCCATAAAAATCGGGGTCATCACGAGGTTCCAGGCGCACATTACAGCGGTCATCGTCAAGGTTCCGGCGATCAATGCCGCGACTGCACCGCCCTTTGTGTGGTGCTTCACGTAAATCAGTCCGGCGACAATGACGTAGCTGCCCGTCGCAAAGAAATGCATCAGAATGCCGATGATACCGCTGGATGCCGAGACCGTCAGCCCCTGGACGATGCAGGCCACGGCGGTGATGATCAGACCGGCGGCCGGCCCAAACAAGAAGGTGCCGACGAGAATCGGAATGTCCGCCGGATCGTATTCCAAGAACGGTGCGGCCGGCATGATCGGGAAATGGATCAAATAGACCAACAACACCGACATCGCGACCAATACCGCGAGATGTGCCAAAAAATGCGTTTTGCGCTGTGCTTTCATATGAATGCTGCCTCCTTAGGAGTCTGCCCCGGGGTCTTTCGCGCGTAAAAAAAGTCCTGAAAATAAATACATATTTTCAGGACGAGTCAAACACACACTGACCGTTTCTTTCATCCGGACTATACCGTCGGTTCTGGATTCACACCAGATCTGCCCAAAATGGCTCGCAGACTCGCTTATCGCATCACTGCCGGTGGGGAATTGCACCCCGCCCTGAAACAGACTGTTATTCTATTTGCCCCTATTATAACCCTGCGTCCCTATCTTGTCAACAGTTCATCTCTGGCGAGCAGGTTGGTTCTTTCGTCGCCGCTAAACAGCTCGATCGCCTTGTCGTAGTCGGCGTCCGGTACTTTCAGGATGATGATCGCGTTGTCTGTATTTTTCGGCAAAAACGAATAGGCGTAGGAAATGCTGATGTCCGCACCGCCGAGGACTTCGACAATGCTGGCCATCCCGCCGGGTTCGTCCGGTACTTCGACGGCGAGCATCTGGGTTTCATTGGCCATGATCCCCGCTTGCTTCAGCGCGGCGACGCCCGCGTCCGAATCCTGGAGAATCAGCCGCAGCAGGCCGAAATCCTCCGCTTCGGCGATGGTCAGCGACCGGATATTGACCTTGGCGTCGGCCAGAGTGCGCAGAACCTTGGCCAATCGCCCTTCCTGATTTTGCATAAAGACGGATACTTGTCTGATCATATGACTACCTCCTCAGATTTTCCGCAGGTCTTTGACCCGTTTGGCCTTGCCTTCAAAACGTTCCAGGCTCTTCGGCTCGACCAGCGTGATTTTCGATTTGATGCCGATGATCGAATGCACTTCGTGTTCGATCTTCGCTTTGAGTTCTTCGAGGGCGTTGATGGAATCGAGGTTGAAGTCTTCCTTGAGTTCCACCTTGATTTCCAGCTGATCCCGCGAACCTTCCCGGGTGACGACCAACTGATACTGCGGTTCGACGTAGCCCGTTTCCAGCAGCGCGTGTTCGATCTGGGACGGGAAGACGTTGACGCCGCGGATGACCATCATGTCGTCGGTGCGGCCCTTGAGTCTGGCGATGCGTCTGTGGGTGCGCCCGCATTTGCACGGTTCCGGAATAATGCAGGTCAGGTCGCGGGTGCGGTAGCGGATCAGCGGCATGCCTTCCTTGGCCAAAGTCGTAATGACCAGTTCGCCGGTTTCCCCGTCGGGCAGCACTTCGCCGGTTTCCGGATCGATGATTTCGAAATAGAAGAAGTCTTCCCAGAAATGGAGGCCGTCCTGCTCCGGACATTCGATGGCCACACCCGGCCCGCAGATTTCGCACATGCCGTAAATATCGTAAGCCTTGATGTTGAGCAGGGCTTCGATGTTTTTGCGCATGTTTTCCGACCAGGGTTCGGCGCCGAAGACGCCGGCCTTCAGCGGCAGTGCCGAGGTGTCGACGCCTTCATCGCGCATCGTTTCCCCGAGGTATTCGGCGTAGGACGGCGTACAGGTGAGCACCGTCGCCTTAAAGTCCTGCATCAGCATGATCTGGCGCTGGGTATTGCCGCTTGACATCGGAATGATCGACGCACCCATGCGTTCGGCGCCGCCGTGAATCCCGAGGCCGCCGGTGAACAGCCCGTAGCCGTAGGCGTCGTGGATCACCGAGTGGGCGTCGGCACCGATGCCGGCGAGGCCTCTGGCGACACATTCGGCCCACATCGACAAGTCGTTATGGGTGTAGCCGTCGCACACCGGTTTGCCCGTCGTCCCTGAGGAGACGTGCACCCGGGCGATCTGGCTCAAGGGCTCTGCCAGAAGACCGTAGGGGTAGTTGTTGCGCAAATCGTCCTTTTCCGTGAACGGGAGACGCCGAATATCGTCCAGGCTCTGGATGCTTTCCGGTCCGACGTTCATTTCCTGAAACTTTTTGCGGTAAAAGGGCACGTTGGCGTAAACGCGTTCCACCGTTTGTTTTAACCGGACCAACTGCAGCTCCCGGAGCTGATCCTGAGGCATGGTTTCAAATGTTTCGTTCCAGTATTTCAATGGAAATTCCTCCTGAATTCGTTTTAACCACTTCATCATAGCAAATAAAAAAACGGACTGTCAAGGGACAGCCCGATAAATCTGAGAATTGTGGCCCTATTGATGAAAAACCCGCTGCCGGACGGCGGCGACTGGCATGTCCTGTCCGGTCCAGAGCTTGAAGGCCAGCGCCCCCTGCCAGAGCAGCATACCCAGGCCATCAAAGGTGCGGCAGCCCGCCTCACGCCCCATTTGGAGGAAACGGGTGTTGAGCGGATTGTAGACGAAATCCGCGAGGACCGGCTTATTCTGAAGCAGCGCCGGATTGGTCAGCACGCAGGTGTCCGGATTTGGGACCATGCCGAGCTTGGTCCCGTTGACCAGTAAATCCGCCGCCAAAATCTGTTCGGCGGCCGCTTTTTCGTCGGACAGCGCAATGGCGCGGGCGTCACAGGCTGTGTTCGCCGAGATCAAATCGGCCAGCATGCCGGCCTTGCTGAGGGTGCGGTTCACGATCGACAGCGCCGCCGCGCCGTCGAGGGCCAGCTGCACGGCGACCGCTCGGGCCGCGCCCCCCGCGCCGAAGAGGACGACGCGCTTGCCCTTCACGTCAAAGCCCTGATCTCTCAGCATCGCGGTAAAGCCGGCGCCGTCGGTGATGTGCCCGGTCAGATGGCCGTGATCGTTGACCACGGTGTTCACCGCCCCGACGATGGCCGCCGCCTCGGACAGCTCGTCGCACAGGCCGCACATTTTCGTCTTGTGGGGCATGGTCAGGTTCCACCCCTTGGCGTCCAACGTCACCAGGCCGTCGACCGCCTTTTCCAGCTGGTCTTCTGTGACGTCAAAGGCGAGGTAGGTCGCGTTGATCCCGGTCTCTTCAAAGGCCGCCGTGTGGATGGCCGGCGAAAAAGAGTGGTGAATGGGATGCCCGAGCACCCCGTAAAGGGTCGTGTTGCCGTCGTTCATAAATTTCTCCTTAGTCAACCAATTCCGGTTCTGCGTCCGGATTGGGAATCTCCGTCCCGGTGCGGTGATCCAGCCCCTTTTCGATGGTCAGATCGGGATTTTTGATGAAAACCCGGGAGCACGCGGGAATCGGCTCCGTGATGAAACAGTTGCCGCCGATGATCGTGTCGTGGCCGATGACGGTCTCGCCCCCGAGCACCGACGCGTTGGAATAAATCGTGACCCGGTCGCCGATGGTCGGGTGGCGCTTCTTGCCGCGCAGCCGCTGGCCGCCGCGGGTCGACAGCGCGCCGAGGGTCACGCCCTGGTACAGCTTGACGTAATCGCCGATTTCCGTGGTTTCCCCGATGACGATGCCGGTGCCGTGGTCCATGAAGAAATACTTGCCGATCACCGCGCCGGGGTTGATGTCGATGCCCGTCCGGCTGTGGGCGTATTCG
>DGWE01000024.1 GCA_002396065.1 Eubacteriaceae bacterium UBA4266
CGACGATGCCGTCGGCCGAGATGGTTTTGGTCAGATCGCCGTAAGTGATTTTGCCCGTGGTGATGGTTTTCAGCTTCGGCTGGCTTTTCTTGTAGAGGGCCGAGGCGGCGATTAAAGCTGCGGCTGCAATCAAGGCGACCGCGAGAATGCGCTTTCGGCGTTTTTTCCGCATTTCGTCCGCCGCCATCGGGTCTGGCGCCAGGGCTTCGCCGTTTTCAAAAACCGGACCGCTTGCGTCGTCCGGCAGGGATTTTCGTTTAAAGGGATTGTGCATCGCATCCTCCTTTGATTGTATTAATTCAATAATACAATAAGCGATTGGGCTTGTCAATTAAAAAAAGAGCCGCCTTAAGGCAGCTCTGATTTGATAATTTATCGAATGATGATTAGTTTCACGCTTTGTCGATGGAACCGAAGACTTCCATTTTTTCTTTGACCTTGGCCTTGATGGCTTCTGTCCCAGGCAGGAGCAGTTTTCTCGGGTCAAAGCCCTTGCCGACCTTGTCTTTGCCTTCTTCGATGTATTTGCGGGTCGCTTCTGCGAAGACGAGCTGGCATTCGGTATTGACGTTGATCTTGGAGACGCCGAGCTTAATCGCGTGCTGAACCATTTCGTCTGGAATGCCTGTGCCGCCGTGGAGCACCATTGGCAGGTCGCCGATTTCCTTCTGGATGTTGGCGAGCACGTCGAAGTTCAGTCCTGGCCAGTTTTCCGGATAAACGCCGTGGATGTTGCCGATGCCGGCTGCGAGGAAGTCGATGCCGAGATCTGCGATCTGTTTGCATTCCTTCGGATCTGCGAATTCGCCAGCGCCGATGACGCCGTCTTCTTCACCGCCGATGGTGCCGACTTCAGCTTCGATAGACAGGCCTAAGATGTGAGCCGCAGCGACGAGTTCCTTCGTCTTTTCGACGTTTTCTTCGAAAGGCAGATGAGAGCCGTCGAACATGATTGAAGAGAAACCAGCGTTGATGCAGGCCTTTGCGCCTTCGTAGGAGCCGTGGTCGAGGTGCAGCGCAACTGGAACGGTGATGTTCAGGGATTCGATCATCGCTTTGACCATAGCCGCGACGGTTTTGAAGCCAGTCATGTATTTGCCAGCCCCTTCGGAGACGGCCAGAATAACCGGTGAGTTGTTTTCCTGCGCGGTTTCAAGAATGGCCTTCGTCCATTCGAGGTTGTTAATATTGAAAGCGCCGACGCCGTAATGTCCGGCTCTCGCCTTAACCAACATATCCTTTGCTGAAACTAACATGTGATACCTCCATATCAAGTAAATGTGTTATCCTTATTATAACGGACAGCGGCGCCAATAACAATAGAATTAAAGCAAAATTATGTAAAAATCAGCGAAAACATTCAAAATTAATCATTATTTATCAAAAATGAGAACGACACGCAGACTGTGTTATAATGAAAAGCAATCATTTAAGCAATCGGGAGGCTGTGATGAAAAAAGATCCTTACCGGTCCCAGCGGGGCTGTTTCAAGTCTCAGGCGGTGTTCCCCGGCGCCGAAAAGTGGGCGGCGGCCACAGCGAGAAGGGACGCGCTCTACCAGCGCGACGAGGACATCCGCACGCCCTTCGGCCGGGATTACACCCGGATTCTGCACTCCTCGGCCTACCGCAGGCTCAAGTACAAGACCCAGGTGTTTTTTAGACCGCGCAACGATCACGTCAGCACCCGGATCGACCACGTGCACTACGTCGCGTCTATCGGCCGGCTCATCGCCGACTTTCTCGGGCTCAACGGCGAGCTCACCGAAGCCATCGCCATCGGCCACGACCTCGGGCACACGCCTTTTGGCCACGACGGCGAGGCGGCCCTTTCGGCCATCGTCCGGCGGGACGGGCTCGCGCCGGCCTTTTGGCACGCGGCCAACGGTCTGCGCTTCGTCGACGATTTCGAACTGCTCTCCGGCCCTGACGGCAGGCAGTACAACCTCGATTTGACCTACGCCGTCCGGGACGGGATCGTCGGCCACAGCGGCCCGGTAAACGCCCCCCTCTTCCCGAGAGCGGCGGCCATCGATTTGAAAGAATTCACGCGGCCGGGGCAGTTTAACCCCTTCACCTGGGAAGGGTGCATCATCAAAATCGCCGACAACATCTCCTATTTGGGGCGGGACATCGACGACGCGGTGCTCCTCGGACTGATGAAACCGGAAGACCGCCGGGTTTACGCCGAGGTCGTCGACCGGTACGCCCGCGCGGCCGGCATCTCGTCCATCGACGTGAACAACGCCAACGTCATTCATCTGATGGTGACGGATTTGTGTCTGAACTCGACGCCGGAGCGGGGCATGGGCTTTTCCGAGCCGGCGCGGACGGCGATCGGCGAGGTTACGCGGCTCAATCGGGAGCTGATTTACTTCAACGACCGGCTCAAGGCCTACAAGGATTACGGCCATCAGGTCATCGAGACGATTTACGCGGCGCTCTGCCGCTACGCCGAGGAACCCGACCGCCGGGATTATTTCAGAGAGCAGTTCCCGTCGCTGACCGTCGGCTTCGAGAAATGGCTCATCGACTACATGGAAGGTTTTCACGACGAAAAGCGGGCGGACACTGTGGCCTGCCACTGGGTCTACACCTATCAGAAAGGGGAGGCCGGCGCGGCGGAGATGAAACGGGCCGCGGTGGACTACATCTCCGGCATGACAGACCGGTTCATCGAGCTGCTCTACCGGGAGCAGGTGGTGTTCAAGAGTCAGCGCACGCCCTACGTGTCGCTGTAGCTGCTGCAAATAAATGAAAATAATAGAAATTGAAAGCGTATAGAAAATAGAGGTGTACAATGGAAATCGAACAAGTACTTCAAAATAAGAACGTCGTCATCATCGGACTCGGGCTCATGGGCGGGGCACTGGCCATGGCCCTGAGAAAGGAAGGGCCGGACTGGATCGGCGCCATCGATACCGACAGCGAAGTCCTCGAGGAAGCCCTCGACCGCGGCGTCATCGACCAAGGGGAAAACGACGAAGCCGGCGCTGCGCGCCTGCTCGCCCAGGCGGACTTCATCTATTTCTGTCTGTACCCGCGCACCGCGGTGAATTTCTTTAAAACCCACATGGGGGACTTCAAGCCCGGCGCGGTGATCACCGACATTACCGGCGTCAAGCAGATTCTCGTCGACGAGGTGCTGCCGATTCTCAGAGACGACGTCGACTTCATCATGGGCCACCCGATGGCCGGCAGCGAAAAGGAAGGCTTTGGCGGCGCCGACGAGGGAATTTTCGTCGGGCGCAACTACATTCTCGTGCCGATGCCCCAGAACGACCCCGACCACATCAAGTGGCTCAAGCGCGTGATCTACAACATGGGCTTCACCAACATCGTCGAGACGACCCCAGAAGGCCACGACAAGAAGATCGGCTTCACGTCCCAGCTCTGCCACGTCATCGCCTGCGCCCTGATCGATTGTAAAGAGGAACGCCACCTCTCGGATTTTGAAGGCGGCAGCTTCATGGATTTGACCCGGATCGCGATGATCAACGCGCCGATGTGGGCGGAGCTGTTCGTCAGCAACCGCGACGCGCTGTTGTCACAGATCGACGATTTTGAAAATAGTATGAAAATCATGCGGGGGATGATTGAAAATTCTGATGAAAACGGCCTGTCGGATTTGATGTATTCGGTCCGTAAAAAGCGCGTAACGATGGAAATAGACCGCAAAAACAGGACTTTGGCCATTGAAAATCAGTTTAAACATAAAGAATCTGAATAAATTCTTAAAAGAATCTCAATGTAACAGTTTACATTAGGATTATTTCAATTTACATTCTTACAACACTTGACGTATTTTTCATAACGCGCTATACTATAGTCACATCAAGGAAATACATTCGATTGAAGCACACACCCGGTTGGATGTATTTGATGTTCAGAACTTGCTGAATATGCGAGAATTCAGCAAGGAATCATAATATTACCCCCCTCTCTCCAAAGGACTTCGAACTCCTCCCCCTATATTGGTTCGGAGCCCTTCTTTTTTTGCTAATTTTTCACGATCGTCAAGCAGCCCATTCGAATTATCTTCAAATCATTAAAATACAAAAAAGCACAATAAAAAACCTGTCTGAAAAGATTCAGACAGGTTTTTGTGTGTGAGATAAATTATGCAATCCCTTTGATTTTCTTGACTTCTGCAGTCAGAGCAGGGACAACAGCGAAGAGGTCGCCGACAACACCGTAATCTGCGATGTCGAAGATTGGCGCTTCTTCGTCTTTGTTGATGGCGACGATGCAGTCAGAGCTGCTCATCCCAGCAACGTGCTGAATTGCACCGGAGATCCCGCAGGCGATGTAGAGTTTCGGGCCAACGGTTTTACCAGTCTGGCCAACCTGATGGGAGTGAGCGATCCAGCCAGCGTCGACAGCTGCACGAGATGCACCGACAACGCCGCCTAAAACGTCAGCTAATTCCTGTAACGGTTCATAGCCTTCCGGTCCGCCGACACCACGGCCGCCGGCAACGATGACGTCTGCGCCGACCAAGTCGACCATTTCGGAAGCGTCTTCCTTCATTTCTTTGATTAAGCGGGTTCTAATATCTTCAGGAGCAACGTGGATGTCTTCTTTGATGACTTCGCAGGTGCGGCCTTCTTCAGCTTCTGTCGCCTTGAACACGCCAGGACGGACAGTACCGAGTTCTGGACGGTGATTCGGGCAGAGGATGGTGGCCATCAGGTTGCCGCCGAATGCCGGACGAGTCCAAGCGATGTTGCCGGTTTCGTCGTCGTAGCCGAGTTTTGTACAGTCAGCGGTCAAGCCAGTCTGCAGACGGGATGACAGACGAGGTCCGACATCGCGGCCGTTGTTGGTTGCGCCGATGAGCATCGCAGTCGGTGCGTATTTGGTGATGACTTCGTACAGTGCGTTGACATAAGCGTCTGTGGTGAAGTGTTCGTATTCTTCGCCGTCGATCACGATAACCTGATCTGCGCCGTGTTCCTGAACAGCCTTAACAGCTGCGTCGGTGTTGTGGCCGATAACCAGACCGACCAGTTTGCCGCCCTGTTTTTCAGCCAGTTCACGGCCAGGGTTTAACAGTTCCAGACCCACACTCTGAGCGGAGCCATCAGGATAAGTTTCAATAAATACCCAAAGATCCTTTGTTTTCGGTTCCATTTCTGATCTCCTCTCTTATATTATAGTAAGCCTTCTTTATCGAGGGCAGCTGCCAGGTTTGCAGCGACTTCTTCTGGTGTTTCGCCGGTGATCATTTCGCCGCCAGTCTTTACAGGTGGTACGAATGTCTTCTTGACGTTTGTCGGTGAGCCCTTCAGGCCGCATTTTGTGAAGTCGATATCGAAATCTTCTTCGCCGAGAACGTGAATTTCTTTTTTACGAGCAGCCAGTTTGTCTTTGATCTTCGGCAGACGCGGATCAAATGAAGGTTTGGTTGCAGTAACCAGGCACGGGAAGCTGGCGCCGAGGATTTCCTGGCCGTCTTCTGTTTCACGGGTAACCTGGATTTCATCGTCGGTCATTTCAGCGGTTAAGCCGTAGGTGATTTGCGGAATGCCGAGGTGTTCAGCCAGTTCCGGACCAACCTGAGCGGTATCGCCGTCGATAGCCTGTTTGCCGCAGAAGATCACATCGAATTTGCCTTCGATTTCTTCGATCTTCTTGATCGCGCAAGCTAAAACGTAGCTGGTTGCGAGGGTATCGGATCCGCCGAATTTACGGCCAGAAACCAAATAAGCTTCGTCGCCGCCGACTGCCAAGCAGTTCTTCAGCGCATCCTTAGCCTGATCTGGCCCCATTGATACGACGACGATTTTGACGTCATCTCTTACATCCTTAATGCGTGCGGCCATTTCCAGCGCGTACCCATCGAAAGGATTGACAATGCTCGGCACACCTTTACGAATCAGAGTATTCGTTTCCGGGTCGATACGGATTTCGGTTGTGTCAGGCACTTGTTTAACACACACGAGAAAATTCATGATATTACGTTGCCTCCTTAAGAATAATCAATGTGTATCATCTGGACAGGAACGTGTCCAAATAATTTGTGAATATTGTAACATAAAGACAAGGCGCTCGTAAAGGGTTTTAATGGCGAATTAATGCAAATTTAATGCAAAAAATTACCAATATTTTGCACACTTGAAGAAAAAGTAACCGTTTATAGGCTATGTCAAATGCAAATCGGGGATTGACCAAAAATCAGGTTGAAGGGGAGAAGGGAATAAGCGTATAATAAATGAAACAATTGAAGACAATCAGGCTGTGTCAATCAGCATAGTTTTGAGAGATAGCGGGGGTTAATTTAAAATGACAACCAATCAGATAACCGCGCAGCCGATCCGCGTCGGCATCGGCTACGACGTGCACGCCTTTGAGGATGGCCGGCCGCTGATCCTCGGCGGGGTGCACATTCCCGGCCACGCTGGACTGGCGGGCCACTCGGACGCCGACGTGCTGCTGCACGCGGTGATGGACAGCCTCCTCGGGGCATTGGCCCTCGGCGATATCGGCGCCCATTTTCCGGACACCGACGAAAAGTACGCCGGAGCGGACAGCATGGCGCTGACCGATCAGGTCTGGCGGCTGATCGACGGGGCCGGCTATAAAATCGGCAACGTCGACGCCATCGTCGTCGCCCAGGCGCCGAAAATGGCGCCCCATATCCCGGCGATGCGGGCCAACATCGCGGCCTGCCTGCGGGCGGACGTCTCGCAGATCAGCGTGAAGGCGACGACGGAGGAACATTTGGGATTTACCGGAAGGGAGGAAGGCATCGCGGCCAAGGCTGTCGCGTGCCTGATAAAAAAATGATCGGAATTGTTGCGGCCATGCAGGAAGAAGCCGACGCCTTCGCGCGCTGGATGCAGGACACCAGCAGCTTTACGAAGGCCGGCGTGGATTTCGTCACCGGGAAAATCGGCGGCAATGACGTCACGCTTGTGGCGTCGGGTCTCGGCAAGGTCAACGCCGCACTGTGCACTCAGATCCTGATCGACTGCTACGGCGCCGACCCGGTCATCAGCTTCGGCGTGGCCGGCGGCATCGGCGAAGGTCTCGCTTTCGGCGAGCTCATCGTCAGCACCGACGCGGCGGCCTACGGCTTCGAGCCGGACAAGGGCGGACTCAAACCCGTGGACGTGCCCTTTATGAATGGGACGGTCTACTCGGCGGACCAGAAGCTCGTCGCGGACGCGGTGCAGGCGGCTGAAAAACTAAAGCTTAAATACCGCAAAGGCCGGGTGCTCACCGACGACCGGGTTCTGGCGGATTCCAAGCTCAAGGCGGCGCTGCGGCAGCATTTCAAAGCCGAATGCGTCGAGATGGAAGGCGCGGCCGTCGCCCAGACGGCTCAGGCCAACGGCGTGTCCTGGCTGATTCTCCGCGGGATATCCGATCTGGCGGACGAAAACATGCAGGGCACCTACGATAATCATTACGGAAAAGCCATCGAAGCGGCCGCGGCCACCGCGGTGGCTGTGTGTCTGGTTCAGGACGCGCAGACGGGCTGCGCGTCACAGCAGTAAAAAATCGTTACATTATATAGAAAGAAAATTAGAGGCAATCATGAAAGATAATAGCGAAATCAAATCGACGGCGTCGGGCTCGGCGCTGGTCGGAGACGACGAACGGGAATTTGACGAATTGGGCATCAAGGTGCCGGTGCCGGCCCACCGACCGACCTGGGCGGAAATCAGCCTGGACAACGCCGTGCTCAATTTGCAGGAAATCAAAAAGCGGGTGGGCCCGGGCCCGAAGATCATCGCGGTGGTCAAGGCCGACGCCTACGGCCACGGCATCGAATTCACCCAGACGATTCAGGACGAAGGCGTGGACATGATGGCCGTCGCCTTTCTGGATGAAGCCATCGCGCTGCGCCAGAAGGGCATCGACCGCTGCGACATCATGATTCTCGGCCTGACCCCCAAAAATCAGATTCCGGATCTGGTCGAATGGGACATTCAGCCGGCGGTCGATTCCCTCGAATTTGCGCGGGCCCTTTCGGAATACAACGTGAAAAACGGAACGGTGACCCGCATCCACGCGAAGGTGGACACCGGAATGGGCCGTATCGGCTTCCGCTGGGACGAAGCGGTGGACGCCATCGCAGAAATCTCAGAAATGCCGGGTATCGAGCTTTACGGGATGTTCACTCACTTCGCGACGGCCGACGAAGCAGACAAATCCTTTACCGAGCTGCAGATGAAGCGCTACCTCGACGTCGTCCGCGGCCTCAAGGCCAAGGGC
>DGWE01000096.1 GCA_002396065.1 Eubacteriaceae bacterium UBA4266
ACCTTCGGCCCTTCGTTAAAGAAGCGGTTGATGTTGTCCGCGTCGATAAAGCTGATTTCGAGAGGGATCGTGTTGAGCAGCGCGGTCAGCTGTTCGACGGTCATATGGCCGCCTGGCATCACAACTTCTCCGTCTCTCGGCAGCACGTCGGTCAGTGCCGACGATGACGCCTGTTCGGCCTCGTCCCAGGTTTCCCGTTCAACGCCAAAGACCACCGCGTAGTCTTTTTCGTCCTGATAAATCGAGAACCATTCGGCCTGGGTGAAGTTCACCGCGCAGATCGGGAAAAGGATGTTGCTTTCCTTGTAGATCATTTCTTCCGCGCGGACGATCACCTTTTCGAGGCGGTCGCGCCACACGCTGTCATGTGCTTCGATTTGAGCGAGTTCCCCTAATTCGTCGCGAATTTCATCGTCGACGGTCCACATCACGTCGGACGGGCCGGAAATCCCGTAGTTCACCTTCAACAGCGGGTAGATTAAGTCGCCCTTCTTCGCGTAGTGCACCGAAATTTCCCGGAGCTGCGCGAACAATTCTGGTGTCAGGCTGTCATCCGCGAGAGCTTCCCGCACCGCCGCAATGATTTTTTCGAGGGCATCGTTTTCCCGCTTAAACTGGCGCATCGGATGACCGGTAATCCCAGCCAGAGCCCGAGCCTGTTCGTTTTTATCCACGCCATTGAGATCTGGTGCCACCGCTGCGGCTTTTCTCCGATCCATCGACGCGGCCACTTCCTTTTCCGCGTTGGCGATTTGTTCTTCGCGGGTCGCGCCATGGAACAACGCAGAGTGCACGTCGCAGAGCTGCTGGACTTCCTGAAGCGGGGTCCCTTCCGCGAGGAGTTCCTGTTCCGCTTCCATGATTTCAGAGGCTTCCACGTCGCTGAAATGAGCGACGAAATCGGCGCGGACACTTTCGAGGTCTTCGCCGTCACCGAGGCGTTTGAGGTAGCCCTTTAACATGGCCTTCCGTTCGTCGGACATCGGGGACGCCGCCTTCGCGGACGGCTTCGCCCCCGGTGCGGCGCCCACCGCCGGCATGTCGCCGGCCGGTTCGAAGCCGTTGGCCAGCAGCGCCCGCGCCACATCGATCATCGAAATGTGCTTCATTTTCGCGCCCTTCGGGATCGTCATCACCTTGCCCACAGAGTTCAGCATCGCCTTTTTCGTCACTTCCGTAAAACCCAGGTCGGCCATGATATCTTTGAGTTCCGGGTACTGTTTCACGAGGGTGTACACCGACTGATTCAAATCAATTTGCTTTGCCACAATTGTGCTCGCTTTCTAAAATCCTGAAGTTCCCGTTTATTCAAGAGTCAGCAGCAGCGCCATCTTGAATTTTTCCGTCGCTTTTACCGAATGCAGGCCGCCCTTGGCGAAGTGGAAGTTTTCGCCGGCCACGATCGGATGATCTTCGCCTTCGTAGCCGATGACCCCTTCGCCGTCGAGGGCGAAAATCAGCGCTTCACCCGGCGCCGCGTGTTCCGAGAGGGCTGTGCCCTTGTCAAAGGCCATGACGACAAATTTCATCTTGTCGTTGTGAACGACGTCCATGTTGACGATTTTTCCGTCCTGATAGGGTACCAATTCCGCCAATTTAAAAACTTCCCCTGCGTGTACTGCCTGATTCATTGTATCCTCCTTGTGAATTTCAATTTCTGTATAAACCGCGCCGTCTGCCGTGCGCATGCCGATGGGCTGATCCGTCGGCGTCAGGATGCCGTCTCCGGCTGAAAGCCCGCGGACAAAACCGTCGGTTCCGTAGACCTCGAGACTGCCCTCTGCGACTAAAATCAATTTGTAATACGGAAAGATTTCCGCGCTGATGTCCGTTCCCGCCGCGAGGGAGAAAACCACGACCGCGTTCCCGCCGTCGTAAACGGACTTAGAAATGGTGCATCCCGGCACCGGTTGATTGTCCTTCGCGATGGCGAAAACTTCACCGACTTTTTCGTTCATGACTGGCATCACTGTCACCGCCTTTCTGAAATTTTGATATTGCGTTTCTAATTTACTCTTTATTGTGCTTTGATTATGTCACATCTGTAGTTGACGGTCTGTGGTTTTGACAACATTCTAAAAAATAATTTGACCGCTCTGACAAACAAAAAACGGCACTGGACTCGTGAGAATCCAGTGCCGCCAAATCATCAAACTGCCTTTACTCAACCCCATCCAGTGCTTCCTCGATCGGCGTGTCCCCGCCGGTCATATAGATGACCTTGCGGACAGTGTTCGGTTTGTCGAGCACTCCGGCGAGCACTGCCGCAACGTCCGGAATCGGATTGGACGTACCGCGTTCGGGATTGATTTCGATTCTGCCCGTTGCCGGTTCCTCGGTCAAGACGCAGGGCCCGACGATCGTGTAGTCGAGGTCCGTGTTGCGGATCAGCCATTGATCGGCAAAGAAACGGGCGATGTCATAATTCATAATCGACGCGAGAGAGGGCTCTTCCTGCCATTTTTCAGGCTGGATCGAGTAAATCGAGCTCAGCTGCACGTAGCGTTTAATCCCAGCCTTTTCGCAGGCCTGCATCAGCTTGACACAGCCAAAGGCGTCAGTCTGCAGCAGATCTTTGCCCCTGGATCCGGCGAGGAAGTACACGGCGTCCATGCCGTCGATCTGCGCCGCCAGCGCGTCGACCTCTGCGTGAAGGTCCAATTTCTGAGGATAAATATGGTCCCCCATTACAATGTGGTCCTTGTGGCGCGCGCCAGCGTAAATGTCGTGTCCCTGGCCCGCCAGAATGCGGATCGTTTCGGTGGCCACTCTGCCGCTGCCGCCGGCTATAAATATTTTCACAATGCTCACCTCCGTGTTTGAATATTGATTTCATCATATCAAACCCCGGAGGGAAAATGGCGATGTTTTTTTTAAAGTGCACTTTGATTAAGGAAAGTGTCCGCCCGAGCTGTCGGACCCGCCGCTCACAGCCCCCGCAGCCATTCCGGCTTGAAATTTTGATTGTTCTGGACCGTTTGAATCGCGTCGAGCATCTTCGGGATGTCGGCGTCCAGGGTTCCGCGCAGGTTCAGATAATTGCTCGCGTGATTGCCGCGGAAGACGGTGCCGGGCGACGTGACGTTTTGCAAAAACAGCGCCATCTCCTCAAGGTCTTCCTCGGGCGAAAGCATCGCGAAGACGCCCGACTGCACGTCCTTGAGCAGCGGCGCCCCCGGTTCAAGCATTAGGGTGAGGGCCCCAAGGTAATCCGGCCGAATTTTCGAGACGACCCGTGCACTTGCCACCGCATGTTCCCGCCACAGCGCTTTGCCGCCGAGGCCGGCGATCATCGTCAACGAAAGGGCCATGCCCGCAGCCTTGAGCCGTTTTCCAGCTGCGGCGATTTCTTCGGCGCTGACGCCCTTGTGCACGCGTCTGAGCACCTCGTCGCTCCCGGATTCCATGCCCATGTAAATCATCGAAAGGCCTGCCTCGCGCAGCGCAGTGAGTGCCAAATCGGATTTGCCCAGCACGTCGGCCGGCGCGCCGTAGGCGGTGACCCGCTCCGCGGCGGGAAAGGCGTTTTGCAGCACGTCGAGTATCCGGAGCAGCTGGTCCGTCGGCAGGATCAGCGCGTCGCCGTCCGCCAGGAAAATCCGCCGGACCTGATTGCCGTAACGCGCGGCCGCCTCCCAAATGTCCCGTTCGATCTCGTCCATCGGCCGAATCCTGAAGCGCTTGTCCTTGTACATGCTGCAAAAGGTGCAGGTGCTGCGCGCACAGCCGATGGTCACCTGAAAGATCAGGCTGCGGGCCTCACTCGGCGGGCGGTAAAGGGGTTCTTCGTAATGCACAGCTGCCTCCTCGTTTTTTATATCCTTTCGTTCCCTTATTTTAAGTGGGTCATGTCATTTCTTCAAGATTATTTTTGCCCAAATCTGTAGTTTCTTCAAAATTTTTTCCAATGAAATCTGTCGTTTCTTCAAAATTTATGATTAATCTCATGAGAAAGGCGAACGTCAATGCGTTCGCCTTATGTGCGTATTGCGTTTTTTAATGAATCAAATACCCGCCGAAAAAGACACAGAGCACGACCAGCGGCAGAATGTAGGTCA
>DGWE01000027.1 GCA_002396065.1 Eubacteriaceae bacterium UBA4266
ATCGCCGGAGACGGTCAGGTCACGATGGGCGAAAGCGTCATCATGAAGGCGACCGCGCAGAAGGTCAGAAAGCTCTACAACGGCAAGGTGCTGGCCGGGTTTGCCGGTTCCGTCGCCGACGCCTTCACGCTGTGCGAAATGTTTGAACATAAATTGGAAGAATACAACGGTAATTTAAAACGGGCAGCCGTAGAGCTGGCCAAGGATTGGCGCCAGGACAAGGTGATGCGCAAGCTTGAGGCGCTGCTGATTGTCATGAATGAAGAAACGCTATTAATCCTTTCAGGTAACGGCGAAGTCGTCGAACCGGATGACGAAATCGCGGCGATCGGCTCCGGCGGTAATTACGCGCTGGCGGCAGCCAGAGCGCTTAAAGCGCATTCTGATTTGGACGCGGCTCAAATCGCGGAAGAAGCCCTTAAAATTGCGTCGGGGATCTGTGTGTACACCAACGACCACATCAAGGTGCTCACATTAGACGAGTAGGGAGAAACCGCTGATGAGTAAAAAGAAAACGAAGGCGGAACTGACGCCAAGGGTCATCGTTCAGGAATTGAACCGTTACATCATCGGACAGGATAAGGCCAAAAAGGCGGTGGCTATCGCGATTCGCAACCGCTACCGCCGTTCGCTGCTGCCCGAAGAAATCCGCGACGAAATCACGCCGAAAAACATCATCTTGATGGGTCCGACCGGTGTAGGGAAGACCGAAATCGCGAGACGGCTGGCCAAACTGGTGTCCGCGCCGTTTATCAAGGTTGAGGCGACGAAGTTCACGGAAGTGGGCTACGTCGGACGGGATGTGGAATCCATGGTCCGCGACCTTGTGACGACGTCGATCCGCATGGTCAAACAGCAGAAAATGGACGAGGTTCGGGAAAAGGCGGAAGAACGCGCCAACGAAATGATTCTGGATATCCTCGTGCCGCAGCACAAAAAACAGAAAAAAGAAGAAAAGCTGGTCAATCCCTTTGAACTATTGTCAGGCAACGGCCAGATTAATCAGCCGGCTGACGACATCAGCGCGTCTGACGAACAGGCATCTGCCGAAATTGTGACGCGCCGTGAAGATCTGCGCAAAGATCTTTTGGCCGGAAAGCTCGAGGACGAACGAATCGAAGTTGAGCTCGATGACGATGCGACCAAATCTATCGGCGTCATGGCCGGCATGAGCGAAGACATGAGCATCGAAATCGGCAATATTTTCGACGGGCTGATGCCGGGCGGCAAGAAAAAGAAAAAGCGGACCATGAAAATTTCAGAGGCCCGCAAGGCTTTTGCCAATCAGGAAGCCCAGAAGATGATCGATATGGACGAAGTCAACGAAACGGGGATTCGCGAAGCGGAACAGAACGGCATTATCTTTATCGATGAAATTGATAAAATCATCGACAACGGCGCCAGCCGCGGCGGCCCGGACGTTTCGAGAGAAGGGGTTCAGCGCGACATTCTGCCGATTGTTGAAGGCAGCACGGTCAACACCAAATACGGACCGGTTAAAACGGATTTCATGCTGTTCATCGGCGCCGGCGCCTTTAACGTTGCCAACGTCGAAGACATGATCCCTGAGCTCCAGGGGCGCTTCCCGGTGTCCGTGCATCTGGACAGCCTGACCGAAGAGGATTTTGTTAAGATCCTGACTCAGCCGGAAAACGCGATCGTCAAGCAGTACACCTACCTGATGCGCACCGAAGGCATCGAAATGAAATTCGAAGAAGAGGCGCTGAAGGAAGTGGCGGCGATTGCCTTCCAGCAGAACGAAGAAGATGAAAACATCGGTGCCCGCCGGCTGCACACCGTTTTTGAAGAACTGCTCGAAGAAATTTCGTTCTACGCCAGTGATTACGATGAAGACACCTTCACCGTCACGAAAGCATATGTGGACTCGGTGTTCAAACCGAAGGATAACGAAAAAAGCTACGAAAAATATTTGATTTAACTTGCAAAGCTTATAAGCTTACGATATACTAAACAAGTTGTGAATATACACATTTCCCGAGGAATGCGCAGGTGCTCTCTGAGTCGCGCGCTCCGCAGACGGAAGTGGAAGAAAAACCAGGAGGTACAAAAATGGCTATTGTCACAATGAAACAATTATTGGAAGCTGGTGTCCATTTCGGCCATCAGACACGCAGATGGAACCCGAAGATGAAACCCTACATCTTCACTGAAAGAAACGGGATTTACATCATCGACTTACAGCAGACGGTCACAATGATCGGTGATGCTTACAATTTCGTCCGCGATTTGGCAGCTGACGGCAAACACATTTTATTCGTCGGCACAAAGAAGCAGGCACAGAACAGCATTGAAACCGAAGCAAAACGCTGCGGCGAATACTACGTCAATCACCGCTGGCTCGGCGGCACCCTGACCAACTGGGAAACCATCAATAAACGTATCAACCGTCTCAAAGATCTGAAACGGATGGAAGAAGACGGTACATTCGATTTACTGCCGAAGAAAGAAGTCATCGGTCTCGTCCGCGAACGCGAAAAACTGCAGAAGTTCCTCGGCGGGATTGAAGACATGGACGGCATGCCGGGCGCTATTGTAGTCATCGACTGCAAGAAAGAAGCTATCGCGATCCGCGAAGCACAGAAACTCGGTATTCCAATCGTCAGCATTGTCGATACCAACTGCGATCCGGACGATGTCGACTACATCATCCCGGGCAATGACGACGCAATCCGCGCCATCGCATTAATCCTTCGCATTCTGGCCGACGCGGTCATCGAAGGCAAACAGGGACAGACACCGGCAGAAGAACAGGAAGAAGATGTTCCAGTTTCTGCAGCAGAAGCGGAAGCTGAAGAAGCAGCAGACGCAGAATAAGCTTCTCACTTGATATTGGAGGAAACAATTCAATGAAAATTACAGCACAGATGGTTAAGGAACTCCGCGAAAAAACGGGTTCCGGCATGATGGACTGCAAAAAAGCTTTAACCGAAGCCGACGGCGATATGGAAAAAGCGATCGTCATCCTGCGTGAAAAGGGAATGGCGAAGACCGCTAAAAAAGCCGACAGAATTGCAGCTGAAGGCGTTGTCGCTTCTTATATTCACATGGGCGGCCGTATCGGCGCAATGGTCGAAATTAACTGCGAAACCGACTTTGTCGCACAGACTGATAAATTCCAGCGCTTCGCAAAGGACGTTGCCATGCACATTGCAGCAGCAAATCCGAAATACTTGAGCGAAGATGACGTGCCGGAAGAAGAAGTCGCGAAGGAACGCGAAATTCTGAAGGTTCAGGCATTGAACGAAGGTAAGCCGGAAAAAATCGTTGAAAAAATGGTAGAAGGCCGACTGAAGAAATTCTACAAGGAAATCTGCCTGCTGGATCAGCCTTACATCAAGGATCCGGATATGACGATTGGCGATTTGGTCAAGGAAATGATTATGGACATTGGCGAAAATGTCAAGATTCGTCGTTTTGCCCGCTTTGAAATGGGTGAAGGTCTCGAAAAGAAACAGGAAAACTTCGCTGAAGAAGTTGCCAAACAGATGGGCGAATAATTGACATAAAAAACTCCGAGGCTGAGGCTTCGGAGTTTTTTTGTCATTGTGTAAGGTTAAAATTCGAGGAGACAAGGAACAATGGGAAAATATTTTGGGACTGACGGTTTCCGAGGAGAAGCAAATGTGACGCTTAATGCGGAACACGCTTACCAGATCGGCCGTTTCTTAGGCTGGTATTACGGCGAATTGCGCAGACAAAAGGGTGACGCGACCACACCGCAGATTGTCATCGGCAAAGATACGAGACGTTCGAGCTACATGTTTGAATCGATGCTCGTCGGCGGTCTGGTCGCCTCTGGCGCGGACGCGTACATTCTCCACGTCACCACGACGCCGTCGGTCGCTTATATCGCCCGGGTGGACCAATTCGACTGTGGAATTATGATTTC
>DGWE01000084.1 GCA_002396065.1 Eubacteriaceae bacterium UBA4266
AAGCCCGAATTGTCTTTCTTTAAGACCTTGGCCGAAACCATGAAGCCCGTGCCGTTGAGGGCGGCGGAAAGGCCGACATTTTGGCGGGCCTGGTTGATGAACCGGTTGACCGTGTAGTAGAAAATCGTCTGGCAGCCCGAAACCCACGAGGTTTTCGGGTTCTTGCTTTCGCGGTAGCCCTGGCCGATTTCGACGCCGGCACACATCGCGTTGTTCATGGCCTGGAAGAAATCCTGCTGAACGAGGTTATCGGCATCGAAGATGCAGAAGCCGTCGTAAATGTCGTTGTGGGCGAAGGTGTCGTCGAAGAATTCTTCGAGGGCGCCGCCCTTTGAATGCACTGCCGAGGAGCAGTGGAACGTTTTGGCACCGTGGGCCAGTGCCACTTCTTCGGTGTTGTCGGTGCAGTTGTTCGGCAATACGTAAATGTCGTAGAGCTCCTTCGGGTAATGCTGTTCCTTGAGGGAGTCGATCAAATTGCCGACGACCCCGGCTTCGTTGCGCGCGGCGATGACCGCGGCGAATTTCTTTTGCGGCGGCGCCTGGGGATATTCCTTTGATTTGAACAATCCCATGACGCCGATGATGACGTAATACACACCGTAAATTGTAAAAGGCAGACCCAGAATGATTAGCGCAGTCTGGATCGCATCTTGTACCATCATAGACAACCTTCCTTTTATATCCTTATTTTATTTATACAAAAATTCGTAAATCATTGGAAAAATCGTATTTCCAAAAATTCCGGTGTTATTTTATCATCATTTCCGGATTTTGACAAGAAAGCCGGCAAAATCTAGGGAAAACATTAAGATTGACAGAATGCCTTTTGTATTATAGAATAAACCTGTTTTTAAAATACACACTTTATTCGGAGAGACCGAAAAGGTAGTGAGGAGGTTTAAAATGAAAAAACAGAATAGTTCAAAGCAGAAGACCCGTTGGCTGGTCACGTTGGCAATGTTCGCCGCAATCATCGTATTGCTGGCTTTCACGCCGTTGGGATTGATCCCGCTTCCGTTTATCAAGGCGACGACGATTCAAATACCGGTCGTCATCGGTGCCATTCTGCTGGGGCCCTTGGCCGGCGCCATTTTAGGCGGCGTCTTTGGCATTTGCTCGATGGTCAACGCAACTGTTGCGCCGACACCGATGAGTTTTGCCTTTTCTCCGGCACTCGCGATGAACGCGGCCGGTGCGGTCAAGGCCGTTTGGATCGCTCTCGGATGCCGGATCTGCATCGGTATCGTCGCCGGATGGCTCTGGCGCGGACTGAAAAAGGTCAAGATGAATGACATCCCGGCGCTCGCGATCACCGGCGCGGCCGGCGCGATGACGAACACTGCCCTTGTGATGGGCAGCATTTACCTGCTGCTGGCTCAGGAATATGCCAAGAGCATCGGCAGTTCCATGAGCGCGGTGTTCAAGGTGATTATGGGCGTGGTCGCCGGCAACGGCATCCCGGAAGCCATCGTCACCGCGATTCTCGTCACCGTCATCGGCAAGGCGCTTCTGGCGCTGACGAAGCGGTCGGCAAAATAACTTCATAATATATTGGCAAGGCGTCAGGCGTTTGTCTGGCGTCTGTTTTTTTAATTTAAAGGAGATTTATGAAATTCAGCACATTGGCTATTCGGGAAACGACCCTTCAGGCGGTCGATCAAATGGGAATTGTAGAGATGACGCCGATTCAGGAACGGGCGATTCCCGTCCTATTAGAGGGCAGAGACGTCATCGGCCGTTCACAGACCGGAACGGGCAAGACCCTTGCCTTCGCGGTCCCCGCCGTCACGGCAATCGACGCAGCACAAAGACATCCCCAGGTGCTCGTGCTGCTGCCGACCCGGGAGCTGGCTATTCAGGTCGCCGGCGAATTCGACAAGCTTATAGTTTTTGACGACGCCCTTTCCGTGGCTCTGCTTTACGGCGGCGAACGCTTTGACCGCCAGCTCGCGGCCCTGCGCGGCGGCGCGCAGATCGTCGTCGGCACGCCGGGGCGCACGCTGGACCATCTGCGCCGCGGCACACTGAAGCTCGATCATTTAAAAATCGCCGTACTGGACGAAGCCGACGAAATGCTCGACATGGGCTTCCGGGACGACATCGAAGGGATTCTGTCCCAGATTGGCCATCCAGTTCAGACGGCGCTGTTCTCGGCGACGATGCCGAAGCCGATTCTTGAATTGGCTGGACGCTTCCAGCGCGATCCTGTCAAGATTGAGGTGGCGCCGAAACGCATCGTCGCCTCAGGCATCGACCAGAAGGTCTTCGTCGTGAAAAAGGGGATGAAGCTCGAAGCGCTGATGCGCCTCCTCGAGGTGTTTGAGATGCAGAAGGCGTTAATATTCTGCAATACCAAACGCGCAGTCGATACCGTCGCGATGCAGCTGATCGATCAAGGGTACCCGGTGAGCAAGCTCCACGGCGATATCGACCAATCGGCTAGACAGGCGGTGCTCAGACGTTTCACCCGCTCGAAGCACGGGGCCCTCGTCGCGACGGACGTGGCCGCCCGGGGCATCGACATTGACGACATCGACCTCGTGATCAATTACGACGTGCCGGAAAATGCCGAGGATTACGTCCACCGGATCGGCCGGACCGGCCGCGCCGGGCGCAAGGGCACGTCGCTGACTCTGGCTCAAAACCGGGACCGCTTCCATCTTGAAAAGATCGAGGCCTACACAAAAAAGAAAATGACCCGGGAGACCATTCCGACGGGGTCGGTAATTCAGGTGCTCAAGAGCCGGCAGATGACCGAAAAGCTCGCTGCGGCCTGCGAAGACATGCGCACCAATCCAGAAAGCGGCGATGCGGCCGGCATTTATAACGGTATTTTGAATGCCCTCAGAGACAAGGGCTATTCAGACGCGCAGATCGCTGTGGCGCTGCTCAGGCAGTCTATGCCGATCACCGATTACGCCGAGACTGATCTCAACGACCAGATTCAGACGGTCGGCGCGGGGAAAAAGGGCGGCCGGAAAAGCCGAAAGGGCCGCGGCCATCGGGATCCGCGGTCGGGCGTGACGATTATGATCAGCGCGGGGAAAAAGGACGGCGCGAAGAAGGGCGACATTCTCGGCGCAATCTGCGGCGAATCGGGGATTTCCAGCGATGAGGTCGGGGACATCGCCGTGTTCGGGCATTTCTCGACGGCGGTGGTGGCCGACGATCAGGTGGCTAAGGTCATCGCGGGGTTGGACGGCGCGCGGATCAAGCGCACCGTCGTGTCGGCGTCGATCGCGGGCAAGAAGAAAGATAAAAAGAAAAAAGGGCATCACGCCCGAAAAGGCCAGCATCACGGTAAGAAGAAAAAAGTCGAAAAGAAAAAGTCGAAGTGAAGTTCACTTCGACTCAGACTGTCGACAAAGTCCGAAGATTTCACTTCGGACTTTTTTCTTTGTCAAGAAAGCAGAAATCAAGCATTGCTTTGTATAATAAATAAAAAAGTTAAGGACAAAGCCATGCTTACAAAGAACAGTGAAAACAAACGAAGCCAGCCACAAATTATTTCCATTGATGATCTCGTTCCAGAAGATCACTTGCTGCGTTTAATAGACAAAGCCATCGACTGGTCATTTATCTATGATC
>DGWE01000074.1 GCA_002396065.1 Eubacteriaceae bacterium UBA4266
GCCTCGTTTGTCGACGGTCTGAGACCCGCTCAAATGAGCAGGTCGATTTTGAAATTTAAGATAATTTTCGCTTATTTCAGCAATTCCACCAAGCGTCTGGCCGCTTCCTTCGTGTCGTCCGGGTCGCCGAACATCGAGAAACGGAAATAGCCTTCGCCGCAGTCGCCGAAGCCTTCGCCCGGTGTGCCGACGATCTGCGCTTCGTTGAGCAGCTTGTCGAAAAATGTCCAGCTGTCCATGCCGTCCGGGCAGGCCATCCAGATGTACGGCGAGTTCTTGCCGCCGCAGTACCACAGACCTAATTCGTCAAGAGCCGCCATAGCAACCTTCGAGTTGTTGCGGTAAACGTCGATGTTCTTCTGAATCTGTTCCTGGCCTTCCGGCGTAAAGACAGCCGCAGCGCCCTTCTGAATGATGTAGGACACCCCGTTGGAACGCGTCGTCCGGTTGCGCACCCACATCGCGTTCAGGTTCATGCCTTCCCGTTCGAGATCTTTGCCGATCACCGTGTAGCCGCAGCGCGTCCCGGTGAAGCCCGCCGTCTTTGAGAAGGAGCAGATCTCAATGGCGCAGGTCCGCGCGCCCGGAATTTCGAAAATGCTGTGCGGCAGTTCCGGATCGGCGATAAAGCATTCGTAAGCCGCGTCAAAAATGATCACCGAATTGTGGGCGTTCGCGTAATCCACCCACGCCTTCAGCTGTTCTTTGTTGAACACCGCACCGGTCGGGTTGTTCGGTGAGCAGATGTAGATCAGATCCGCCTTGAGATCGTCCGTCGGCATCGGCAGGAAGCCGTTGTCCCGTGAAGAAGGCAGGTGGATGATTTCGCGGCCTTCCATGACGTTGGCGTCAACGTACGCCGGATAAGCCGGTTCCATGACGAGGGCCGAGTTCTTCTTGTCGAACAGGTTCAGGATGTGGCTGAGTTCGTCGCTGGCACCGCTGGACACGAAAATTTCGCTGACGTCCAGATCGACGCCCCGTTCCTTGTAGTGACCCTGAATCGCTTCTCTTAAGAAATCCGCGCCGACTTCCGGCAGGTAGCCGTGGAAGGTTTCTTTCTTGGACTGATCGTCGACCCCTTCGTGGAGCGCCTTGATGACCACATCGGCCAGCGGCAGCGTGACGTCGCCGATGCCCATTTTGTAGAGCTTCGCGTCCGGATGGTCCTTCGTGTACGCGCTGACCTTCTGGTCGATGTTGTAGAACAGATAGGACGAGACGAGCTCGTCGTAATGGTGATTTGGAATCATAATGTTACCTCTCCTTTGTAAACTGTGGTCGCCGGGCCGGTCATGATCGCCGCCCCGTCGTCTGTGATTTTAATGTGCAGGTCGCCGCCGTCGAGGGTGACCGTGACGTCTTCATTTTTCGGGCAGAAGCCCTCGGCAACTGCAGCCGCCGTCGACGCGCAGGCGCCGGTGCCGCAGGCCAAGGTTACGCCGCTGCCCCGTTCCCAAACGCGCATTCTCAGATGATGATCGTCGATTACCTGAACGAATTCGGTATTGACGCCGTCCGGGAAAGCCGGATGCTTTTCGACCTTCGGCCCCAACGTCGTCAGCGGTGCTTTTTCGCCGTCTTCGACGAAGATCACCGCGTGGGGATTGCCCACTGAAACCGGCCGGCAGGTCACCGATTCGCCGTCCACGTCCAGCGTCTTCGGGTCAGACACGTCGACGTGGCCCATGTTGACCGTCGCGCCGACAGCCACGCCGTCTTTGACGATCAAATCCAATTTCTTGATGCCGGACAAGGTGTCGATCAAAAGGTGGGTCTTGTCGGTGTAGCCGTGATCGTACACGTATTTGCCGACGCAGCGGATCCCGTTGCCGCACATTTTCGCTTCACTGCCGTCCGCGTTGAAAATCCGCATCTTAAAATCCGCCTGTTCCGACGGCGTAATCCAGATCATCCCGTCAGAACCCGCTCCGAAATGGCGTTCAGACAGCCGGATTGACAGCGCCGGCGCGTCGAAATGATCCGGGTCATCGTAGACGTAAAGATAGTCGTTGCCGAGACCTTCCATTTTTGTAAATGTAAATAACATGCTGTACTCCTGATTATTTTTTACTCTTTTTTTCGCGCTGGGACAACGGCGTCGAGAACCGGTTCTTCCGGTGATTGGGCGAAACCGCTGTCGCGTAGCGGCCGTCGAAGCAGCCCGCGCAGTAATCGAGAGCCGGCGAAAGCACCTTCAAATCCTCAATCGGCAGGAAGCCGAGGGAATCCGCGCCGATCATCTCGCAGATTTCGTCGACGCTGTGGTGCGCCGCGATCAAATTGTCTTCGCTGTCGATGTCCACACCGTAGTAGCACGGGTGCAGAAACGGCGGCGCGGATACGCGCATGTGGACTTCAGTCGCGCCGGCGTCCCGCATCATCGTCACCAGCCGTCTGGACGTCGTGCCGCGGACGATAGAATCGTCGACCAACACCACGCGCTTGCCCTTGATGATCGACGAGATTGGGTTCAGCTTGATGTGAACCTGATTGTCCCGTTCGCGCTGACTCGGCGAAATGAACGTACGGGCGATGTATTTGTTCTTGATCATCCCGATGCTGTAGGGGATGCCCGATTCTTGGGCGTAGCCGATGGCCGCGTTCAGGCCAGAATCCGGCACACCGATGACCGCGTCCGCTTCGACCGGGTGCGCTTTTGCGAGTGCCCGTCCGGCGTTAACCCGCGCCTGGTGAATCGGAATGCCGTCGATGATCGAATCCGGTCTGGCAAAATAAATCTGTTCGAAAATACAGCTCTGACGCGGTTTGGTCCCACAGTGTTCTCGGCGGGATGTGATCGACCCGTCGGTGCTGAACACGAGAATTTCTCCTGGCAGAATGTCGCGGATAAATTCAGCGCCCACCGCCTGAAGCGCGCAGCTTTCAGAGGCGATAACGTAGGTGCCGTCCGCCGTTTTGCCGTAACAGAGCGGTCTAAAACCGTAGGGATCCCGGATCGCCATGATTTTGGCTGCCGACATCACCACCATGGAATAGGCGCCTTCGATGACGTCCATCGCCTGGCTGACGGCATCTTCAATCGATCCGGTTTTAAGTCTTTCACCGGTAATGATATAAGCAATGGTTTCCGTGTCACTGGTGGTGTGGAAAATCGCGCCGTTCAGTTCGAGCTTATCCCGCAGTTTATCGTCATTGGTCAAATTGCCGTTGTGCGCCAGCGCAAGTTTCCCCTTTTGGTGGTTGACCTCGATGGGCTGGCAGTTGGCCCGAACCTTTTCCCCGGTTGTCGAGTAACGGACATGGCCCACCGCCATCGTACTCGCCGGCATGCGGTCGAGATCTTCTTTGGAAAAAACGTCGCCGACCAGCCCGAGGTCCTTATGGGAATAGAACAGGCCGTCGTCGTCGACGACAATGCCGCAGCTTTCCTGACCCCGATGCTGCAGGGCGTAAAGCCCGTAATAGGTCAGCCGCGCTAAATCTTTGCGTTGCGGACTGATCGCGCCAAAAACACCACACGCTTCGTGTATAGACATCCTTACCTCACAATGCTCTTGCAAATTCTGTAAATATTATAGAAAACGATTGGTTTATTCCATCATAACCTGATAGACAGAAAAAAGCAATGCGCAGGGAAAAAACATCCAAAAACGCCATTGCTTTTGACGGCTTTATCTTACTTCACGACCTTCCTTTTTGTCAATCCTTTTTTAAGAGACGGGGCCGCGCACTGTTAAATAACGCTTTCATTTGTAGGAATTCACTTTTTTATTTTTCTTTTTATTTATTTTATTGTAAAATACCTCTATTATCTAAAAATAATGAAAGGAAATCACATTTATGATCTACGATCGATATTCAGCTGAAGAGGTTCGTCAATTTGTCGAAGAAGATGACGTCAAATTCATCCGCCTCGCCTACACCGACATCTTCGGCCGTCAAAAGAATATCTCGCTGATGCCCTCCCAGCTCGAGCACGCCTTCAAGGACGGCATCGCGATCGACGCTTCCGCCATCGAAGGCTTTGACCGGGACGTCCACTCGGATCTCTTCCTTGTCCCCGACCCGTCTACGCTGATGCTCTTTCCCTGGCGCCCCGAACACGGCCGCGTCGTGCGGATGTTCTGCCAGATTCGAAATCCCGACGGGACGGTTTTCGAACACGATACCCGCAGCCTGCTGATTAAAGCCGTCGAAGACGCTCGGGCCGCCGGGCTGGAATTTTACTTCGGCACCGAAAAAGAATTCTACCTGTTCCGTCTCGACGAAAACGGCGATCCGACCCACACCCCAATCGACCAAGCCACCTACATGGATATCGCTCCGCTGGACCGCGGCGTCAACATCCGCCGAGAAATCTGCCTGACCCTCGAAGAAATGGGTATCAGCCCGACCGGCTCTCACCACGAAGGCGGCCCTGGCCAGAACGAGGTCGACTTCAATTTTGCGGACGCCCTGACCGCCGCGGACAACGCCATCGCCTTCACTACCGCCGTCCAGGCCGTCGCCGTACAGAACGGCCTCTACGCCGATTTCGGGCCGAAGCCGCTGAGTAACGAGGACGGCTCGAGCCAGCACATCAACATTTCGGTGCGCGCCGCTGACGGACGGGACTGCCTCGAAAGCATGACCGCCGGCATTCTCGATCACATTCTCGATATGACTGCCTTTCTGAATCCGACCGAAGCCTCTTATCACAGACTGGGCCACCGGAAAGCGCCGAAATACATTTCCTGGGATTATCAGAACCGCTCTCAGCTGATCCGCGTCCCGGCCACAACCAACGAACGCTACCGCCGCGTCGAGTTGCGCTCGCCGGACAACGGCGCCAACCCTTACCTGGCGCTGACCCTGTTAATCTACGCTGGCATCGACGGCGTCGTCCGCGGCCTGAAGCTGCCTGACCCGGTCGACGCGAACCTGTTCACCGCTGAACCCGAAATTCTCGATCAGCTGCAGACCCTGCCGGCTTCCCGCTCAGAAGCGACCGGCATCGCCCGCCATTCATCATTCATTCAAGCTCACCTGCCCTCTTCATTAATCACCAAATTCTGTCATCGTTAGGAGGCGGTCTATGCGCATCACGCAAGCATCTCTGAACAATCAACGCGTCTACCGCGTGCTGCTGATTTCCTCAGCGGAGCGCTTTAGCACTGCCCTTCAGGCCCTGCTGCCCGAACGGCGCTACAGCCCGGTAACCATCGTCACCAACGCCGCAGCCGGGCGCCGAGCGCTCAACGACCAGCCCTACGACTTCGTCATGATCAATACGCCCCTTCCCGACGAATTCGGCTCAGAGCTGGCCATTCACCTCTCGCAGAACCGCGCCGTCGTGCCGCTGCTCTTTGTGGGCCGCGACCATATGGACGACATTCACAACCAAGTGGCGGAATACGGCGTCCTCACGCTGCCCAAGCCAGCCACCGGCGAAAACGTGCGCCTCGGGCTCAGATGGATGGCCGCCTACCGGGAGCGGCTCCGCCGACTGGAGAAAAAATCCGTTTCCCTCGAAGATAAAATGAAGGAAATCCGGCTGGTCAACAAGGCGAAATGGCTGCTCATCGATCAGAAAAACATGAACGAAATGGACGCCCACCATTTTATCGAAAAGCAGGCCATGAACCACAGCGTCTCCAAGGGCACTATCGCCGAGGCCATTTTGAAAAATCTATCGGTCTAAAAACGTAATTTATCTTAAATTTGTCATAATTATAAAATCATATCAAATCATTTGCCACATCAAAAAGGAGGTCCAACCCAAGGTTAGACCTCCTTTTTTTGTTTACGCTTCCGGCTCGACCTCCACGTCCTCGTCCAAATGGGGACTCAGCGGCATCTGCCACTGATGGTGGTCGGTGTGGAGGTAGCGCTCCGCTTTTTCTGAAAGGGGCTCGCCCAAAAAGTCGCGGTACAGCCGTTGAATCTCCGGATTTTCGTGGGAGAAACGGATGTTGGCCATCCGATCCAGATTGTGGAGGCGCCGCCCGCGCAGCGCCGCCAGCTCTTCGCCGTCGTGAATCGGCTGACCGCCGCCGCCCACACAGCCGCCCGGACAGGCCATCACCTCGACAAAATCGTAATGGACCTCGCCCCGCCTAAGCGCCCGAATCAACTTCCGGGTATTGGCCAAGCCGCTGACCACTGCGGTGCGCACCGGAATGCCGGCGAAATCGTAGGCCGCTTCGCTCCAGGGGTGTGTCCCGGTGCTGAGCACAGTCTTGAAAGCGTCCGGGTTCGGGTTTTCCCCCGCCGCCAGATAATAGCCTGTGCGCAACGCCGCTTCCATGACCCCGCCGGTGGTCCCGAAGATGACGCCCGCGCCGGTGCTGACGCCCAAGGGCGAATCGAAGGGTTCTTCCGGCAGGTTGTCGACATCCAGATTCTGAGCGCGGATCATCGCGATCATTTCCCGGGTTGTCAGCGAGACGTCCAGATCTTGACCGGCGCCGGCGTCGTTGAGACTCGGGATCTCGATTTCCGCTTTTTTCGCCAAACAGGGCATGATCGAAATGGAAAAGATCTTGTCGGCCGGCACCCCTATTTTTTCTGCGAAATAGGTCTTGGTCACCGTGGCCTGCATACCCTGGGGCGATTTGGAAGTCGACAGCTCGTCGACCATGTCCGGATATTGGGATTTCATAAACCGCACCCACCCCGGACAGCAGGACGTGAACATCGGGTAGCGGTGCTTTTTCCCATCGGTCATCCGCTTCAAAAACTCGGAGGCTTCTTCCATGACGGTCAGGTCTGCGCCGAAGTTGGTGTCGAAGACAAAGTTAAAGCCGCAGCGGCGCAGCGCGGCCGCGAGCCGGCCCGGTGTGGCCCGTTCTCTCGAGAGGTTCAGCCCTTCTCCCCAGGCGGCCCGCACGGCCGGCGCCACCTGCACGACAGTGACGGTTTCTGGATTGTTGATGGCCTTTTCCCAAGGGTAGACCCGTTTGCGGTCTTGTCTGCCGTGAAGGGCGCCGGTCGGGCAGTGGGTCACGCATTGGCCGCAGACGGTGCAGTCGGCGTTTTCGATGTGGCGCCCGCCGGATACGCTGACGGTGGTGCGCCCGCCGGAGCGCACCAGATCCCAGACGCCAAGGCTCTGCACCTTGTCGCAGATCTGCACGCAGCGCAGACATTTGATGCACTTGGATTCCTCCCGGATCAGCGGAAAGTCTTGAGGCCACCTGTTTTCCGGCACTTCCTTGCGGTACAGGCTTTCCTCAATGCCCAAATCGAAACAAGCACGCTGCAGCGCACAGTTTCCATTTCTCGAACAGGTCGTGCAGTGGCTGTCGTGCTGGGACAGGATCAGCTGAAGGTTGATCCGTCTAGCCTCCTGCACCCGGGGCGAGTTCGTGTAGATGACCATCCCGGGGTACACCTTGTTGTTGCAGGCTGTGATCAGCCGCTCTTCCCCTTCGACCTCGACGACGCAGACCCGGCAGGCGCCGATTTCGTTGATGTCCTTTAAAAAGCACAGGTGGGGCAGCGGCCAGCCGGTTCTTTCGCAGGCTTCCATGATGGTGATGTCCGAAGGGATATGATAGACGAAGCCGTTGATTGTCACGCGCATTACCATTGTTTGTTCCTCCCTCCTCGCAGGGTGCTGATGCCGAAGTGATCGCAGCGCAGGCACCGCGCCGATTCCTGATCGGCTTCCTGGCACGTCATGCCCGTTTCCACCGGATCGAAATCCAGGCGCCGGCTGTTAGCATTTCTAAACCGCAGATTGACGCGGCCGCAGGCCGGATGATCGATCAGCGCCGGTTCGGGGATATCCATATCGACGGAAATGACGTGATTAAAGCCCAGGTAATTGTCGATATTCGCTGCGGCGACCTTGCCGGCGCCGACAGCCTTGATGACGGTTGCCGGCCCGGTGACGCAGTCCCCGCCGGCGAAAACCCCGGGAACGGCCTTGACCTTGCCGCTGCCGCCGGTCACAACACGACCGCGATGAACGGGAATGCCGTGATGTTCGAGGTGCTCAGAATCGATCTGCTGACCGATGGCGACGATGACCATGTCACAGGGAATGGCCACGTCGGCGCCGTCCGCCGCTTCCGGCCTGGGGCGGCCGCCGCTGTCGATTTTCCCGATGATCTTCGGTTCGGTGAGAAAGGCCGTGACCTGGCCTTCTTTATCTCTGAGGACGGCCTTCGGCGCGTGCAGCTCGAGGATCTGGATTCCTTCAGCTTCGGCACCTTCGATTTCCTCGGACAAGGCGGTCATGTCTGCCTTGCGCCTGCGGTACACAACGCTGACCTCTGACGCGCCGAGGCGGATGGCCGTCCGGCTGACGTCCATTGCGACGTTGCCGCCGCCCACGACGACCACTTTGCGGCCGGTTAAATCGTGGGGATGCCCTTCGCCAATATCCCGAAGCAGCTTGACTGCCGAGACGACGCCCGGGCCGTCCTCGCCGTCGATACCGATTTTCCGATCTTCGTGAGCACCGATCGCGATGTACACCGCGTCGTAATCACGCCGAAGGGTCTCAATGCTCACATCCCCTTCGCCGTCGCCGATGCCGGTGGAAAGCTTCACGTCGATGCCGGTAGACAGAATCATCTCAAGATCCTTCTCCAGCGCTGCCTCAGACAAGCGGAACCGAGGAATCCCGAAGCGGAGCATCCCGCCCAGTTTGCTGCGCTTTTCGTAGACGGTCACGCTGTGGCCCATGAGCCTCAGGAAGTAAGCCGCGGTCATCCCGCTGGGGCCGCCGCCGACAATGGCCACCCGCCTGCCGGTGTCGGGCTGAACTGCCGGTGCCGGCACCACGCCGGCTTGTTCGTCGGCAAAACGCTTGAGGCCGCGGATATTGATGGACTGGTCAATCATGTTGCGGCGGCACCGCGCTTCGCACGGGTGTTCGCAGACAATGCCGCAGGTCGAGCAGAACGGGTTGTCCTTGCGCACCAGGCGCACGGCGTCCGCGTAGCGGCCCGCGTGCACCAGCGCGATGTAGCCCGGAATATCGACGCCTGCCGGGCAGAGGGCCACGCAGGGCACCGGCTGATCCAGCTGTTCGATGCAGCGGTCCCATTTGACGTGGCCTTCGAAATCGTCCCGGAAGCTGTCGAGACAGCGAAGGATCATGTGGGCCGCCTCGTAGCCGATCGCACAGTCGGCGGTTTCGTAAACCACTCGGGCCGTCTGTTCCAAGACTTCGACGCTTTCCATGCTCCCCTTACCGTCGAGAATGTCGTCCATGATGTGCACCATCTGCCCGATGCCGATCCGGCAGGGCACGCACTTGCCGCAGGTCTGGGCGTGGCACATTCTCAAAAAGGCCGCCGAAATATCCACCGGGCAGAGCCCCGGCGGACTCGCGACAATCCGCTGCTCTAAATTGCTGTACAAGTGCTCGACAACCTGCTGGGCGCGGCTCTGAGTCGGTGTTCTGAGTCTTGACATTTTTCGATTCCTCTCTTTCTTATTTATTTTTTTGCTGTTCGTTTTCTTTAGATGTGAAAAAAGAGTCCGCAAGATTTCCTTACGGACTCCATTATTCGCAATTGGAGCGGGTAAAGAGAATCGAACTCTCGCGACTGGCTTGGGAAGCCAGGGCTCTACCACTGAGCTATACCCGCTTTCGGATTAACAACGTTATTTTAGCAAAAAGCCCGGCGTTTGTAAAGGCTTATTTTTCGCACGTTCGGTTAAAGCGCGCTGTCACGCTTTCTGCGCGTCGACCCAATCGACGATTTCTTCCGCGCGGTCCACGATGACCGACGCGCCCTGCGCCTTTAAAAATTCGACGGAGCGGAACCCCCAGCTCACGGCGATGCAGGGCAGTTCTGAATTGCGCGCAGTCGCCAAATCGACCTCAGAGTCGCCAACGTAAACCGCGTTTGCCTTCGAGACCTTCAAATCTTTCATAGCCTTCACCGTCATGTCCGGAGCGGGCTTTCTGCGCACGCCGGTTTGTTCCCCGACGGCCAAATCGAAGCAGCCCGGGAAGATTTCTTTAGCCAGGGTCTGCACCGCGAAATCCGGCTTGTTGGATACGACCGCGGTCAAAATGCCCCGGTCTCTCAGCGCGGCGATGCATTCGGGGATGCCGGCGTAGGGGCCGGTGTGGTCGTTGCAGTGTTCAGCGTAGTGGGGCGCAAACACTTTGCGGATGCGTTCGACTTCGGGGTCGTCCTCCGGCACGTCGGGGCGGCCTTCTTCCGCCAGAGCCCGGCTGATCGCAACGCGGACGCCGCTGCCGAAGAAATGCTTTACCTCCGCTGCGACGAAATCGTGGCGGTGGCCCGTCTGTGCCAGCGCGTAATTCAAGGAACCGGTCAAATCGTCCAGCGTGTTTAAAATCGTGCCGTCCATGTCAAAAATCACGGCTTGTATTTTGTTCTGCATGTGCTCTCCTTTTGATCTAGAATTTGTATGAGAATTAATAAATAAATGATTGCGTGAATCAAGCGGCTTTATTATACTACTTTTTTCGGTTGTTGAACAATTCTTTACAGGATGATTGGGCGCCGATGTGATAAACTGTTTTTTAATAATGGAGGCATTCTATGCGTAAAATGGTTATGATGGGCCGTTCGGAATGTGGCAAGACCACATTGAAGCAGGCCCTTAAAGGAAAAAAACTGCAATACGAAAAGACCCAGGCGGTCAATTATTTCGACATCATCATCGACACCCCCGGCGAATACGCCCAGTGCACCGATTTGGCCCGTGCCCTGGCGCTGTACGCCTACGAAGCGGACTACGTCGCCCTGCTGATGGCGGCAGACGAGCCCTACTCCCTGTACCCGCCAAGCTGCGCGGGCGTCAGCTCCCGTCCGGTCATTGGAATCATCACCCAGATCGACAAACCGAACGCAGACATCGACCGCGCCCAATATTGGCTGCGCCTCGCCGGCGCCAATCCGATTTTCCCGGTCTCGTCCTACCAGGGCACCGGCCTTTGGGATCTGCTCACCTTTTTAAAGGACCCAGACGATCACTTCCCGTTCACGAAGGAAGAGCTGGAAACGCCGCGTGAAGTCCTGACGACCAAATACGAAGCGGTGGAAATCGGCACCCAGATCGAAGACATGGGCCACACCGACTTCCTCGACATCAACGACAATTTGATCGTCTCGGCCAACAAGGCGGGCTCTTTGAAAAACAACGTCAACAACATGCACAATCAAGCGAGGTAAATTTTTCGGCACGCAAAAAGACAGATGAGCTTTTCCGCTCACCTGTCTTATTTTTATGCGCATTATTCGTTTGTCACAAGGGTTCCAGCCAAATGGTCGATGAACTGCTGGGCCGTTCTGCCGGAGAACCCGCCGTGCTGCATTTCCCAAACCCGCGCCTGGTTTAACAGCTCGTCGCGGTCCAAGGTAATGCCTGGGCAGCGCTTCGCCAATTCCTCGACGATGGTCTGATATTCTTTTTGGGACGGTCTGAAATAGCCGATGCGCACGCCAAAGCGGTTAGCCAGCGACAGCTTTTCCTGCACCGTGTCGTTGCGGTGAATGTCCTCGCTGTCCTGATCGGCCCGGTCGGACCAGGTTTCGCGGATCAGATGTCTGCGGTTGGAGGTCGCGTAAATCAGCACGTTGTCCGGACGCGGCTCCAGTCCCCCTTCGATGACGGCCTTTAAATACTTGTATTCCGTTTCGAATTCTTCAAAGGACAAATCGTCCATATAGATGATAAAGCGGTAATTGCGGTTCTTCACCGCCGCGATGATCTGGGACAGCTTCTTGAACTGGTGCTTGTAAATTTCGATCATCCTAAGCCCCGCGTCGTAATACTGGTTCAAGATGGCCTTGATGCTCGTGGATTTGCCGGTGCCGGCGTCGCCGTAGAGCAGCACGTTGTTGGCCGGGCGCCCGGCGACAAAGGCTTCGGTATTTTCGACCAGCTCCTGTTTCTGGATTTCGTAGCCGACCAAATCGTCCAGCACGACGTCGCTGGTGTTGGTGATCGGGATCAGCAGCTCACCTTCATCGTCGTCGTTGACGCGGAAGGCCTTGTTGAGCCCGAGCTTGCCGACGCCGTAAGCGCGGTAAAATTCGGCGACCACCTGGGTGATGCCATCAACTTGGTCTGCCGCTTCGATTTGATGAGAAAGGGCCTGGACTTTTTCGCTGACGCTCTGGTTGTAGAGCCGTTCCTGCTTGACCACCGCCTGATAATGGGTGATCGTCGTGAAGCAGGTCAGATTCAGATCGGCTTCGATTTTCGAGAAATCAAAATCGAACAGCTGCTTGAAAATGGCGAAGTCATTCTGAGCGAACTGATTGACCGAGCCGTCGAGCACGCCGACCTTTTCGGACACGAGGGTGAAGGGCGTTTCTGTCGTTGCCAGCAGATAAGCGAGGTAGTTGTGCCACAGGTTGTCGTTAAAGCCGTACTTCGTCGCCAAATCGAGGAGGCGGTGAATCTGCGTCAGAATGTCAGCCGTCAGCTCCTCAGGCGACGATTCGTCGTGTTCCCAGCGGCGGAAAATGTCGGACAGCTGCATCAAAATGCTGTCCTGATCGATGTTGCGGTAAATGATGAGTTGGGATGTTAATCGGTACATATATATCTCCAAAGATAATCGTAAATTTTGCCCCATTATATCACACAAATGGGCACGAAAAAAAGACCTGAGGTGCCTCAGATCTTTTGCTACTGTTTTTGATTTGTTATTTGACCTTCATGCGCTTGAATTTCAGCCCGACGAAGAAGTCGATCGCGCCTTGAATTTCGGCCGCGTCTGGATGGCCTTTGCCCGTGCCGCCGAAAAGCTTGAAGGGGCCGAAGGTATTGTGCCCCTTGCAGCCGTATTCCCCAGTGTAAACGCAGCGAGATTCTTCGACGATGCTCTTGATTTCGTTGGTGTAGCCCGCGCGCGGCATGCCGCAGGTGTAGAGCACGAAGACGCGCTGGCCTTCGCACAAATGGGTCTTGACGTAGTTGACCAGCGGCTTTCCGAAATGCCCAGCGTAAATACCGGACGCGATGCCGACGACCGCATACTGCGACAAATCCTCAGGCTTTTCCTTCGTGATGTCGAAGACGTCGATGTCGTCCTGTCCCATCGCGATCGCATCCACAAGCTTGCGCGTGTTGCCGTGATGCGTCGAATAAACTAAGATTGCTATATTTTTCATCGTGAACCTTTCATTCTGTATTTTAATGTACATGATAGTATAACACAAAATAAAAGGGTTAACAAAAGCGTCGAAGTGTCAAATGAAATGGGCCAATCCCGCGAAGGCGCTCAAAACGCAGCCGCTCGCAATCAATTGAAAATAAGCTTCTTTTGTTTTTCTTCGAATCATACGTTTCATGGTGAACCTCCTTTTTTGTTTAAAATGTCTAACTCTAGATTAGCACGTTTTGTTTGTTCTGTCAAACAAAAAGGCGGCCTGCCAATTGGCAGATCGCCTTTAATATAATGATTTGCTATCAAATTTTATCGATAAGAATTACCGCCGCAGTTCCAGACGCCGTAGGAGCTGCCGGAACGGAAGGACTGATACGGATGATTGCGCTTGCCATTCTGCATACAGTCAATGACGGCCTGCTTGACGTAACCCGGATATTTGCCGCCGAGATAGCGCTTGTACGGCCCGTCGAGATAAGCGGCAAACTGACCCGGCGCCTTCAGCACCGACACGGCGTCGTGGCCGCCCCATTTGCCGGAATCGACCCGGTTCATCACGCAGGAGATCACAGCCAGCGCACCGTCGTAGCTCGCGTTGCATTCTGCCGCGACGACCGCGCAGATGAAGTCCAGCTGGTCCCCAGGATCTGCCGTGCTGCCATTGGTGGTGGACGCCGCCGTCGACGACGAGGTTTGGGTCGCGTACTGCTGCAGCTGTTTCTGTTCTTCTTCGAGCTTTTTGTTGTACGTCGCCTGCTGTGCTTGAACCTGTTCTTTCTGCTGCTTCAGTTCTTTCTGCTGGTTCTGCAGGTTCTGCTGAGTCTGTTCGACCTGGGTCTGCAGATTCTCGACGTCTTCCACCGTCTTCTGGTCGGCGCTGTTGATCGTGCGCACGCTTTCGATTCGAGACAGGGTTTCTGTCAGACTGCTCGACGTGAACAGCGCACTCATAATGCCGTCGTTGCCGAACATGTACATGACCCGCGCCCGCTGGCCCATGTTTTTCTTCGCAGTCGCCAAATCGGCCTTGGTCTGTTCGAGCTTCTGCGTATTGTCGGTAATCTGCTGATTGATTTGATTGATCTGGCTGTTGAGCTTGTTCATCTGATCGCCCGCCGCCGTCAATTGTTTATTGAGTGCGTTGATCGACGCCGTCAGCTCTGACGCGCTGGCCGCGTGAACGGTCGCCGCCGGCGCGAGGCTCGCAAAGCTCAAGGTCAGCATCAGCGCAAAGGCCGCAATCCGTGCCGTCATCCTTCTCGTTTTTCGGGATAAAATAATGATTCACCTCGTTATTCTTCAAAATTTCTACACTTCACGTATTTGTAATAAGTATAACAGGTTACGCGGTGCATCTCAAATTTATCTAAAAAACACCTTAAAGCCGGACGATGAGCCGGCCTTAAGGTGTTGGATCCGTACGCGTTTATCGATAAGAGTTGCCGCCGCAGTTCCAGACGCCGTAGGAGCTGCCGGAACGGAAGGACTGATAGGGGTGGCTGCGCACGCCGCCGACCATGCAGTCGATGACGGCTTTCTTCACGTAATCCGGGTACTTGCCGCCGAGGTAGCGCTTGTACGGCCCATCGAGGTAAGCGGCGAATTGGCCCGGTGCGGTCAGCACCGACACCGCGTCGGTCCCGCCCCATTTGCCGGAATCCACGCGATTCATCACGCAGGAGATGACCGCGAGAGAACCTTCATAGCTGGAATTGCATTCTGCCGCGACGACCGCGCAGATGAAATCCAGCTGGTCCCCTGGATTTTCGGTTTTATTGTTGGCCGCGTATTCCTGCAGCTTCTTCTGTTCTTCTTCGAGCTTTTTATTCAGCTCGTTCTGCTGGGCCGTCAGTTCCCGTTGTTTCTTCTGAACCGCTTTCTGATCGGCCTTCGCGCGTGCCGCGGTCTCGACGTAGCTAGCCAGCATGTTCGTATCGGCGCGGACCACGCTGCGCATGTTATCCAAATTGGAAAAGGTCTCACCGATGTTGTCGCTCCCGAACAGAAACTGCATGTAGCCGTCGTTGCCCATCATGTACATCGCGCGCATCCGCTGACCCATGGCTTGTTTTTTGGCTTTCAGCTGCGACTTCGCCTGAAGGTAGTCGGCAGTCTTGTCGGCCAGCTCCTGATTGGTGGCGTTCAGCTGCGTCCCAAGGGCGCCGATTTCGTCGTTGAGCTTGGTGATGGATTCGGTCAGGGCGACCAAATCCGTATCGGCGTGGACAGGCACCGCCGAAATGGCAAGCACCAGGACGGCGGCCATCAGGCAGGCGCCCCAGCGGAAAATATTGTGGTGTTTCAAACTGTTCTCCTGAAATTATTTCGGTATAATGGTAAAAAATCTCGGGATCACCTCGAGATTTGTGTAAGCTGTTCTTATTAAAATGTTGGTTTTATTTTATCATGAATCCCCGTTCTTGGCAAATTTGCGGACTGCGGCTCAATTTTTTCATTTTCCCCATCATTTTTTCAGCACAGCTTTCATTTTATGATAAGATAGCACTAAATCTTTAATCACTATCCAATTGGAGGCATTGAACATGACCAAACCCCTTACCATAGAAGCTTTCGAAGAAGCGAGCGAACGCGTCAAGGACGTCACCCTGCCCACGGAGCTCGTTTATTCTGATTATTACAGCCAGGCGAATCACGCCAAGGTTTACTTAAAGCCTGAAAACATGCAGCGCACCGGCGCTTACAAGGTGCGCGGCGCTTATTACAAGGTCTCGACCATGGCGCCGAAGGACCGCGAAAAGGGCCTGATCACCGCGTCCGCCGGCAACCACGCCCAGGGCGTCGCTTACGCGGCGAAGAAATACGGCGTCAAGGCCGTCATCGTGATGCCGACGACGACCCCATTGATCAAGGTCAACCGCACGAAGGCCCTCGGCGCTGAAGTCGTGCTTCACGGCGACGTCTACGACGAAGCCTGCGACCACGCGCTCAAGCTCGCCGACGAAAAGGGCTACACCTTTATCCACCCCTTCGACGATCCGACGGTCGCCACCGGACAGGGCACCATCGCGATGGAAATCATCAAGGATCTGCCCCTCGTCGACCTGATCCTCGTACCTGTGGGCGGCGGCGGACTGGCCACCGGCGTCTCAACGCTGACGAAGCTGTTGAACCCGAAGGTCAAGGTCATCGGCGTCGAACCGGAAGGGGCTGCCTGCCTGACTGCGTCCTTTAAAAATCACAAGGTCACGACAGTCGAACACATCAACACCATCGCCGACGGGACCGCGGTCCAGACACCGGGCAAGGTCATTTTCCCGTATCTGGAAAAATACCTCGACGACGTCATCACTGTCCCCGACGCGGAACTCGTCGAAGCCTTCCTCGATATGGTTGAAAACCACAAAATGGTCGTCGAAAACTCAGGGCTGTTGTCCGTCGCGGCTCTCAGCCATCTGGACCTCAAGGGCAAGCGGGTCGCCTGTGTGCTCTCGGGCGGCAACATGGACGTCATCACCATGTCATCGGTCGTCCGTCAGGGCTTAATCCTGCGCGACCGCATCTTCACCGTCTCCGTCCTGCTGCCGGACCGTCCGGGCGAACTGACCCGCGTCTCCTCCGTCATCGCCGAAACCGGCGGCAACGTCGTCCGCCTCGAACACAATCAGTTCGTGTCGATCAACCGTCAGGCCGCCGTCGAGCTCAAGATCACAATGGAAGCCTTCGGCACCGACCACAAGCACGAAATCTTGAACAAGCTGACCCAGACCGGATTCAATCCGAAGGTTGTCCCAACCCTCTTGTCTTAAACGCAAAGCCCCCGCTGCTGATGCAGTGGGGGTTGCTTATTTTCTGATGCTTTTACTGAATTCAAATTTTCACTATCAAGTATAAAAAATCCGGCTGAACGCAAAGCATCCAGCTGGAAAATCTCTCTTTAATTTTATTTTTTAATATTTAGGAACACCGTACCCAAAGATCGAGCTGGCTCTTGCATTAATGTAGCGGCTCTTCACTTGATCTTTGTAATTTCCTTCTACAGTGGTGATCATTCCATTGCTATAATTGACAACCAAACCGACGTGATCGACTAAGCCATCATATTGCCAATCGTAATAAACCAAATCACCTGCTCTTGGCACGTATTGATCCTTCCACTGCCAGGCGTTGTGATTTTGATACCACTGCACACCGGTGGGGGTGTAAGCGTGATAATAATAAACGCTGGAAGGCACACCTGCCTGAGCGCCGCACCAGGATACAAACATCGCACACCACGGCCCGTGTTCAAAGGATTTATTATTGACTAATCCAGCGTACCAGACTCCGTATTTCGTGTAATTGTTGGCCCCTTCGTGCGTGCCGAGTTGACTTTCAGCGATATCCACAGCGAGCTTGCGTTCAGTCCATTTGAACTTGCTCCCATCGACCTTTTCTATTTTGAAAAGTTGAGCATCCGTCCCGTTGGCCGTGTACAAATCGAGATTGGTGTTTTCTTCTGAAGAATTTCCGTAAACATCGAGGACACGCGTCGATGAATTTTCAGGCATCAGCGTGTACGTCCCATCCCCTTGTTTTTTTATTACAAATTTCTGTGCAGCCGAACGGTTTTTTGTATAAATCTGGACATTGGTGCCGTCTGCGTCGGCGCCACCGGCAATATCCAGCGCACAATCTAGATTAGACAAAGGGCTTAAGGTGTAAGAGTGGTCGATATTGCGTACAAAGGTCCAAGCACGCGTCTGCGTGTAATTTGGCACCCACATTGCAGCATTGCCATTCGAAACCGCCACGACCTTTCCGTTAACGTTTTTAATCATAGCGGTAAAGCTGTCACCAAGATTATCACTATCTGTCACCGTGCGATCTTTAGATGCAGTGCGCCAAGACTGCGCAGCCGTTCCGTTTTGATTGTAAACTTGAACATTAGCGCCGCTGGCGCTGCTGCCTCCTGCGACGTCGAGCATCAATCCCGACCCGCGGTTTTTAAAACTGAACTCATCGCCATTTTTGGTAATAATCCACTTCTGAGCATCAGTGTCATTAGGCGCATATAACCAAACGTTGGCCCCACTTTGTGTACTGCCGCCACAAACATCAATAGCCTTTTTATTTATACTGTTAATAATCGAATAACTGCCATCGTCATTTTGCTTGATATTAAATTTCTGAGCGCCAGTTTCGTTGAATTGGTAGCTTTGAATATTGGCGCCATTTTGACTGCTGCCGCCCGAGACGTCCATTACCGTATTGTCGGTATAAGATGGGCAGAGCATCACTTCGGATGCGCTGAAATTGGGAATTTGTCCTTTTGCGGTTAAAATCCATTTCTGCGCTTTTGTCCCGTTATTTTTGTAAATCTGAACGTTAGTGCCATTTTGACTGCTGCCGCCCGCAACATCCAGAGCACTGGCTTTCGCAACAGCCGGTACCAAGGTTACCGTTCCGTCATCATTATTTGTAATCCGCCAACGTTGTGCTGCCGTGCAGTTAGGATCGTACTGCCACACATTTGTACTATCCTTCGCATCTCCTCCCGCTACGTCCAATACTCGACAAGCGACCGCCGTGTAAATTGAATAGGTGCCATCGCTGTTTTTGACAAAACGGAAGCGCTGTGCCTCGGTATTATTTGCAGAATAAATCTGCAGGTTGGCACCACTCGCAACACTGCCTGCCGAAATATCAAGCACTTTATGATTGTCCACAGCAGATTGAATTTCGTAATATTGTGTCGTATCAACATCCGTGTCTTTATTTTGCTGATCGGATGTACCTTGGTTTTGCTGCGCATCTTGTGCAGCAGTATTCTGATTTTCTGTCGAATTTATCTGCGTCTGAGACGTTTCGGTCTGCGTTGCTGTACTGCCGCTATTCTCTGCTGGTGCTGCGAACACACAGGGGGTTAACGCGAGCAAAGCAGCCAGTACACAAGATGTCACCCAGCGCTTTTTCTTCTTACTTTGCTTTTTTGAGATAATCTTGATCATTCCTTCCTTAAATTTTCTTAAGTTTAAGCGAAATTATTATAGCATGGTTTATTGATATAATAAAGTAACTTTTTTTGAAACATCTGCAAATGAATTGCCTGTTACTTATGTTTTTTAATTACCTTCTAATCGATAAGTGTCATGATCTCGTAATGATTTATGCTTCAATATAATCCAATACGATGGTTTAAAGTCGTTTTACGTATACCTTTTTTCAAGCACAAAAAAAGACGGTCATCGCTGATCGTCTTAACTATTTTTCAAATATTACAAAACCTCGCCGCACTGGGGTACGAAAAAAGCACCGGCCGAAGCTGGTGCTTTAATAGTTATACCATTTACAATTCTTGCAAATATCCTTCCAATTCGCTTTCCGCTTGTATTCTTCTGGAAGTGATTCTTCAACGAATAACCCTCTCACAATATCACTATTTTCACTACATTCTACTATACCGATAGGTGCATCAATTAGCGGACATTTTACTGACATTGAGGTTTTCTTATCGTAATCCATACTTTTCTATAACCTCCATTACTTTTAATGTATCTCCAGTGAATTCGGCTTTCTTAAATGCTGTGTCAATCCTTTTTTCAGGTAAATTAACATAAACCACTCCGTTTTCACCATAATATCGCTCAACATTTCCGTCCCAAACGGAAACTGATACGTCTGATTCCTGTATTAGTTTTTTTGCTTCTGAAAATGTAACACCATGTCCTCTTACTGAATTAATGTGATATCCATTAAATGAAAACTCATCAACATTGATTTTCTTTGGAATTAAATGCACCTTGGCTTTTGGCTTACCTATTGCTTGTATTATATCACGTTTTGCTCTGTTTTCGCGATCAATAATTTTTCTACTTACTTTGCGAGCGGTTTCATCATTCCTTAACTCCTGGATTCGTTTCATATCGCCCGCAATCCGCGCCCGTCTGGCTTCAACTTCTTCCTGCCTGATCCACGCCTTCGTGTGTGCGTCCTGCCGGCCCTTCTCGGAGATGTACGTCACCGTGCAATTGCAGTTGTCATGGCGCTTGTAGATGTCATCCGGCGCCTCATCGGCGTAATATTCACCCGCGACGCTGCTGCACCACGCGCAGCATTTGCCGTTTGACGAGCGGATAATGCGCGGCCGCATCCCAGCATGCATTTCAAATTCGACGTTACTCTTGATCGTGCCGGCCGGGATGCTCCTCGCGAAGTTCTCGACCGCCCGGTCGAGGATCGCGTCAATATTCCGGTTCCGTGCTTCTTCACTCGCCATCGGTTTCTCCCAGAGACAAATTGACAATCTTATTCATAATTGCATCGCACCGGTCTTGATTGAACGGCGCCCGTTTCGGCTTGACGCCGATGCGCTTCTTCTTGTGTTCGGCCTCGATGATGGTCACCATCGCGTCGTTTATCCTGTCCGTGACTTCCCGAAGCAGCGGCTCAACCGTGCGCTTCGCGATGTTCCAGTAGATTTTTCCGTCCGGCAGATTCTCAGGCCGAAGACCTCTAGAAAGTGCCTTCGCCGCCGCCTTTTCGGGGATGCCGGCCATTCGTTCAATGTACGTATTAGATATTCAAAAAGTAATTGAAAAAAATAAATTTATTTTAATAAAAGGAAGAAAAAATTTTTTAATATACATCTAATTTTTATAAATTCAGTACAACTGATCGATAGTGATCCTTACTGAACTTTAAACCATATCGTACAAAGACAGCGCTTTTCTATACGAATTAAGAGAGGTTTTTGAAGAATTTAATACGTAAAAATATACGTAAATTTTTAGTTCAATCATAACCACCGGCTCAGCCGGT
>DGWE01000069.1 GCA_002396065.1 Eubacteriaceae bacterium UBA4266
TCCGAGCCTCTGACCGATTCGTGAATGTTCAGACCAATTTCGCCGTCGCTGAAATGCAGCACTTCTGCGTTGCAGAGGGGCAGTTCCAAATACGCAGCGATGTCTTGAGCCAGCTTTTTGTTGCCGTTGCCCGTAATGATCTTTGTTCCGCTAAAATTTCCATCCATTTTTGATAAAATCCTCCAGTGTAGAATCCTTTAACTATTACTGCAGTTGTTGATAGGCTTGAACAATTTCGCCGTCGGCGATATCCCGATTTTCAATGACTGACGGGTAGACCACCGCGCCCGTACCGATGTGAACTTTGCCGACAGTAATGACGCCTGGATAAATCACCGCATCCTGGCCGACCGTCGTCTCACAGCTCAAATACGTCTGTTTCGGGTCGACAATCAAGGCGCCGGCATCCATCCATTTTTCGTTGATGCGGTCCCGCATAATGGCCGCTGCCTGCGCGAGCTGGGCCTTGGAGTTCACCGCGACGATATCCCGGTAATCCGGCGTTGGGAAAGTGCCGACGCGTTTCCCCGCCGACCTCAGTATTTCAATGCTGTCGGTCAGGTAGTATTCGTGCTGGGCGTTGTCGTTGGTCATTTTTGACAGCGCATCGCAGAGTGCCGCCGCGTCGAAGCAGTACATCCCGGAATTGATTTCGTGAATCTGCTGTTCCTCCGGCGTGGCGTCCTTCTGTTCCACGATTTTGACGAGCTCATCGCCATCCTTGACCATTCTGCCGTAGCCGGTTGGATCGTCAAAATTGGCCGTCAGCACCGTCGCCGCGTAGCCGCCCGCCTCGTGCGCCTCGATCAGCTTTTCGAGGGTTTCGCTTCGAATCAGCGGCGCGTCGCCGACGAGAATCAGCACGTTGCCGTCGAATCCCTCAAAAAACGGAAGGGCCTGCATCACCGCGTGGCCAGTACCTAGCTGCTCGGTCTGCTCGAAGCTCACGACGTCCTTCGGCAGCGCCGCGCTTACCGCGTCAGCCTGATAGCCGATGACCGCCGCAATCTCCTGAATGCCGGCTTCTCGGTTGGCGTTGATGACGTGGTCGATCAAAGTCTTTCCACAGATCGGGTGCAGGACTTTAGCCATTCGGGAGCGCATGCGCGTGCCCTTCCCGGCCGCTAAAATAACTGCTTTTGTTTGCTTCATCTTTTCAAATCTTTCCTATCCAATGATTTCAGGTTTAAAACATAAAAGCCCAATTATTTCCTATCATACCTTTTTATCTCAAAAAAGTCCACCGGATAAATTTGATTTTTGCCGATAATCTTTTTCTGGCGCCGCGCAAACAAAAAAAGAGAAGGCCCAAGCCTCCTCTTTTTAACTTCACTCTTCTTCGTAATCTACTTCTAACGTGTGCGATTCATTTTCTTGATCTTGACTGTTTTCCTCTTCCTGCTGCGCTTTCGCGGCTTCGTCGTACGCTGCCAGAACAGCATCCTGCATCATCTTGCGCATTTCCGACTTGATCGGATGGCAGATGTCTTTGAATTCACCTTCAGGCGTCTTTCGACTCGGCATTGCGATAAAGAATCCATTCTGTCCTTCAATTACTTTGATGTCGTGCACAACAAACTCATCGTCAAAAGTGACTGAGACAATGCCGCGCATTTTCCCTGTTGGATAGATTTTTCGGACGCGAATATCTGTAATCGTCATTTTTCGGCCCCCCTTCCGCAGTTTTTCCTAAAAGTCATAGCCACGCTTTTTTATATGTATATGTTATCATAAAATCGATTTATTTTAAACCATTTTTAATCTTTTTGTCAGATTAATTTTCAAAAGAAAAAATGACAAATTGATAAGTATTTGCGTTCACCATAGTCTACTGATATAATAAATGAAAAATCTTTTTTCATAAATGTAAAAAGGAGACAAGATTGGATATAAAAGGAAATACAATTTCAGTATCATCAAAGCATGATATGAAAAAACATTTGTCTGAAAAATATGGCCACCCCGTTGAAACGGTCTATTTCATCGGCATCGGCGGCAGCAGTATGAGCGGTCTGGCGAAAATTGCCCTTGAACAGGGGTTCCATGTCGAAGGCTCTGATCAGGTAAATTCAAAGTATACAGAATTGCTCTCCAGCCGCGGCGCTGTGGTCCACATCGGCCAGAAAGCCGAAAATATTCACGACGGCATCGATCTGGTGGTTTATACTGCCGCGATCCACCCGGACAATCCGGAAATGGTCGCCGCCGGCGCCCTCGGTATCCCGAAAGTAGAACGGGCCGATTACCTCGGGCTGCTTTCTGAAATTTTCCCGAAAACCATCGGCGTCGCCGGCACCCACGGCAAAACGACGACCTCCTCGATGATTGCGACCATTCTTCACTGTGCGGACCTCGATCCGTCGGTCAGCATCGGCGGCAACATTCCGGTTTTCGGCGGCAACGCTGCCCTCGGACAGAGCGATTACTTTGTCATTGAATCCTGCGAATACGTCGACTCCTTCCTGAAAACCTCCCACAACATCGGGATCATCACCAACATCGAAGAAGACCACCTCGACTATTTCAAGGGCGGTCTCGAACAGATCAAGCATTCCTTCCACAAATTCGGCGAAATCATCCCGCCGGACGGCTTGATGATCGCCTGGGGTGACTCTCAAGACGTGCTCGACGCAGTTAAGGATTTGAAATGCCAGGTCGTCACTTACGGTCTCAGTGACAAAAACGACTGGGTCGCGAAAAATATCGCATACGACAGCAACGGCAACCCAGCCTTCGACGCGTACCACGGCGGCACCTTTGCCGGTCACTACCAGCTGCGCGTGCCGGGGCAGCACAACGTGCTTAACGCGCTGGCCTGCATCGCCTGCGCTGACTATCTCGGTGTCGGTACGGAAGCGATCGAAAAGGCCCTCGACCAATTCAGCGGTGCCAAACGCCGTTTCGAATTCCGCGGCCAGGTGGACGGCATCAACGTCTACGAAGACTACGCCCATCATCCGACTGAGCTCAAGGTCGTCATCGACGCCTGCCTGCACCACGAACACAACAATCTCTGGGTCGTGTATCAGCCCCATTCCTACTCCCGGATCTATTACCTGTTCGACGAATTTGTCGACTCCTTCAATCAGGTGGACAAGCTTGTCATCAGTGAAATTTATTCCAACCGGGAAACCAACGAATGGGACATCTTCCCGGAAGATTTGGCCAAGCGCATCAAGCAGCGCCACCACGTGCCGACGGTTGTGATTTCCGAATTTGAAGATATCACCAAATTCTTAACCGACAATCTCGAAAAGGGCGATCTGGTGCTCGTCGCCGGCGCCGGGGATATCAACAAGGTCGCGTACATGCTGGTCGACGCATTGCGTGAAAAATACCCGGATGCGCCCTACAAGTTACCCGATGCCTAATCATTAAAAAGATAAAATAAAATTAAAAAAAACAAGTCAAATCAGTTCAACCAGAATTAAAAAGGAATTGACGAAATCATGAGATACGGATTGCTCTTAAACGGGAACGGCGCTCAGGCGGATTTTCAGCTGGGCGCCTGGCAGGCTTTAAACGAATCGAACCTTCATTTGGATTGGGTGGCCAGTTCGTCAATCGGGGGGATTGCTGCGGCCTTAATCGCCCAAAAAGACCTCCATCAGATTTCTCAATTCCTTTCTGACGCGGTGCTCGAAAAGATCACAGCGCTCAACGACAGTATTGCCGGCCTCTACCTGCAGTACTGGTCGGATCTCAATTTTCACGATTTTCGCCTTCAGTTTTTACAAACCTTCGTGCAGAAGGCCATGCCTTTGCGGCGGACCTTGTCCCGCTATCTCGACGAGGCCATCATCCGACGCTCCTCCTGCCGATTGATGCTCACCACCATCGACCCGCAGAGTCTGAGCATCGTCAAGCGCACGATCGAGGAAATTCCCAACGGGCAGCTCATCCCTACGCTGCTCCTCGGCGCGGTTTTTCCTGTTTTCCGCACCCAAAGAGATCAGGACGCCACCTACTTCGAAGCCGGTTTTTTGTCCGAGCTTCCCCTTGAAACGGCAGTCCTTCTCCCCTGTAAAAAGCTCATGGCCGTCGGCTACTCGCCAGTGGAGGTGCGCCGGGCAGTGCGCAAAAATCAGCGGGATCTGTCCTTCTTGACGATCCAGAGCTCAGAATATCTCGACCTTTCCGCGCCGGAGAATGCGGCGGCTAACGGCCAGGATCACCAGCGCCACGCCAAGCTCGGCTATCTCGACACCCTCAAGGCGCTGGGCCAGCTGACCGGCCGCAAGCTTTACATCAACCCTTACGGCCCCCATCAGTTTTTCGATCTGGTGGTGGCGCACATCGGTTTCCCGCCGCAGCCGCCGCTGGAACGCCAGATTTTGATGGCGCTGCTGGGCATCGACAAGCCCTACACGTCTCTGGAGCAGGTCGACATCTTGGAAAAGATTTTGGCGCTGATGAACCGATCGAGCTGGCGCAAGTCCGACAATACGATTCTCGCGATGCTTGAAATGACAGCCTGGACCATCCAGGTGCCAAAGCTCAAGATTTACATGCCCGATCAGCTGATCTTTGAAATTTTAGACTGGGCCGAACAGACCCTCAAGATCAACGCGCCGTCTGCCAGTGACGTCCAGGAGCCGAATTTCTTCGACTGCGTCCGGGCGATCGCCGTCCATCCCGAATCCCTGTCGGTCGAACAGATCGACGCCTTCAGAGAGCAGGCTGCTCCCGAAATGATTTTAAGCTTGATCACCTTCTACTACATTCAGGCCATTGCGCTAAATTTTGCATAATCGTGTAAAATATTAACTTGCAAACCGTTTATATTCATTATATGATAAACAGAAGAGATGTATTATTTAAACAACAAGAGGGATTCCAATGAACGTTAAATATCAATTTATTTCAAAACCGGATGACAACACGATCCGCATCATCCGCGGGAAGATGCGCCCCGACCAGCGCAAGGCCATGGACGAATTCGGCGAAGAAGGCGTCGGTGCTGTGCTCCTCATTCAAGGCAGCATTCCAGATATGCTGTACTGCGCGGATATCGCCGTCAAGGCCAGCGACGTCGGCGCGTACGAAATCGTCGGCAACTGCCCCCAGTCCTTCATCACGATCGGCATCATGGGCAAGATCCGCTCGGTGCAGACCGCACTCAAGGCAATTCTCAACGAAAAGGATCACCCGAGCCGCGAAAAGGTTATGGCCGGCATCCAATAAACACGGCGTTTGTTTGTCACGTCAAAAAAATAAGGCTGAAGGTTCACCCTTCAGCCTATTTTTATGCACGTTTCCATCGTTAAAAAGCACAAATAGCTTTCCCACACCGGGTAAGGCGTCAATGCCTCTAACGCCTGCCGGTAGATTTCAATCTGGGTCTTGTACTTTTGGACAGATTTCTGTCTGCCGATTTCCCGATTCTGCCAGCGGTCCGTCTTGTAGTCCAGCAGAATCCAACCTTTTTCGCCGCCGCGTTCTTCCAAAAAGCAGCAGTCGATCATCCCCTGGAGCAGCACGCTAGGCTCAGCTAGATCCGGCGCAATTTTTTCTGACGGCATTTCCAAATCGAAGGGCCATTCCCGTTCGACCCGGCTGGCAGCCGCCATCCGCCGGCCGAGGTCCGAAGTCATAAAGGCCGCCGCGTGGGCGAGGCCGCCGTTTTTTATAGTCGCCTCAAACAGCGCCTCGTCGATTTGACCGCGCTCAGCCATCGTTTCGCCCTCGGTTTTGACCACGGCCTGCATCTCGTCGTCCGGTATTTCCCTCAATTTTTCCAAATTCAGGTGTCTGAGCACCGTGTGCACACCGGTCCCCAATTCCGCCGCGGTGAACGCGGGGGGCTGATCCTCTGCCCCGCGCAGAAAGTCGGGGACAGGCTGGCGCTCGACAATTTTTTCCCGGGGATGATCCTGCTGCCTCAGCGCCTCGACCTCGGTCACGCTGATCTTCGACGGCAGCCGCCTGCCGCTCTTTTTCGGGTAGCGCCAGGCCATCCGGCGGTCGATTTCCGCAAGGTCTTCTTCAGAGCAGGCCGCCTCCGGCGCCGCAGGGCGTACATCCGCCGGCGTTTCGGCCTCTTCGTCACCGCCGGTGATGATCTTAAAGGCCGCACTGTCCGCGCCGCCCGCGCTGTTCGGGCTGTAGAGCGCGAGCATGATCCAATCCAGCGGGCTGCGGCACGCCTTCAGGCGCGACACGTCGCAGGGGTTATCCCATTTTTTCTCCGCCTTTTCCAAATTGCTGACGCCGCCGGTAATGACAAGCCGTTCCATCGCCCGGGTCATCGCAACGTAAAGCAGGCGCATTTCCTCGGCGAGATTATCCATCTTATTCTTATACGCCGCGATCTGGTGTACCATCGTCTTTCGGCGGATGCGTTTTTCCCCGTCGATGTATTCCGGGCTGATGCCGAGATCCTTGTCCAGAATGATCGAGGCTGTGCTGTCGGTCTGGTTAAACTGGTGAGCCGTATCGGCCAGAAAGACGACCGGAAATTCGAGGCCCTTGCTTTTGTGAATCGTCATGATCCGCACGACGTCGTCGTTTTCGCTGAGGATGCCCGGCGCTTCACTGCCGTCGGTGCGCTTCTGGACCTGCTTAACGTAATCCACGAATCGGAAAATACCGTGGAGGGTCGACGATTGATAATCCTGCGCCTTGTCGATCAGCGCGTCGAGGTTTTTCTGCCGCTGGGCACCGCCCGGCAGACTGCCGGCCCAGATGTAAAATCCCGTTTCGGTGTAGAGCTGCCACAAAAAGTCGGACACTTCCTCGCCGTAGGCCAGGATGCGCCATTTTGCGAGCTGGTCGAGCCAGCGCCGAACCTTCATACCGAGGGGTGTCCCCTGAGCGCTGACGGCGTCGACACATTCGTAAAAGGTTTTGTCTTCGCTGGCAATGCGAATCTGCGCCATTTCGTCGGCGGAAAAGCCGCCGATCGGCGAGAGCATGACCGTCATCAGCGGCATGTCCTGTCGGTAGTTGTCGACGATGCGGATCAAATCCAGCACCCATTCGATTTCTGGCGTGCTGAAATAAGACGCGCCCCCTTCGTAATAGGCTGGGATGCCTTTGTCTGAGAGCATCTGTGCGATCTGCTCCCCTCGGCCGTCTCCCGTGCTGCGCATCAAAATCGCGATGTCCCGGTAGCGCAGATTTCGGGTCTCGCCGGTCTTCGCAATGGTGATCGGGTGCCCCACTGATCTATCGATCTGGTCGGCGATCCACGCGCCCTCTCTTTCGAGGCGATCCCCGCTCGGCGCTTCAAAAATTCGAACGACCGTCGGCGCCGCCGGTCCTGCACTTTCCGCGCCCTGCACCAAGCGGGCCTTGTCGTCGTAGGCGATCTGACCGAATGTGGGACTCATGATCCTTTCGAACAGCGCGTTGACGCTGTCGACGACACCCTTGTCGGAGCGGAAATTTTTACCGAGGGTGATCAATTGGTTGATCCCGCCGCCATCGGTGGCGTAGGCGTTGTATTTATCGATAAAAATCGACGGGTCAGCCTGACGGAAGCGGTAAATGCTCTGCTTCACGTCGCCGACCATGAAATAATTGTCCGGCCGCAGAATCTGCGCGATGATCCCCTCCTGAAGGGCGTTGGTATCCTGATACTCGTCGACAAAAACCGCCTCGTAATTTTCCTGAAAGGTCTTCGCGATGTTCGGCTCCTTTAAGATCCTGTAAGCGTACCGGTCGACGTCGGCGAAATCGAGAAGGCCCCGCTCTCTTTTAAGGGCGGTGAATCGATCCTCGACAGCTTTCGTCAGCGCGATGAGATCTGTCATCACCTCGGCCATGGCCTCAACCTCGGCCTGTTCATCCTCCGGATCCTGGGCGAGATCCGCCTGAAGGCCTTTTTTAACAATGTCCTTGGCGCGGTTCCGATG
>DGWE01000105.1 GCA_002396065.1 Eubacteriaceae bacterium UBA4266
ATGCGGTTTGTCGACGGTCTGAGTCGAAGTGAAGTTCACTTCGACTTTTTTAGTGCGCTTTTTTGATTAAGCTTCAGCCTTCCACAGTCCGTGAAGATTGCAGAATTCGTAAGCGGCGATCAGTTTGTCATCCGCGGTCAATTCAAAAGAAGCCTTCGGCGCTTCGCCTGGTTTTAAATATTTGACCTGAACGCCCTGAGCGGTTTCCAGTGCGATCCACTGAATGTAGTGTTTTTCGAGCATCGGGTGTTCGACGGAGCCGACCACGACGTCGACGTGAGTGCCGTTCTGAGTAATGACCGGAACGTGTTTTTCTGTTGCAGCATCTGTGGTGTTCGCGGTTAATTCGTCCATATCCACGCCGCAGCAAACTGGGGTGCACGGTGAATCCTGAAGTACATAAACCATCTGTCCACATTTCGAGCATTTGTAAATTTTCATATTGGCCTCCTTCTTTGTGCCTGTAATACGATTTCATAGCTTTATTATAGAGCTTGATTTTCATTTTGTAAAGTGAGTTCGGCGAAATAAATCCCGTCTTAAGATAAGATTTACCTTATTTAATATTAGAATGAATCAAAATAAAGGCTTAATTAATCGTAATAATCCTTTGCCTTTTTCCGCCTTTTGAGTTCGGCCTTCAGCCACGCGAAGGTTGCGTCCTCGCCCTCGTCCCGAAGTTTTTTGAGCAGAAACTCGAGCTCCTGATGAGTGGTGGGGTGCATGTAGGGCGAGTCCTTCATGTGCTGGTAGTAGTCCCACGGATGATGCTCAGTGTATTGATCCTTTAAATAAATTTTACTCGCGGCGACGCGGTCGCAGAACATTTCCGCTACGTATTTGTAGGGCATGCGGAAGCCGACCATTTTGGTGTGATCCTTGAGGTCCAAATCGATCCAGTACTCGAAATGGTGCTTGTTGCGGCCCTTGTGGTGCAGCCAAGCCCGGGAAATGCCTGTCTGTTTGCGGGCCTCGGCGTTGGGACTGTGGGTGCCGGTGAAAAAGCGGACGCCCGTCGAGAACTCTGTCCAGCTGTATTTGCTCATGTCGTGGAGCAGCCCCTGCTTGTACAGCCCGACCTTGAAGCAGTGCTTCATTACGAGCCATTTGTGGTGAGTGATGGTTTTAAAATGTCCCCATCCCATTGATAATGCGTTTTTCATGACAAACCTTCTTTTATGTAATTTGTATTGTGCGATTTTTTAGCGATGTCACGGTACATCCAGATAAAAATCAGAATAGACATGATCCCGGCGAGCAGCCACGCGGCCGGGTCGCACGCGCAGGACACGGCGTAGGAATGCATGTGGATGCCGAGGACGGCAGTGCCGCCCCGCGCGGCCAGCTCGGTCAGGCCGCAGATCAGCGGCAGTATTGCGTAGCCGCAGCCTTCCATGCTGCTTCTGAAGATGAAGATCATCGCCAGCGGGATGTAGCACGGAATCGAAATTTTCGCGTAGGTCAGCGCCCAGGGCATCATTCGGGACAGTTCTTTGCCCGAGGAGAAAAACAGGCCCATGAACGTGCGCAGCGGCAGCACCATCAGCGCCATCGCGGCGATGGAATAGATCACCTCGATAATCACCGATATTTTAATCCCCTCGCGGATCCGGCCGAGGTCCCGCGCGCCGGCGTTCTGCCCGCAGAAGGTCGCCATCGTCTGGCCCATTGCGATCATGCCCTGCATCAAAATGTTTTGTATTTTCGACGCGGCGGTGAAGGACGCGACGGCGTCGGCACCGAACAGATTGATCGCCGCCTGCATGATCATGATGCCGGAATCAGTGATCGCGTACTGCAGGGCCATCGGGATGCCCATTCTGATTTCAAAGGCGACGGCCCAGCGCTTCGGCCGCCAGTGATCGCGGCTCGGGATCAGCACCGGCACGCGGAGCACCGTGTACACCGCGCAGAGCACCGCCGAGATGCCTTGGGAGAGTACCGTCGCGGTGGCGGCGCCGCCGACACCGGCGTGAAAGGTGATGATAAACAGCAGGTCGAGTCCGACGTTGAGGCACGCAGAAAAGACGAGAAAATACAGCGGCGCGCGGCTGTTGCCGACGGCGCGCAGAAAAGCGGAGAACAGGTTGTAGAACACCGTGCAAAGCGTGCCGAGGCAGATGATGCGGATGTAGGTGAGGGCATCGCGGTAGACTGAGACTGGCGTGTTCATCAGCTTAAGAATCTGCGGGGCGAAGGCCCAGAACAGCACGGTTAAAATCGCGGACAGGGCGAAGCCGAGTTCGATACCTGTCGCGACGGAAACCTTGACGCCGCCACGGTCCCCGGCGCCGTAGCGTTGAGAGGTCAACACCGTGAAGCCGGCGGTGATGCCGATGGCAAAGCCGCCGATCAAATACATCAACCCGCCGGTGGAGCCGACAGCCGCCAAGGCGTCGGCGCCGACGAAGCGGCCGACGATGATCGTGTCCACCATGTTGTAGAGCATCTGGAAGACGTCGCCGATCAAAAGCGGAATCATAAATTTGATGATGAGCGGGAGAATTCTCCCCTTGGTCATATCCTGTTCCATTGCGTCCTCCTTTGATTTGGTTTTTGACAATGTTCATTATTATATCACACGCTTGAAAAATGCCAATGATAAAAGCGCGGCCTGGGGTTTGACAGTCGCTGGGGGAGTTATTATAATAGGTGTGCAAATAAGAAAATGGTTAAATTTTAGAACGAATTATATTTTACGGCGGCAATATGCAAAAATCACAAAAAAAATCAGACATTAAGATTAAATCGACAAGAACCTACCTTCCCGGATTGGACGGGCTGCGGGCCCTTGCCATCATCGGCGTCACCCTTTTCCACCTGATCCCGAATGTTTTCGCGGGCGGCTATCTGGGCGTCCTCCTCTTTTTCGTCATCACCGGGTTTCTTTTGGCCTACACTACGGCTGAGCGGGACCACCGTGGCACGTTTACGGTGCCGAACTTTTACGCCAAGCGGGTCAAGCGGCTGTATCCGGAGCTCATTCTCGTCGTCTTCTTTTCAGTCGGCGTCATCCGGTTTCTCGTGCCCTGGGCGGTGCAAGGCATTCGGCTCGAGGTCGCGAGCGTTTTTCTCGGCGTCAACAACTGGTGGCAGATTGCCCAGAACGCGGATTATTTTAAGCGGATCGCGAGCGCTTCGCCCTTTACCCATCTGTGGTTTCTCGGCATCGAAATACAATACATTTTAATCTGGCCACTGATTTTTTTGAGCGGCAAGCAAATAAAGAAACGGCGCGGCTTTTTCGCGGCGTGGTGTTTTGTGCTGCTTTTATCCCTCGTCAGTGCGGTGTGGATGCCGATCTGCTACCAGATCACCCACAACGTCACCCGGGTCTACTACGGCACCGATACCCGCGCCTTTGCCCTTCTATTCGGGGCTTGCCTTGGACTCCTTAAATTCGAAAGGGACGCCTCGAGAAAGCGCAGGCCGAAGCCCCGCAGGGCGGGAATAAAAATCACGGCGGCGTTCTGGGGGATTATCGCGCTTGTGGTTGTCAGCTACGTCTTCATCAAAGGGCGTTACGCCTTTGTTTATGACGGCGGCATGGCGCTGTATACCCTGGCTTTCGGCGCGCTGCTGGCGATGACCGTGGACAGCCGACTGACCTTCGGCAGGCGGCTCGACCGCAGCCGCGTGCTCAAGTGGATCGGCAGCCACAGCTACGGCTTGTTTCTCTGGCAGTATCCGGTGATTTTCGTCTTTAATAACAAGGGCTGGCTCGATCATGCCGCGGGCGGCGTCTTCGCTCTCGTGTTGATCGGTGCGCTTTCGGCGTGGTCGGCGTGGCTCGTCGATTTTGTCGAAAAGAAGAAGTGGCGGCAGCCTTTCAAAAAGCAGGCGCTTAAAATCGCAGCGGTGGCGGTGGCCTGTGCCGCGGCGGTGATCTGCGGGCTGGGCCTTTACACGACGATAACGTCAAAGAACAGCCGAGCGGAGGTGCAGCAGGCGTTGAGATCCCGGCTTGAAAAGAATCAAAAGGCGATTTCAAAAACGAAGGACGGGACACCCATTTACCCTTGGACGGATCCGCCGAAGGCCAAAACCAATTACAAGGGAACGGGCAACGCGGCACGCGCCTCGGTTAAAAACGTGACGATTATCGGCGATTCCGTGACGCTGGACGCGGCGCCGGATCTAAAGGCGAAATTCAACAACAGTGTGACGATCAACGCGAAACAGTCCCGCCATATCGGCGACGAGCTGGATTGGGTAAAAAAACAGCGAAAGCATCACCACCTCGGCCGAACCGTTGTGATTTCTCTCGGTACCAACGGCGAACTTTACGAGAAAGCAGTCAAGGCGCTTTTGAAGGTCCTCGGGCCGAACCGCTCCGTATTCTGGGTCAACGTCTACGGGCCGGAGCTGGATTGGACCCGCGCCAACAACGACTATCTAAACCAGCTGGCCGCAGCAACCCCCAATTTGACGATCATCGATTGGAACAGCACCCTTTCCGCCCATCCCGAATGGCTCTGGGAGGACGGCATCCACCCGAATCCCGATGGCTCGAAGGCCTACGCAGATCAGATTTACAACGCGATTGAGCAGGTGCAGACGAAGCAGCAGGCGGTGGACAAAGCGCGTCGTCAGCACACAAATAAGTGAAAATAACACAAATGTAAACATTGAAAATTGTGATGAAAATAACAAATGAAAAAATTAGTCATCTGAAAGCTTTTTTGTGAAAAATTTCAAAAAAACGCTTGAAAAAATTAATTTTAGGCTTATAATAACCACAGTTCAAATCGAACAGAATTGAAATAATGATAAATAGTTCTTCTACCGAAGGCCAACGAGGGCACGCAGGCATGATGTCGGTGTGCCCTTTTCTCTTATCATTATTGGGACGAAAGGAAGTGGTCATTTGTCAAATCTTTCGAAAGATCTGAGCGAAGCGCTGACGATTAAAACGGCATTCAGCTTTAAAATCGCCGGTCATACGATTGCGGTGTCTGAATCCGTCGTCGTCACGTGGATCATCATGGCGATCCTCATCGCTCTGGCGATTTTCCTGACGCATGGGCTCAAGGTTAAAAACCCTGGGAAAAAGCAGATCTTTCTCGAATCGGTCATGTCCGCCGGGTACAGCCTGTTTTACGGCATCCTCGGAGACAACGGCGCCGGGTACATTCCTTATTTACTCACTGTGATGTTTTACCTCGGCTTTGCCAATCTAATCGGGATCATCGGTTTTACCCCCCCGACTAAGGATTTGAACGTCACCTTGGCGCTGGCTTTGATGTCCATTGTGCTCATCGAGTATTCTAATGCCCATCACAACGGCGGCAAAAAATTCTTCAAGAGCTTTGCCGAACCGCTTCCGCTGATGACGCCGTTTAACATCATGGAGCTCGGGATTCGGCCGCTGTCCTTGTGTATGCGGCTTTTCGGCAACGTGCTGGGTTCCTTTGTTGTCATGGAACTTTTGAAGGCCGTCTGTCCGCTGTTCCTGCCGGTTCCGTTCAGCATGTATTTCGACATCTTTGACGGATTGATTCAGATGATCGTGTTCGTCTTCTTGACGGCGCTGTTTATGCAGGAAGGCTTAATCGACGACTGACGGCGCAGTCAGTTTTTGGAAAAAACAGTTTGATTCAGAAATTTTAAAATCTATATTTAAGGAGAAATTATCATGGGTACACTTATTGCAATTGGTGCAGGTATTGCGGTTTTAACAGGGATCGGCGCCGGTATTGGGATCGGCATTGCGACAGGGAAGGCGACAGAAGCGATCGCCCGTCAGCCGGAAGCAGAAGGCAAAATCATGAGAAACCTGCTTTTAGGTTGTGCGCTGGCTGAAGCAACCGCTATTTACGGCTTCGTCATTGGCCTTCTGATCATCATCATGTTGAAATAACGGAAGTGCGGTGACACACTGTGCTGAAAGTAGACATTAATTTGGTCTTCACCGTGATTAATGTCATTGTCCTGTATTTGATTTTGAGGAAATTCCTGTTCAAGCCCTTCAACAACATGCTGGCGAAGCGGAAAAAACTCATCCAGGACGATTTCGACACGGCCTCGGCAGCCAAAACATCTGCCGAGGACATGAAGACCCAGTACGAAAAGCAGCTTCAACAGATTCAAATCGAACGAGAACAGATTTTATCTGACGCAAAAAAACAGGCCGATCAAGTCTATCAGAAGCGCATAGCTGAAGCTGAAGCGGATGCGAAAGCGCTGGCCGAAAAGACACGGCGCCAGCTCGAAGAAGAACGCAGACAGACCGAAAGGGAACTGCAGGACGCGGTCGCGGAGCTCGCTATGAAGGCGACGAAGAAAGCGCTGGAAAGCGGTGCACCTTTATCGGAGGGCCGTTATGGAACGCTTCGTTAGTCAGGCAGTGATCGATGGTGCAAAGGTGATTCGCAGCCAGCATTTATCGAGCGACACGCTCAAGGAATGCCAGGCTATTCTCAATCAGAATCCGGCTCTCATTCAGATTCTGTCAGACCCGACGAAGCACACCCGCGCGAAGGCGGACGTCATTGAACAGATCTTCCCGAAGGAAGTCGTGCCGACCTTTGCGGTGCTGTGCCGGCACGGACAATTTAAGAACATCCGCAAAATTTTAGACGCCTGTGAAGATCTGGCGGACATCGAGAACGGTACGGGCCACGGGACATTGTGGTACGCCGGCGAGATGCCAGACCGCCGGGCGCTGGAAACGCTGGTGTTCAATAAATTCGGCGTCCGCAACATCAAATGGAAGGTCATTCGCGACGACGCATTGATAGGCGGCTTCCGCATCCGAATCCGCGACTTCGTGTACGACCATTCGGTAGCGGGCAGCTTTAAGGAATTGAACGCATTGATTAAAACACACAAACGGAGGTGAGAACATGAACTCAGAACATATCGTCCGCGTATTAGAGGACGAAATTGAAAACTTTAGAAAAGACGACAGCGTTCAGGAAATCGGGACAGTTCTCACCGTCGGCGACGGCATTGTTTCCGTATACGGAATGCGCCGCGCCTTTTACGGCGAAATTGTGACCTTCGAATCCGGCGACCGCGGGATGGTCCAGGATATCGGAGAAGATTTGACACGCTGTATCTTATTCGGCAGAGACGCCGATATCTCAGAAGGTATGGAAGTTCATCGCACCGGACAGGAAATGTCGGTGCCGGTCGGCGACGATTTTTTAGGCCGCGTGGTCAACGCCTTGGGCGACCCGATCGACGGCAAAGGGCCCATCGAATCCAGTGAACAGCGCCCGATTGAATCGCCTGCGCCGGGGATTCTCGACCGCCAGGCCGTCGATACCCCAATGGAAACGGGGATTTTGTCCATTGACACGATGTTCCCGATCGGCCGCGGTCAGCGTGAATTGATCATCGGCGACCGCCAGACGGGAAAGACTTCGATCGCGGTGGACACCATGCTCAACCAAAAGGGAAAGGACACCATCTGTATTTACGTGGCCATCGGCCAGAAGGCGTCATCAGTCGCTCAGCTGGCAAGAACCCTCGAAAATTACGGGACGATGGATTACTCGATCATCGTCAACGCGTCGGCGGCCAATACGGCCTCGGAACAGTACATCGCGCCTTATTCAGGCACGGCCATCGCAGAATACTTCATGCACAAGGGCAAGGACGTGCTGATCGTTTACGACGATTTGTCCAAGCACGCGGTGGCTTACCGTGCGCTTTCCCTGCTACTCGGACGTTCGCCAGGGCGTGAAGCTTATCCTGGGGACGTTTTCTATCTGCACTCCAGACTGCTCGAACGGTCGAGCCATTTGAACGACGCCCTCGGCGGCGGCTCCATCACGGCGCTGCCAATCGTCGAAACCCAGGCCGGAGACGTCTCCGCCTACATTCCGACGAACATCATTTCGATCACCGACGGGCAGATCTTCCTCGAATCGTCACTGTTCCACTCGGGCATGCGGCCAGCGGTCAACGTCGGGCTGTCAGTTTCCCGTGTCGGCGGGGACGCCCAGACCAAGGCGACGAAGAAGGCCACCGGGACGATCCGAATCGATTTGTCCCAGTACCGCGAACTCGAAACCTTCACGCAGTTCTCGTCCGATTTGGACGATGAAACCCAGGCCCAGCTGGCCTACGGCGAACGGCTGATGGAAATGCTCAAGCAGCCGGTGCACCAGCCGATGTCAATGGCCGATCAGGTCATCTCATTGGTTGCTGCGGAAAACGGCGCTTTCAATAAAATTCCGGTCGCAGATCTGAAGGCTGTTCAGAAGACATTGCTCGAAGATTTCAAGGTGCAGCATCCAGAAATCATCGATCAGCTCAACGCCACCAAGGATTTGGATGACGAACTGAAGCAGCAGATTGTCGACGCTGCGAAACAAATTGTCGCGGGAATGGATCAAAAAACAGCGAGGTAGGGATCATGGCTTCACTCAATGAACTGAAAACCCGAATCGCCTCGGTTCAGGACACGATGAAGATCACCAACGCCATGTACATGATCTCGAACAACAAGATGCGCAAGGCGAGAAAGGCCTGGCAGGATACCCTGCCGTATTTCGATACGCTGGAATCCGTACTGGCCTTGGCGCTGCGCCATCTGCCGGACGAGGATGCCGAACATCCGTTTTTCGACAGCCGGCCGGAAATTCCAGCCGAAGAGCGGAAGACGGGCTACATCGTGATCACAGGGGATAAAGGGCTGGCCGGCGCCTACCACCAGAACATCTTCAAGCTTCTGGAAAAATCGTTAAAGTCGACGCCGAACAACCAGATCTTTGTCGTCGGCCAGGTCGGCGTGCATTACCTGCGCCAGCGGAAAATCCCCTTCGATGTCAACTTCATGTACACGGCTCAGGACCCGACTTTGGGCCGGGCCCGGGACATGGCCTACCGTGTTTTTCAAGCCTTCCATCATCACATGCTGGACGATGTGTACATCATTTATACGAAAATGATCAACTCGGTCACGATGGAGACGACGAAGACGAAGGTCCTGCCGCTGGAACCGAAGGACGTGCTCGAAACGGCCGATCCGATTCACACGGAGTTTGAACTGTACCCGACACCACGAGCGGTTGTAAACACCGTCGTTCCGGATTACACCGTCGGCGAAATTTACAGCGCGATGGTCGAGGCTTACTGCTCCGAACAGAATTCCAGAGTCATGGCCATGGAAAACGCGACGGATTCGGCGAAAGACATTCTGTCGGATCTCAAACTCGAGTACAACCGCGTCCGCCAGGCCAGCATTACCCAGGAAATCACGGAAATCGCGGCAGGCGCGAGGGCACAGCAGAAAGGAAAGAGCTAAAGAATAGATGAAAGGGAAAATCACACAGGTGATGGGCGCTGTCATCGACGTGACCTTTGAAGGCGGGGAACTGCCAAAGGTTAAAAACGCGCTGACGGCTTCCCATAACGGTAAACAATACACAATGGAAGTTTCCCAGCATATTGGCGACGACACCGTTCGCTGCATCCTGCTTAACGCCGCAGAAGGGCTGTGCAGGGGCATCGACGTCGAAGACACCGGCGCCAGCATTGCCGTTCCCGTCGGGGAACAGGTCCTGGGCAGACTTTTCAACGTCACAGGGGACGCGATCGATGGCGGTGAAGACCTCAGCGAAGCGCCCCATTGGGAAATTCACAGAGAACCGCCGGCATTCGAAGACCAGAGTCCGGCCGTCGAAATGTTTGAAACGGGCATCAAGGTCGTCGACCTGCTCGCACCGTACGCTAAGGGCGGCAAGATCGGCCTGTTCGGCGGCGCCGGCGTCGGCAAAACCGTTCTGATTCAGGAACTGATTCACAACATTGCGACGGAACACGGCGGCTACTCCATTTTCACCGGGGTCGGCGAACGCTCCCGTGAAGGGAATGAACTTTACACGGAAATGAAGGCCTCCGGCGTGCTGGACAAGACCGCCTTGGTCTTCGGTCAGATGAACGAACCGCCAGGATCCCGTATGCTGGTCCCGGAAACGGGGCTGACGATGGCCGAATATTTCAGAGATCAGATGAACCAGAACGTGCTGCTCTTCATCGACAACATCTATCGATTCACCCAGGCCGGTTCAGAAGTTTCGGCGCTGCTCGGCCGAATGCCGTCAGCCGTCGGTTATCAGCCGACGCTGGCCAACGAAATGGGCGCGCTGCAGGAACGCATCGCCTCGACGAAGAAGGGCTCGATCACGTCGGTTCAAGCGGTTTACGTACCGGCCGACGACATTACCGACCCGGCGCCGGCGACGACGTTCACCCACCTCGACGCGACGACCGTGTTGTCCCGTAAAATCGTCGAACAGGGGATTTACCCAGCTGTCGATCCGCTGGAATCCTCCTCGCGTATTCTCGAACCGGACGTCGTCGGGGAAGAACACTACAACGTGGCCAGACGGGTTCAGTCTGTGCTTCAGAAGTACAAGGAACTCCAGGACATCATCGCCATCCTCGGGATGGAAGAATTATCCGACGAAGACAAGGTCACCGTCATGCGCGCCCGCAAGATTCAGCGTTTCCTGTCGCAGCCGTTCCACGTCGCCGAAAAATTCACCGGTGTGGCCGGCGCGTACGTGCCAGTCGCGGAAACAGTCAAGGGCTTCAAGATGATCCTCGACGGCGAATTGGACGATTTGTCCGAAGCGGCCTTCTTCAACGTCGGAACCATCGAAGATGCGATCGAAAAAGACAAACAGCTTAAAGCAGAAGCGTCGAACTAAGCAGGTGATCTGATGGCGTTATTTGATTTGAAAATTGTGGCCAGCAACCGCTTGTTTTACGAAGGCAAATGCCAGTCTCTCACGATTCCGTGTACCGACGGCGAAAAACAGGTGTTGGCCCATCATTCGGCGATGCTGATGGCGATGACCAACGGCACGCTGCGCTTTACCGACGAATCCGGCGCCGAAACGATCGCCGTTTCAGGCACAGGCTTTGCCGAAGTGGTCGACAATCAGGTGACGGTAATCGTCGATACGGTCGAACGGCCGGAAGAAATCGACGCGAACCGCGCCAGGGCAGCGGCCGAACGTGCGGAAGAACGCCTGCGCCAGCGCAAGAGCCTGCAGGAATACTACAAAGGCCAGGCGGCCCTGTCCCGTGCGGTGGCTCGTCTGAAGGTCAAACGGTAGAAAAATTAAAAAATAACACGAGTCTCCGAATCCAGAGCGCTGTTTCTGGTGACGGAGGCTCTTTTTATTTAAGACAACGGCGGGAAGCGCACAAAAGTAGTGTTATCCGTTTATTTTTTCGAGCTGATTCGTTATAATAAAACCATGAAACTGACAATTGTCCGGCATGCCCAGACCTTGGGCAATGCCGAAAAACGTTATTTAGGGGAGACGGAATCCGAGCTGACTGAGAGAGGAAGGACCCAGCAGGCTCAAACCCTAGCGCGGCTTTCGGGGACGACCTTCGACGCCGTGTACGCGAGCCCTTCCGGGCGGACAATGGCGATGGCCGAGCAGCTGGCCCGCGCCAGCCACGTGCGTGTCCGACAGGATGACCGGCTCAGGGAAATGCATTTCGGCATTTTCGATGGCTTGACCGCGGCAGAGGCCGAAGCTCAGCATCAAGAGGTCTGGCAGGCCTGGCTCGCTGATTTCGACCGCTGCCGTCTGCCGGAGGGCGAAGGCTTTCAGGATGTTAAGGCGCGGTTCGCCGCATTCTGGAAAGAGATTAAAGGCACGTACGACGACAGCGTCCACCTCGCGCTGGTCACCCACGGCGGCGTGGTCCGCGCGGCCCTTGCGGTGCTCTG
>DGWE01000081.1 GCA_002396065.1 Eubacteriaceae bacterium UBA4266
GCTTCAGCTTCCGCGTTTTTTTCGCTGGCTTCAGCCATGGCTTCCGCTGCCTTCGGCTGTTCCTTCACTTCTTCTGTATGACTTTGTAACATTGATTTTAATTTGCTTGTCTTTCTGGCCATGATTTAAAATCCCCCTTTGGCTTTAATCTCATCGTACAGCGCCTGGTAATCCTGCGCGCCGTTCGCTTTGGGCTTGTACTCGAAAATCGACTGCTTGAACACCGGCGATTCCACCAGCGCCACATTTTTCCGAATGGTGTGCCGCATGAATTTGTCGCCGAAGGCGTTTTCCAGATTTTCGTACTGAAGCTGGTTGATGTTGTTACGCTTGTCGTGCATCGTCGCGAAAATGATTGAAATCTCCTTCTCGACCCCGAGGGAGTCGTTGACGTACTGGAGCGTCTCCTGCAGCAGGTGAACCCCGTCCACCGCGTAGTACTCGGTCTGCACCGGAATGAAGATCTTGTCCGTCATCACCAGCGCATTGGTGGTCACCACCGAGAAGGACGGCGAACAGTCGATGATGCAGTAGGCATAGTCGTCCGCGATTTCCTTAAGGCGCCGCTTCAGAATAAATTCGCGGCCGACCATCCCCGACAGCCGCGGGTCGATCGTCGCCATCAAAAGGCTCGACGGGATGATATCGACATTATCTCTCAAGTGGAAGAGCGTGTCCGCAAGGGGTCTGTCTCCAGTCATCAGGTGATAGATGCACGGCCGGTCGTAATCCGGCTCCATCAGAGAGGTCGTCAGATTCGCCTGCATATCGCAGTCGACCAACAGCAGCTTCTGATGCTTTTTGGCCAAATCCTTTGCGAGGAGATAGCCCAGATTGATCGCGGACGTGGTCTTGCCGCAGCCCCCCTTTAAATTAAAAAAACTGATTACCTTCAACCTTCAGGCGCCTCCTTTCCCGCGTTGTGTCATCTGTTAAACCTTTAGATGAAATGCTTAACACATGGCACAAATAAAAGCTCCGAAGGGCTTACGCCCTCCAGAGTTTCCATAGATCCGTTTGGCTCAAAATTAGAGAATCAGCTTGCGCACATCCTGATGCGGAGAGGCAATGACTGAGGTGCTCGTGATGACGCCGTATTCGCGCATGGCATTTTCAGCTGCTTTAACGGCCTGTTTTACAGGAGAGACTTCGCCGGTCATGATGACAAAGGCTTTCCCGCCGAGTCCGCGAGCCATTCTAACTTCAACCAATGTAATATTTGCCGCTTTCACTGCGGTATCCGCCACAACAATCGATGAAATGGCGTTGATCGTTTCGATAATCCCAATCGACTGAACGTTGTCGACATCGACGTTGGCCATCAATGCTGGGAAAACAGCCTGATGAATATTTGGAATCACGTGTGATTCGATGACGAACATTCCCCCGACAACTTCACCATTCTTGACAGAAGATCTTACCGCTCCTACATCGCCAGAAATGATGGTGATATATTTACCAGGACAAATCGGTGTCGCTGTCACCAACTCAACATTTCCGGATTTGAGCATTTGGTCAGTGGATTCGATACCGATAGGGATGCTTTTAAATTCGATAAATCCTATTGCGTTTTTCAAATTTCCACTCTTTCTTTATGCATCGTTCAACGCAGATTCTCACGCCTTGACGGTGACCACACCGTTTTCGACCGATGTGACTTTGCCATCAATACTTGAGAAAATACGTGCACTCAAAGCCCCTTCCGGAATTTCTCCGACCAGCTGACCCCGTTTGACTTCATCGCCGACGGCGACGACCGGTGTTGCCGGTGCTCCAATGTGTTGAGACATCTGGAGATGGACTTCTTTAAACTGCTTCTTGCACGGTTCCATCGGCGCGTCTTTGTCAAATTCGTCCAGACCTAAACGCTTGGTCAGGCGGTGAACATTGAAACGACGGTCTTCGATGAACGGGTTGGCCGATTTCGGCTGTTCGTGATGCGGGTTTTTGATCCCGTTTTTCTTCAATTCCCCTTTGAGGAATTCGTTGACCTTCCAAGGCTGGAGGTCCATCACGCACGCATACTGGCAGAGGCCGCAGTCGCAGCACAGGTAGGCGTTCGTCGGCAGGGCGACGTTGTCGCAGGTCGACGCGTAAGCCGCAATGCGCATCATCTTATGCGGTTCCAGATGGTGGCCGAGATTGTGTCTCGGGCAGACTTCCGTACACAGGCTGCACTGCATGCAGTAATTCGCAGCCAGCTTCAACGAGCGCTCTAAGCTTCTCGTTTTCGAGTGGATCAGGTAGTGATCTTTCGGCAAGACGATGAGGCCCTTCGTTCCCTTCGTGATGTACGAATCTTCGGAAACGATTTTCCCCATCATCGGGCCCCCATTGATGATCACATAATCACTGATGGTTGGGCCGCCGGCCAGGGCCAGCGCTTCTTTTACCGTGATCCCCAATGGCACTTTTGTCGTAATGCGGCGTTTGACGTTCCCGGTAACCGTCAGGTATTTGTCGATAACCGGTTTGTCTTCGGTCACACAGTCGTGAAGGTTGAGTAAGGTTTCAACGTTCATAACCAATGCGCCGACCGCCAGCGGAATACCGCCTTCTGGAACAATCTTGCCGGTGCATTCGTAGACGAGAGTCTGTTCGTCGCCAGCCGGGTAGAAATTGTTCATGATGTGCAGTTTCAGCTTTGGATATTTCGGCAAAAGTGAATTGAGTTTATTGATCGCCGGCACGTATTTTTTCTTCAGGCCGATAATGCCTTCTTTTGCTTTCGTGTGTTCGACGACCATATTGAGAGCTTCCAGTAAATCGGAAGCTCTCAGGTCCATTAATTGTTGATCGACTCGAAGCAGAGGTTCGCATTCAGCACCGTTGACAATAACGACATCAGCCGTCGCATCGATTTTGACGTGGGTCGGGAAAGTGGCCCCGCCAGCACCGACAATGCCAGCGCTTTTTACTTTGTCAACCAAGCTCATATGCAACTCTCCTCTGATTATTTAATGTTGAAGGCGTCGCAGAGTACGCATCTTCTTCTTCTTGCGAAGGTCTTTGCTGAGGTCAAGCCTTCACCGGTCGGGCCAGCGATGGTAAAGGTCGGATAGCCTTCGCCGCCAGCGCCCAGTCCTGCGTAGGAAGGACCGTTCTTGACAAAGATCGTGGAAGCGATCTTCTTGGACATCTTAGACAGCGCGTCGACGTTCTTGGAGTGCATCGTCGCAGTGTGGCGGTTGCCGTGTTCCAATTCGCAGGCCAGATCGATCCCTTCGTCGACGTTGTCGACGCGGACGATCCCGAGGATTGGCATCATTAATTCGATCTGTACCAATGGATGGTCAGCCGGCAGTTCGCCGATTAAGACTCTGGTGTCTTCCGGTACGTCGATGCCAGCAGCCTTAGCGATGTATTTCGCGTCTTTCCCGACATAGTCACGGGAGACACGGCCGTCTGGTGCGACCATCGCAGCCAAATCGTCGAGCACCTTGCGGTCCTTGATTTCGAAAGCGCCGTTCTTCTTCATGTTGAAGATCAGGTAATCAGCAACCTGGTCGACGACGACAACTTCTTTTTCAGCGATACACGGCAGGTTGTTGTCGAAGGTGCAGCCATCGATGATATCTTTTGCTGCTTTTTCGATGTCAGCCGTTTCGTCGACGAGTGCCGGTGGGTTCCCAGGGCCAGCGCCGATGGCTTTCTTGCCGCTTGACAGAACCGCGTGAACAACGCCAGGGCCGCCTGTTGCGCAGAGGAGTCTGACATCAGGATGGTGCATCATGACATTAGCGGATTCCATTGTCGGGTGTTCGGTGGACACGACCAGGTTAGCCGGGCCGCCTGCTGCTTCGATGGCCTGGTTGACCAGTCTGACGCAGTAGAGTGAAGTCTGGAGTGCGCCTGGGTGCGGAGCGAATACGATCGCGTTCCCAGCAGCTAACATACTGATCGAGTTGTTGACGATGGTTTCATTCGGGTTGGTTGACGGGCAGATCGCACCGATGACACCGAATGGCGAGAGTTCAAGTAAGGTTAAGCCTTCATCGCCTGTCCAGCAGTTCGCCTGGAGATCTTCCATCCCAGGTGTCTTTTCTGCACAGAGATAAGCCTTGGTCAGTTTATCTTCGACATTGCCCATGCCTGTTTCTTCAACGGCCATGTTGACGATGGTTTCGACGGTTTCCTTTTTCGTAAAGGTTTTGCGAATTTCATCAATAATTTTGTAGCGCAGTGACAATGGGCGCATCTTGTAGTCGTTCCACGCGGCCTGAGCTGCTGCGATGGCATCTTCCATATCTTCGAAGATCCCGTCTTTGCCCTTGGCACCTTGTGGAGCTGGTGCAACGCCGTTAGCTTCGTCAATGGATGACATCACTCTTTTAACGATTGCTTCAATACCAGCTGTATCTATATTCATACTGCCTTCCTCCTAAAATTAATCAATCTAAAATTAATCATTTTGTTCAATGACCGCAAGGCCTGCTTTGGCAATGGCCATGTCTTCGTCGGCGGTGCCGCCGCTGACGCCGATGGCGCCAATCTGCTTGCCGTCGACGATTAACGGATACCCTCCGCCAAAGGTCACGATGCGGTTATTATTTGTGAACTGAATTCCGAATAAAGGGCTGCCTTCCTTCGCCAGATCCTGCACATCCTCGGTCGGGCATTTCAGCGCATTTGCGGTGAACGCCTTGTTCTGAGAAATGTCGATACTCGCGATCAGCGAATCCTTCATCCGTTCGTAATAAGCTAAATTTCCGCCACGGTCGACTGCTGAGAAGACGATGGGTACGCCGAGTTCCCGGGCCTTGACCCGTGAGCCGGCAGCTGCGCGCTTCGCGAGCACCAGCAGCAATTCGTTGTCGTCTTCAGACGTTTCAACCGGACCCTTTGCTTGTTGTTGATCCTTCATACCTTTTTCCGCTACATCCCGGATATCCTGTTCAAATTCTTCAACCCGTGCCAGTGTAAACAGCAGGTCTGACAGGCGGTTGACGTATTTGACGACTTCCGGTCTGAGTTCCGGGTCCTGCGCTTCGTAAGACACGATCCGTCTTTCTCCCCTTCGGACGACGGCGCGCGCAGTGTGCAGAGCTGAAGATGCGGGATTTCTGCCTGGGATCACAAACTTGGTCTGTTTGCCGACAATCTGTAAATAATGATCGATCTGCTGTTCCATCAAATCAATATCCGATTGTTCGACCCGATCCTTCAGCATTTTTCTGCCGCGGTCATCACTGGCCAGCTCAGCCTCCAGAATGTAGATTCTTTCTTCAACGTGCAGAAGGATATCTCGAATTTCTTCGTCTTTCGTCAGGGACGCCGCCATGCCGATGAAGGCCTGAGCTTCGTCCATGGTCCCGTAGGCTTCGATCCGAATGTCGTCTTTCGAGATCCGGCTGCCGCCAAACAGGCCCGTCGTCCCTTTATCCCCTGTGCGGGTGTAGACATTAGGCATTCTGTTCTCCTCTGCTATAGTGTTTTCTTAACCTCCGGTGCCGATGTTTGAATTTCATCGACGATCCCGACGATTGTCATGTCCACAGGTGTTGTCTTGTCGCCGTAAACGAAACGGGCGGTACTCCCGCTCGTGATGATCACGGTTTCGCCGATCCCGGCGCCGACAGTGTCAACTGCGACGGATGTCGACGAGCTCGAATATTTTTCGAATTCGCCCTTTTCGTCGATTTTCTTGACGATCATCAACTTACATCCCATCAGATGTGGATCCTTTTGGGTAGAGACGATGGTGCCAACTACTTTTGCAAGCCGCATACCATTCACCTACTCTCTAACTAATTTCATACCATATTCTTCAGCCGCTTCAGCAGCGAACGCGGTAATGATCGCGTCTTTTCTGACTTTAACGACTTTCTGTCCTTTGCGGGGCATTAAATCCTTCCGACTGACGATATGGGAAACAATGACGTCACCTTCCGCAGGTGCAGCTGCCGGTGCGGCAGGTGCTGCTGCCTTTGGTGCAGCCGCTGCGGGCGATTCACTTTCGCTGACTGGCTTTTCAGCACAGACTTCGTACAGATCAGCCGCCGCACACAGCGTCCAGCCGAATGTGCCGAGAGTGGCCAGATTGTCGCGAAGCACCTTACGGTACCCGGCTGGGACCTTGCCCATCCCGAGCTTAGCGCGGACTTCGTCGTCGGGGTCTGCCCCGTCGATCGCGCTGATAAAGTGCTTGCCGGACATAATGGCCTGGCTGATCGTGGTCAATACAGGTGTGTCCGCAATGCCGTGGGCAATTTTTGCTGCCGTGTTGATGGTCAGCGTCGGCAGAATGATTTCATCGGCCGTCTTCACAAATTCCTTGAGTTCGGCCGCGTTGTCATTCGTATAAACCTGATCGACATCTAAAGTCTTCTTTATTTTTTCAAGATCAAGGACTTGTTTCGAACTGTCCGTCACTAAGACTTTAAGCTGCCATCCATCTTTGCGAAGCTTTTCCATTGCCTTCAGGCCGTTGGTGTAGCCAATCGCGGCACCTGTAAAGCAAACCAATGCGGTTTTCGGTTGATTGTTTAACCGTTTGATGACTTCATCGATGATCCGCTGAACCAGAAGATCAAACACTTCTTTATTGTTCACCAAATCCTTTAAGTCCAATTGATCACCACATTTCTAATTCATTAAAACTTCAATTCTATACGCCTCAGACCTTGCAGTTGAACGCAATGCCCAATGGCGTGACCAGTAAGGGTTCTACAGGTTTGACGGTTTTGATGCCGATTTCCCGTTCGAAGACGCTTTCGAATTTTTTGAATTCGCAAGCCCCGCCGACGACGTAAATCGTGTCGACATTGTAGCCGTCGATGTAGCGCCGGACGATTTCAGCCATTTTTTCGACCGTGGGCTTGATCAGCGGGAAGATTTTGCTTTCATCGTCATGGATTTTCATATCTTCCGCTTCATCAAAACTGATGTGGTAGGCCCCGGCGATGACTAGACTCATGTGGGTCCCGCCTGTCGGCTCATCCGCGGTGAATACAACTTTTCCATGATCCAGAATAGAAATCCCTGTCGTTCCGCCGCCGACGTCCACTACCGCGCCGTTTTCGATGCCGAGCACCGTAGCGGCCGCTGTCGGTTCGTCGAGCACGTTGGTCACGTTGAAATCACAGGACTCTACAACATTGGCAATGATTTTGGTATTGCCTTCGATGATTCCCGGAGGAATGGCCGTCGCTGCCGGCGCATTGCTCAGATCCACACCAATCCGGTCTTCAAGCTGACGCTTCAGGTCTTTGACGATGTCGACCGCGCCGATGTAGTCGACGACGATCCCGTCTCGGACGACGTGGGCGCCCTGGGTCGCTCCGGCGACCGGTTTGTTGTTTTCGTCCACCACAGCCACAACGATATTAGCCGTACCGAGGTCAACGCCAACTTTGAGTCTGCCTTCGTAAGGAGCCACCCGTTTTTGTTTGATCAATTCGTCAAATGCTAATATGGTATCGTTGCCGCTTTTCCAATCCATTAATACGCTACTCCCTGCTATTTTTTAATAATGATTTTGACACTGCTGCCTTTCTTTAAGCCTGCCGCTTTCGCTTCGTCGCCGGTCAGCATCAATTCGTGCCGGCCGTCTTCGGTGACGTGGACGAGGACATTTTCAAAAATCGTGCCGTCGACTCCTCTGGAATCGACTGAGACAGTGTCTTTGTCTTTGAGCTGCAGCTCTTCTGCGATGTAGGTCGGCAGGTTCACACTCCGTCGCGGAATGATCGCGCCCTTTTCACAGGCGACTGCTCCGGCCGGACCGACAATTCTGCAAGCCGCCGATTGATAATCGTCCTTCGATTCGCGCACCGGCGCATCGACGCCGATGGCTTCGCTTTCCGACCTGGACAATTCAATGACCGGGTCCTGATCATCATCGAGCAGCGGCCCGAAAATGTAGCCGTGGGTTGAACCCTTCGGCCCGCTGATGGCGACGCCTTCTTCATAATAAAAAGAATTCAGATCCTTCGCCCGGGTTAAGACGGCGTGAGATCCGAAAAGCTGTTCCACCGTTTTCTGGCTGCAGTAAATGTGTGCGCTGGGGATGCCCAGCGTGATGAGCTCAGGCGATTCTTCGCATTTTTTCGCCTTCTGAAAGGCTTCCAAAATGATTTGAACCATCTGGCTGATCTGTTGTTCAGTGTACATATTTCGGCTCCCCTTTCTTGTTTGCGACAAGTCCAGATTGCTTAATTCTTCTTGTCTACTGGATCGGGCATTTCCGTTTTCGTTCCCCGGGAGGGTTCGAATTGACTTCCGAAGGTCGGAATGTTCCAGTAATACTTCATCCAGTATTTGTCCCGCACATTTGCAGGATCAAAGCCTTTTGTCTGTGTATTGTAGACCATCGGCATCAGTCCGTCTGAGGGTCTGGCGATGACGATAGCTGACTGACAGCCATTGCCTTTGTCGCAGGCCGCTTCACCGGCAGCGACCGCTGCCTTGCAGGCGCCGACGTCTCCCAATACCTTGACAACATGCATGCCGCCGCCTCGGCTGGACTCAATGCCCAATAGACAGACATTCGCGGCCTTGACAGCTGCGTCAGCTGCCTCAATGGCTGTTGCAAGTCCCTTGGCTTCGATAAAGCCAATAGATTGGCGCATTGACTTCTCCTTTCTTTGGCTTAAAGCATCACGCGTCTAAAGATTTAAACGGCATCCGCTTGATCAAGCGGGCTGCATTGGCACCGATGGCCCGCAGCTTTTCTTCTCCGGCACTCGGCGCTACGGTGAACAACGGTTTGCCGCCTTTCAGTTTGATAAAATGAAGGGCGATCGTCTTGCTGTCGATCCCGATGCCGACGCCCAGATGGGAATCTTCTGCCGCTCTATACGCTAAATCTTCTGCCGAAATTTTATCTGTTTTGTCTTCGTGCTTATAAGGCAAGCCTTCTTCTTCGATCCCGAGGATGACTTCTGTGACGACGTCCTTCGGCACCGAGCCCTTAATGCTGTATACGACAATTTCAGGTTTTGGTGCTTCTAATCCGGGATTCATATTACTCTCCTTTGCAATATGAGAGAACAAGACCGGTTGCCACGGCGTTTCTCGGACCTTCCGTCCCTCTGATGTTCGCACGTCCGGCTACGATAGAGTAGCGCGACAGCGCGTCTGTGATCAGCTGTGGGATTTCAAAGTCGAGGGATGAGCCGCCGACCATTGTAACGTATTCCATATCGCGGGCGTTCCCCGTCGGGCTGACACGTTCCAATGCGCGGATGGCGTTGACAACGAAAACCTTTTTCTTCGCTTCCTGGCGGACCGTTTTGATCCGTTCAACTGTCAGGTTGCCTGGCAGCGGCACCATGCCGTCTGGCGTCAGGATGACCACTCTGGCAAATACAGTTGGTGGAAGCTGATTTTCAAAGAATTCTACAGAACCGTCTTCGTGACGAATGTGGAACAGGCTTTCAACCTTTGCGACTGGATATTTTTTGATATCTTCTGCGGTGTGCATGTCTTCGATGCCGAGTTCAGAACCGATGAGCATCGTAACCATGTTGCCGGCGCCTGCCAAATGAATGAAATGAATTTTGTCTTCGCGGTTGATGATCGCGGCATCTGTCGAGCCGGCCCCCATATCGAGGATCGCCATCGGCTTGTCCGCACCCGGTGTGGTCAACGCACCGAGAATCGCCATCTGCGCTTCGACGCCGCCGACTTCGACCTTGACGTTCAATTCTTTTTCAAGTTCTTCGGCGATCATGTTCATCTGCAGTCTGTCCGCCTTGACCATCGCGGCCAGCCCAACGGCGTTTTCCATTGAAAATTCGTTGGCCATCCCGCCTTTAACGGCCTGAGGGACGAAGGTATCTACAGCCAGAATATCCTGGATCTGGATTTTATCCGGTGATTGGTTGGTCAGATTGGACATCACCTGACGGACGCGTTCGAGCATGCCGCCGGCATTTGTCCCCGGTTCCCCGGTCACATCTTCCACAGGCTGAACGCTTCTCAGCGCTTCCATGATTTCTTCAGCACCTGAGTCAACGGGTACTTCGGTCTTCTTGTTTTCGCCCTGAATGATGATTTTGCCAGCCGGGATCTTTCTTTCTTTAACATCCCCTGCTGGCGTTTTGATGATAACCGCTGAACGGTTTCCGATTAAGGCACGTGAAATCGGCACGACCTGCTTCGTTTCTTCTGGATTTAAATCAAAAACGGTCGCAATCCCGTAAGGGTTCGACAGCTGTTCGATGACCTTACCGGGTTCGGCGACTTCTACAGCCGCCCGCATGCCAATCGGCACCTTGTCGATTAATGCGACTTCATCTACAATCGGTATTTTTTTGTTTAAGCGGTTGTTGATCAAAACACCATCGTCGCGCTGCACGATCGCGCCGTTGACGTGAACGCCGCGTTCCACAGCTGTGTTGATCATCTTCGACGAGGTTTCAAAATCAACTTCTCTCGGAATCACCACAATGACCGCTTCCCCAGCATTGACCTGGGTCAAGTTGCGGATATTGATGGTTTCGCCGACGCCGGTTCCCAATCCACCCGGAGTGGATGGATTGTGACCGATCATCGTGGATTCTGTGATAATCGTTTCTGTGATGGTTTCCATCGCCACATCGCCGATAACAGGAGCTGCTTCGTTAAGACGAATCAGCTCCACATCATCAAGCGTTAAATTGGCTTTGTCCAAGGCTTGCTTTAAGGAGGCGAAGACACCGTGGATATTCTGACGCGTCCCCTTGATCCCGGTTGTCGCGACGATCCCACTGGCTAAAAATTCAGGTTTATTGTGATCAACGCGTGCCAATGCCGTTTCAGTACTGGCGTTGCCGATATCAATCCCTGCAATAATCATATATTCCTCCAAACAATCCTATTTGAAACTTATTTAAATTCTTTGGTTCTCTTTCTCTTGTATCCGATGTAAGCAGCTTCTCTAACGAGCTGTGCGCAGACCTTTGCGCTGTATTTTGTTTCGAGTTCGTCAGCGATAGCTTCCAGTTCTTCTTTTGTTGAACGATACGGACGCAGTGCGTTGTAGATTTCGAGAACGCGGGCATCTGGAACGGCGATCAATTCAGCCGCACGACGCAGGTTGATGCCGAAAGCATCACGGCCGACAGAGTCAGCAACCTGAGCCTGGAGTTCCAGAGTCTTCGGATTGATTCTTAAGTCTTCAGCTTTGAGGGTGCCGTCCAGAACCTTTTCAAGGGTTAATTCTTTCAGCGGAATCCCTGTTGCTGAAGTAATTAATTCAGGTCTTTTTTCTCCCAACGGATAATCAGCATCGGTTACTTTAACGTCACCATCTGCTGGTGCAGCTGCGCCAGTACCGGAGGACATCGATGCCATTACCTGTTTGACGATTTGTTCTAACATTTGTTCTTGTGTCATCTGTGCACCTCCTGATTATTTGTAGGAAACTTTCATGTTGACCGGTTTTTTACCTAAGACAACAGACTGGACTTCTTTTAAGTAGAGAAGTGCAGCTCTTGCCTGGTAAGCCGGGCGAGCCATCTGGTCGTTCTTGACCGGAACTGGTTCCGGGCTTTCGCCTTTAGCGTAGCGAGCCGCATTCTTACCGATCTGACGATAGGTGTCGAGGTCGATCAGCGGGCACTGCGGGAATAATTCCAAGTTCCCTAACTGCGGCAGGTCTGCCTGATGGATCAAGCAAGTCCCACGAGACTGAATGCCGATTGCAATCCCAGAGCCTGAAAGTTCAGCACAGTCATGTCCGATAACAGCAACGTCACCAGAACGATAAACTTTGACAACACGAGCTTTCATACCTTCTTCTTCAATACCAGCGATCATTTCTTTCATGATCTGTGCGTGAGGCACACCGATGATGTTGGTCTGCTGTTCTGCACCGAACTGTGCGGAAACACCGATGATAACTTCATCAGCTGCAGTGCCTTTCTGTGCTTCTCCGTCTGGTGTTAATACTAATGTTTCAGCTGGGCCTTCATCTACAGGAGCTGCTTTCGGCGCTTCCGCCGGCGCTTCTGCTGGTGCATCAGCTGACATTTCTTTAACAACATCTGCGATGATTGATTTTAACAATTCTTCGTTAACAGCCATTCTATACACCCCTCTCACTAAATTGTTTCTGGGTCATCTGCCCAAGGCAGATCAGCAATCTGATTCCAACGTTCTTCAGAAATCTGATACCCAGTTCCGACACCATGGTAGTCGTTCTTGTAGTTAACTGCAGAAATGACTTCCCAGTCAGAAGACAATTTAGAAGCTGTATGCAGGTAGTCACCAGCGCATTTGATGTACTGGATGTTAAAGATCGACTGTGCGACATCGTGGAAGCCTTCTTTGTCGAGCGCTTTGATGAAGTCAACAGCAGTAACGCCTTTGTTCATCATGTCTTCGATAGCTTTCAGGTCAGCGACAACGTCACGGTCCGGCATATCTTTTGAGCCGTCTGCGTATGTTGCAGCTTCGACTTCTTCATCAGTGATTTCCGGAAGTCCCATGCCTTTGAACAAGCCCTGAATGGCTCTAGCAGCTTTCGCACGTGCTTCGACCAATGCGTCTTCAGTGATTGGCTGTAAGCCAGCATCGATTCTCAAGTCACGCTGGATAACGTTCCAGTCATCGTAGTCGTGAGCATCCCAGTTGGATCCTGCGAACATGTTATCGTAGTTCGGTGTTGATGAGTAACCGGAGCAGATGTAGTCTGTCCCTGGAACCATCTGCATCAGTGAACGAGCGACACGGCGTAAATCCGAGTGTGTGAATGTCTGGTCGTTTGATGATGCACATTCGAGGTCGAGGCAGGCAGCCAGCAGGTTTTCTGCCAAGATTTCACGAATACCGCCAGGTACAGCAGCCGGAACACCAACGCAAGAAACAGAACCGTTCTGAGTCCCCTGAACACCAGCACCTCTTGTGACGTACAAGCAGCGGGCTTCAAGGTACAGCATGGAGTGACCTTCTGCATAACCCATCTGAACTTCTGAACCAGAACCAGATGTGAAACGCATTTTCAGGCCGCGTGATGCGTATGCGGATGCCAAGAATGCTTTTGAATACGGGGTATCGTCACCATCCATGAAGACCTGTTCAGTCCCATAAACGGAAATGGTTTCTGCGTAAGCGGTGAAGCCTCTCATACCCATATCCAGTTCGGTTGCTTCTTCAACAGAGCACTGAGTCAGGATGCCTGGACGGCCGCAGTTTGCACCAACCATGATCCCTAAAGCGTTGAATGGTGCGTAACGTGCGATACCAACAGTAGTTTCCTGTTCGTCGAAACCACGGATAGCTGCTTCAGCAGCGTCAGCCGCGATCTGAACCATGTTATCTTTAACGTTTGTGACGTGGCACTGGTTTGATGGCATTAAACGTGCACGCATTTTGTTCTGAGCCATCATCATTTCGAGGACACTCATGTATCCCAAAACTTCTGTCATCTTAGCTGGTGTAACAGCGGTTGTGATTTTGATGATGTCTTTTCTTGGCACGTGGATGTCAACGAGTTTGTTTGCAATGTCAATTGAAGGAATAGCCATTGCTTCTTCCGCGTCTTCGATATGGATTGCGTGGTCAGCGATGAACTGATCGAGCATGTCGAAGTCATCTCTGTTCTTGCCATCCATTTCAACAATTTTGCCGTCTACAACTTTGATGCTTGGCTTTGGATCCAAGTCAGAGTTCATGGCGATCAAGCCAACTTCTGGCCATTCCTTAACGAAACCGTCTTTTTTAATTGGACGAGCTTCCAGAGCTTCAAATCTTTTTGATCTCATTTAGTCATTCCTCCTTAAATCTCTTTGTGTATTAGTGTGGGTCTAATCACATTAAATGTAAGGAGTTGTTGCTGATGGGCAAGGTCCGCCTAATGCTGATAATGCCTGGATACCTGCATCACGGGCTGCACGGACTGCCTGACGAACTGCGCCAGCGTCGCCGTAAACATTGATGAAGCCTTCGTTTGAAGCCTTTGTGCCGTGATCTGGTGAGCAGTAGCTGATGAGTTCTACGTTAGCTGCTTTCAGAGCGATATCGGAAATGAGGATACCAATACCAGCAGGAGCGCCTAAGATCAGAGCGTATGCACGGCCGATCGGTGCGCCGAATGCTGCGTTGCAGGCGAAGGAAGCACGTGCGGTGTACTGGAATTCCAGGTGGCCAGCGTCGTTGCCGTAAACATCGCCGAAGTGTCTTTCAGTTTCAACCAAAGCAACTTCAACAGCGCGTTTCGCATCGGAAACATCTTCTGCACCGAAGACAACCAGTGAACCATGTCCTGCGCCGCCCTTGGTATCACGAGCCATTTCACAGATAACCATTTCGGTGTTGGTCGCTTTAACAGCTTCATCAGCTGCCATGATCTGCGGGCCAGCCCCAGTACGGCCAGAAATGATACCGATTGAACGATACTTCGGATCGATTTCCATTGCTTCGTGTAAGTTAGGATCTACGTTAGCGATGACCAGACCAATTGTATCCCCCATGGTCTGTCCTACGTATTCAGTCAGTCCACAAGTGCCTGTGGCTTCAGAGACGGTACCCGTTTCTTCAACTTCGTCCATCTTCTTCATGACTTCTTCCATCAATTTGTTCATAACATCGTCTTTCATTAATTCACACCTCCACTATTTTTATAAAGTTGGTAACATTTTTTCCACATCTTGATGTGGTCTCGGAATCACATGAACTGAAACAACCTGGCCAACTTTGTCAGCTGCCGCTGCACCTGCATCAACAGCTGCCTTGACCGCACCGACATCGCCGCGAACCATGGTTGTGACAAGACCGGAACCGATCTTTTCATAGCCTGTGAACGTGACGTTGGCAGATTTGACCATGGCATCAGTTGCTTCAATGCATCCGACGAGGCCTTTGGTTTCAATCATACCCAAAGCTTCATTTGTCATAAGCTTTTCCTCCTTTTAGGTTATCTGACTAACAATATTGTAAACCATTTGCACAGATAATTACTTGTGATATTATTATAAAAAAACCACTTTCCCCTGATTTTATCAGTGTTTCCTTGTGTCTTTAAATTTTGCACCACAAGATATAGTCTGACGAATGATTACGTTTTTAGTATAAATGATTTTTGTAAAAAAGAGCTGAGATTTTGACAAATTCTTCTTGTAAATTTGTCACCTCTCAGCTCTTTTAGGCTCATTATTTTATTATTTTTTTACCGATTCAAAGGCGTCAACCTTTTCCCAGGGCAGGCCTTCCTTCCCGAAATGGCCGTAGGCTGCCGTCTGTTTGTAGATCGGACGGGCCAGTCCCAGGCCGTCGATGATGTCCGGCACCGCGAAGGACACGTGCTGCTCAATCATTTTTTTGATTTTCCCTTCGTCGGCCTTCGCCGTCCCAAAGGTGTTGATTTCAAACATTTCCGGTTCTTCCCGTCCAATGGCGTAGGCCAGCGCCACCTCACAGCGCTTCGCCAGTCCGCAGGCGACGACGTTCTTCGCCAGATACCGCGCCATGTACGCGCCGGAGCGATCCACCTTGGTCGGATCCTTGCCGGAAAACGCCCCGCCGCCGTGGTGGCAGGCGCCGCCGTAAGTGTCCACCATCAGCTTGCGCCCGGTCAGCCCGGTGTCGCCCAAGGGCCCGCCGATGACGAACCGGCCCGACGGATTGATGTGCAGCTGCGTGTCCGTCGTGATTTGATCGGCGCCGATCGTCGCCTCAAAAACCGGTACCACCACGTGCCGCACCAAAGCCTGCTGCAGCGCCTGCAGCTCGATCGCCGGATCGTGCTGCGCCGACAGGACGATCGATTTGACCCGGTTTTGGCCGTCGAGGGTCACCTGAGACTTGCCATCGGGGCGCAGCCAAGGCAGCGTGCCGTCCTTACGGACCGCCGTCAGACGCTTCGACAGCGCCGTCGCCAGCACAAAGGGCAGCGGCATCAGCGTATCCGTCTCGTCGGTCGCGTAGCCGTACATAATCCCCTGATCGCCGGCGCCGACATGGCGGACCTTGTAATGCTCGCCGGGTGCTCTGTCTTCCGGCGGCAGCCATTTGCATCGGACCTTTCCGCCGACCCACTTCGCTGTCTCAATCGTATCCTGTTTTGAGACCGCCGCATTAATATCGGCCGACTGCGCGTTGACGTTGGTCATGACGAGGCAGTTTTCAGCGTCGAGCCCGACTTCCTCGGACGTGTAGCCGATATCCGCCGCCGTCTTTCTCGCAAGGGCTTCAATCTGAATCGCGCCGTTTTCTAATAATTCCGGCGAAATCTCTCCCGCCAGAAACAACATATTTTTTGAAGCCATCACCTCAATGGCCGTGTGGCTTTCCGGATCGTCAGCGAGGCAGGCGTCGACAATGCCGTCCGCAATCTGATCGCAGAGCTTATCCGGATGGCCTTCTGTTACAGATTCTGCTGTTCTTTTCATCTTGTACCACTTTTATTTTGTACTTTTGTCTTCTTCTTTTCTTCCCGAACCATTTTCTTGTAAGTTGAAATGGTCATCTTTTCGTATTTCTTAAACAACTTGCTGAAATAAGAGCTTTCGTTGTAGCCCAGCCGGTAGGCGACGTCGGTGACGCTGTCGCTGGTGACGCAGAAATACCACTTGGCCTGCATCATGCGGCACAGATGGATGTACGTCATCACAGAGATGCCGAGGGTTTTCTTGAAAATCCGGCTCAGGTAACCCTGGGACAAGCCGCTGTTCTCCCGCACCTCTCTGAGTCCGATGTTCTCGCCGATGTGTTCATCTATATATAGGAAAGATTTTTTCATCGCCGGGTAAAGGGCGATGGCCTTGTGCCTGAAGATCAAATCCAAGGTCGCGTACAGCCTGAATTCCAGCCAGCGCTCAACCGGCAGCATCTTCCCCGCCGGCCGATTGACGTAATTGGTCTCTTCGAGACAGCCGTACTGGGCGAACAATTTGTTTTCAATCGTGTAATAATAGTCGATAATTTCGTCTGTCGCGTCCCAGCTTTCCTGCTTGATATTGTCGATCAGCTCGGGCAGCGCGTAATACATCGCGGCGTAATCGCTGCTGTCCACAATGCCGCAGATTTTATCGAAGGTGGCGTTGCGGCGCTGCTTCAGTCCGCGGAAGTTTTCCAGCAGCCGCTTGACCCGCGAAAAGCTCAGCGGCTTGAGCAGGTATTCGTCGACGCCGATGTGCACAGCCTCTTTCGCGAAATCAAAGGTATTGTAGGCGGAGACGAGGTAAATCGTCACGTGAGGCAGCGCCTCACGGATCTTCTTGGCGGCCTGAATGCCGTTTTCGTCCGGCATCACCACGTCCATAAAGACGATATCCGGCCGAAAAGTCTTCACCTTCTCGACTGCTTCGGTCCCTGTTTTGGCGACGGTGCAGACTTCAAACCCGTCGACCATGCCGATCATCTGCTCCAGGGCCTCGCGCATCAACGGCTCGTCATCGACAATGAGCACCTCATACATCGCTGCGGCCTCCTTCCGGAATGCTGATCACGAGGCGGTTAAGGCCGTCCTCTGTGGTGCGGGCGATGTGATAGCCCGTGCCGTAAATCCGGCCCAGCTTGTCACGGACCGCTTCAATGTTGGCTTCCACCGAGTAATGCTTTTTCGCTTCTGTCGGCAGCTCGGCCACTTCCTCAGGCACCACATTGTCTTCGATCTCGCAGATCAGCTGACCGGATTCCTGGGAAATGCGCACGAGGATCTGCCCGTCCTGATTCTGGTTGACCAGCCCGATGGTGCTGTGTTCGACAAAGGGCACGAGCATCATTCTCGGGATTCGGCACTTCATCATGTTCCGCGGCACATCGATTTTGTACTGAATGCGGTCGCCGAAGCGCACCCCCTGAATGTGCAGATAGCATTCCACCGCTTCGGTTTCCTGCGCGACTGTCCAGTAGGTGTCGTGTTCAAACAGAGTATCTCTGAGGAAATCGGAAATCAGCGTGATCATCTCATTGGTCCGCATCGCGCCTTCGATAATCGCCAGATTCGCGGCAGAGGTCAAAGAATTGAACCAAAAATGCATGTTCAGCCGGTTCTCGAGATTTTCTTCCCGGGGCTGACTGTCCCTTCTCTCGTAGGCCTCAATTTTTCGGTACTGCTGCTCGATGATGGTGGCGTCCTGTTTGGCGTGCGCCCTCTGCTGATCCAGCTGATTTTCCAAATCGATGCGCTTGCCGAGCCACATTTTGACCATTTGAGCCGCACCCTTTAACTGCGCTGCAGTAAAAACTGGCATCGCATCGATCAGCATCTGATTGACCTTGCAGAACGTCTCGGCCTTTTTATCCAAACCCTTGTCGTAATCCGCAAAGCCGTCCAGGCCGCGCTCGACGCGCACCGGCCCGCCCTGAACGGCGCCGAGGTACTCGCCATCCTTCTCAAAGGGGACCACAAAAAAAGTCAATTGCTTCAAAGTCCGGTAAATGAGCACGTCCCCGTCGGTCACCGCCTGAATGCTGGCTTCTCGAGCTGATTTTTCAAGCGTCTTTTTGATCTCGCGCCAATTTTCGCTTTCCCTCAAAATCGGGGCACCCTCGTTTTCCGGCGCCAGCGCGCGCCCCTTGTAGTCGATCAAGCGGCAGGCGGCACCAGTTGCTTGTTGAAAGGTCTGCTGAATTTGTTTAAATTCGTCCGATCCCGCCCATTTTTCAAATTCCGACATGTTCCGTCCTCTTTTCTCTCAAATTGTTTCTTTTTTTCCTATTTTAAGAAAAAAATGAGAAAATTTCAACACATAATTGTTTGACTATTCAAATTATAGTGTTTTATTTTTCAATTACTTTATTTGAAACGCCTCCGACAACACACAGCGTCTGCGGTGAGTGAAATGTCTTGCCGAAATCGGCCCTTCGCCGGTCTGAGAGGCGATGGAAAAGGCACAGGGCACGTCCACGCCGAAGCCAATCGACGAAATGAACGGCGCGTTTTTGACAAAAATAGCCGTCCGCATCGCTCTCGCCGCTTCATCTAAGCGTTCGATGCTGCGGCTGTGAATCCCAGCTGTGTGATGGTAATTTTGTTCAACCTGCGATGCCGCGGTCAGCGCCGATTTAAAGTCCGGCATCCGGACCATCGGCACAATCGGTATCTTGACCTCTTTCATCACGAGCAGATCGTTCAGACGGGCCTCGCCCACCGCGAGCTTCGCCGGATAATGGTACACGACGCCCGCGCGGTCCAAGATTTCTTTCAAGGGCCGGCCTTCGTACCGTCTGGCCACGTCGCCGTCGGCATTGAACATCAGGCGCTCTACCTTTTCCATGTCTTTGCTGTCGAGCACCTGAACGCCCACTCTCGCGAAAGCGGTCAAAAGCGGCTCCGCGACGCAGTCCAGCGTCACGATGGCTTTTTCCGACACGCACATCAAATTGTAATCAAAGGCCGCGGATTCCGCGATAGCCGACGCCGCGCGGTCGAGATCCGCCGTTTCGTCGACGATGACCGGCGGATTGGCCGGTCCCGCGCCGATGACCTTTTTGTCAGCCCGGAATGCTGCGCTCACCGCTGTGCTCGATCCGGTCACGACAATCATGTCCACGTCGGGATGATTCATCAGCTGTTCGCTGACATTGTGGCCTGTTGTCGGCAGCATCGAGACCAAATGATCGATACCAATCGCTTCTTTAATGCTCGCGTTGATCAATTCAACCGCCGTCTGACTGCTGTGGAACGCTCTCGGATGAGGGCAGTGGATGATGGCGTTGCCCGCCGCCAAGGCCGAAATCGTCGTGTTGATCAATACCGCGATGGGATTGGTGCACGGGTGAACCGCGGCGATAACGCCGCAGGATGAAAGCTCAGTCAAGACGATGCCGTCGTCATTGGTGAGCACCTCTGTCTGCAAATCCTCGACCCCTGGCGTCTTGTCGACGGCCAACGCAATTTTTCTCGCCTTGTCTACGGAATGCCCCATGCCGGTTTCACGACAGGCCATTTCCGCGAGATTCATCACGGCGCCCTTCAGCCCTGTCCGAACGGCTTCGATCGTTCTTTTCCTATCTTTAAGTGTGCATTGTCTGTACGCCGTGTAGGCTTGTCCTGAAGCGCAGACAATTTGTCCTATCGCATCCATTGTTTTCCTTTCTGAATTTCTTTGTATCATCGTTGTTCGAATGGCTTGTCTACTTATAAAAATAGGGCCCGAAAGTCGGACCCTGAAATCAAAACCGATCAAGACATCCTGAGATCAAAAAGAATGGGCTCTGAAAGCTCGTATTTCGGCCGCGTCACCCCACATTGTGACGCAGCCTATAAATAAATTTGTCTTGTCGTTTGTTTTGATTATTGAACGGCAATCCCTTTGTGACCGCCGAATCAACCGTAATATTTGGCTATTTAACCTTGTTTTAATCAACCATCTTTTGTATTAACCGCCGATTTTGCACTTCAGGCCCGCCGCTTCGACCATGTCTTTGAAATGATTCATCGTTTCCCGAGAAGGGGTTTTGGTCTCTGGCATCCGGTAAGGAATACCCAGCAGCTCGTATTTGTTTTCGCCTAAAGTATGGTAGGGCAGCAAATGTATTTCGTGGACGCCCTGCAGCGATTTCGCGTATTCGATAATTTCCGCGATGGTTTGATCGTCTGCGTTGACGCCCGGAATCGTCGGCACGCGAATAATGGTTTCGCCTGCCTCCCGCGCGATGCGCGCCGCATTTTTTCTTATGACTTGATTGCTGACGTTGGTGAATTTCTTGTGAATCTCGTCATTGGGTGCTTTCGCGTCGAGTAATGCCAAATCAACATGAGGCAGCACCAGATCCAGCGCTTCCTCGTTGGTCGTGTAACCCGTCGTTTCAATCGTGGTGTTCCACCCCTGAGCCTTTGCAGCCTTGAGCAGTTCCGCCGCGAATTTGTACTGCATCAGCGGTTCCCCGCCCGACAGGGTCATGCCGCCGTTAGTTCTCCGGTAATAACTGGCGTCTTTTTTGACTTCCCGGATCACCTGCTGGACGGTCATCTTTTTCCCCTTCTGAACCAGGGCGTCCGCCGGACAGACAGCTGCGCATTCGCCACAGCCGTTGCACTTATCGTAATCGATAAAATGCGGATTGTCCGGCGACAGGGCCCCCGGCACCGGACAAACCTTTAAACACGAGCCGCAGTGAATGCAGTTTTCAGCTTGATACAAAACAACGGGCTGAAGCTTCTGAGATTCCGGGTTACAGCACCACAGGCATCTCAGCGGGCATCCCTTCAAAAATACGATCGTTCGGATGCCCGGGCCGTCGTTGAGAGAAAATCGCTGGATGTTGAAGACACTGCCTTCCATCCCATAATTGATATTATCATCTGCAAGCAACGCGGCTTCTCCTTCCGTTTAGATTATTATTCGAATGTCTGTTCAGTTCTCGCGATGATGTCATCCTGAACGTCTTTAGCCAGAACGACGAACTGTGCGGAGTAACCGGCGACGCGGACGATCAAGTCTTTGTGCTGTTCCGGATGTTTCTGCGCTTCGAGCAGGGTTGCACGGTCGACGATGTTGAACTGAATGTGATAGCCCTTGTGATCAAAGTATGCTCTGACCAATGCCGAGAAGCGTTTCAGGCCTTCGTCGCCTGCAACGGCTGACGGTAAGAGTTTCTGGTTCAACAGCGTCCCATTACCGAAGTCGAGGGCGTCGATGGTTGCGGACGATGCGTTCGCTGCGGTCGGTCCGCTGACATCACAGCCGTGACGCGGTGAAATGTTGTCGGACAATGCGGTCTGCGCTAAACGGCCATCTGGCAGTGCGTCGACAGCACGGCCCATCCCAACGTTGGCTGAAACGGTGTAGCAGCCTGCGTGGTAAATCCCGCCACGTGGATTCTTCTTGCCGTGAACGTTGCTGGAGTAGATCTTCGTGATCCGGCGTCCGAGCAGGTCGACTTCTGGAATATCGTTCCCGAAGTGCGGTGAGTT
>DGWE01000001.1 GCA_002396065.1 Eubacteriaceae bacterium UBA4266
CCTTGAACTTTGTCGACAGTCTGAAGGGACAGTCCAATTGATATGGACTGTCCCTTTTAAATTGTTAAATTATAAATGATTAATTAATATTCAATCGGATCCTGCACCGCTTCGATAATCACATCCCGGAACGCCTTGACTGCGATGTCGCACTGGGCTTCGCGGCCGGTTAATATGGCGCCGCTCATATTCGATTCGGTCGGACTGCTCCAGAAGCGCACGACGTCGACATTTGCCTGCGTCAGCGCTTCATCGATGCCGATCGCCCCCTGCATCGCCGGCGCGATTAAATACGCGATGGACGACCCTTCCGGCAGATTGTAGGCCTTTGAAAAATAACGGCCGATTCTCGGAACGCACTGCGCGTAAATCAATGTCGAATCGTCGTCCGAAATGCTGTAAAGCGTCGACTGCTGTTCGGTAAAGGCCCGCACGTAGCGCAGACCCCGTTCGACGTCCGACACCTTCGGCCCGGAAATGACTCCGAAAACCTGCCCGTCGTTGAATTTGCCGCAGCCGCCGTAGGTTGTGTAGATCTTCGGCACTTCCACGTTCGCCTTTTTCGTCGCGTCGTCTGCCGCGACATACCCCACGCCGTCACACGCCGTTGTGAACAAACCGATATCGATATGGCCTTCCGGCAGTTCGTATTGTTCGAGCATGCAGTCTTCCACATCCGTCAGCAGACGGTTAGATACGAATTTGCCTCGTAATAGATCTCCGATCATCAGCTTCTCTCCTATTCTAAATTATGATGTTACGTTTCATTTTATCATCATTTTTGACGAGATTCAATGTCATTATTGGCGCCCTTTTGATACAGAATATTCGAAAGCCTGCAGAAAGCTTCCCCGTCGATCTGTTCCGCCCGCTTTTTTGGGTCGATCCCGGCCTCGTTCAGCGCGTCGAGCAGTACGTCCTTCGGATAAGCCGTGTTGTTTGAAAGGCTGTTAATTAACGTCTTGCGTCTCGTCTGAAAAGCGGCCTTCACCACCTTAAAAAACTGATTTTTATCACAGGGTTCAAAGGCCATCTGTGTTCTTTTTTGAAGGCTGATCACGATAGAGTCGACCTTTGGCCTGGGCATAAAGACCGACGCCGGCACGGTAAACATCACGTTCGGGTCGGCGTAATACTGCACGATCACACTGAGGGCGCCGTAGCTCTTATTTCCAGGTTCAGCACAGATGCGCTCGCCCACTTCCTTTTGAACCAGAAAGGTCATCCGCGACAAATCGATGCCGTCCGGCCAGGGTGTTTCCAACAGCTTCATGATAATTGGCGTCGTGATATAGTAAGGTAAATTGGCGACAACCTTCAGCTGCGCCGGCGCCTGAATCAAATCGAGCACGTCCGTTTTCAGAAAATCCTGATTAACAAGCGCAATGTTGTCAAATTCGCCGAGAGTTTCTTCGAGAACTGGAATCAATTTTTTGTCGATTTCGACGGTCACGACTTGATGCGCGCGCGCCGCCATTTCCTGAGTCATCGAGCCAATGCCCGGGCCGATTTCGAGCACCGTGTCCGCTTCTGTGATTTGTCCGGCATCGACAATTTTTTCGAGAATGTTTTGATCGATCAGAAAATTCTGACCGAATTGCTTGTTGAAATGAAGCTGATGGGCCGCCATCAGCTCAGAAATCACCGACGGTGAGGTTAAATTCATTCTGATTGTTTCCCTTCGTTTTTGTTTTCCTGATCGCGCCAAGCTTCGGCACGTTCGAGCAGCGCCTCGCGCTGATTCTGCTTAGGCGACTGATAAACCCATCGCAGCAGGCGCGCCAGTACATCGCCGATCTGCCTGCCGTGAAAGCCGAGGGCCTTGAGATCCCTGCCGCCAATCGCCAGATCAGACGGCACAATCGGCTCGTGGTCGTTCACAATTTTTATAAATACCACACGGTTCTGCGCGTTATCGTTTTTTACCTTCTGCAGCGCCAATGCTTTTCCAAAAAGCGGCGCTCCCATCTGGCGCAGGGATGTCTTAAATCCGACAATATCTCTGCAGTCGACCGTAGAAAAATCCAACAGTGCTGTCACTTCACTGACGATTTGGTTGCTAAAGCGCAGCCCTTTCAAGAAGGCGCGCACTCGATCAGCTGGCCCATCCTGAAGCAGCCAGGCTAAACGCATCGCAAGATCAGGCGGCACCTCATTGATTTTTTCCGTCACAGGCTCAGGCAGATCTTCAGACGCCGACCGCCGGAGCAGATCAGCCCAAAGCCCGGTGGCTTTCAGCTCGCGCACAGCAAAGGCGGCATCTGGGCCTGTCAGCATTTTCGAAAATTCGATTTGAATGCGCTCCACACTCACCCCATCTGTCGTCGGCGCTTCGATAATGGCATCTCGGGTGTGCGCATCGATTTGTCCGCCGATTTGAGCGGCAAAGCGCACGCACCGCCATTTTCTGAGCCGATCCTCGTCAAACCGCTCGTCGGCCCGGCCGATACACCGTATTTTTTTCTCTTTTAAATCCCTAAACCCGCCGACCGCGTCAAAAATCGCGCCGTGACGGTCCATCCACAGCCCATTAATCGTGAAATCCCGACGGCGCACATCCTCGAAAATCGACGCCTGAAAAGCGACCTCCTCGGGATGCCGTCCATCGGCGTAGCCTTCCTCTTTTCTAAAGGCCGTGATTTCAAAACTCACGTCCTCGTCCGCATCAGACAGATCGATGCCGATCGTGCCAAAGCGCTTACCCTTTAAAATTAAGTTGTGTCCAGGGAAAGCCTCGGCCAAAATGGCCGCAATCTTGTCCGGCTCCGCGCTCGAGGTGAAGTCCCAGTCACCTGGACGTTTGCCGAGGAGCAGATCACGGACTGCCCCGCCCACAAGGTAAACTTCCTCGCCCTGTTGTGCAAAGACCTCAAATAATACGTCGAAGGGCCAATTTTCCAAAAAGTTGTAATTCATCGGCATCTGTCAGCTCGTCCGATGCTGCTTTTTCCGCATCCGTCTAATATAGCGGCGAGCCTTTTCCGGCCCCGCCTCTTGATTGCGGTTGCGGTAAGCCACGATTTGAACGAGGGTCGCCATGTCCGACACCTCGTAGGTCGGGCCGCATTTAGCGAGCGCCTGCTTGGTATTGTAGCCCCAGTCCACCGCCGCTACATCGATACCTGCTTCTCTGCACGCTCTGACATCCCGGGTTTCATCGCCGACGTAAAGCATCTGCGAGGGCGAGATGCGCAGCTTGCGGCAGAGCTTTAAAAGCTTCCGCTTTTTAGAAAAAAGCGCCGCACCCTCTACGAAATCCACGTAAGGCGTCAGCTGATGCGTCCACAAAAAATTGCGGACTGTGTCTTCAGAATTAGACGTCAGGATGCCGCAATAATCTGTCAACTTCGCGATTACCGCAAAAGCCTCCGGCAGATTTTCCTGAATGGCGACAATATCCTCCTGCTGGTTGCGCATGTGTTTACGGCCTTCAGCCATCAGACGGAAGACCTGATAAAAGGGCAGATTCATATGGCGCAGAATGTCCTGAGCCGACATTTCCTTGATCATGTCGCGCCGACTGACATCGATTGGCGCGTAATGATATTTTTTCGCAAGTTCGTTGAAAATCCGAAAAACCATACCTTCTGTATCCGCCAGCGTGCCGTCAAAATCAAAACAAACACAGCGATATGACATCTGAACCCCTTCTTTCTAAATGTTTTTAAGATCAAGCATATTGTCCCCCATTGAATATATTTTTTCAATGATTAAATCTCAATTTATGATAAAATAAATTTTATCGCAGATTTATAGCGATTTGCAGTTGACTTTATTTAAGTAAAGTGCTATGATCTGTCTATACTTTTCTACGTTACAGTACGACAGTATCAATAGCTTCAGGAGGCAAAATGCTAACAACCTATACCATTGAAGGCTTTGAAAACATTCAGTATCAGGGATTTCAAGCTTTATCCCAGATCGAACACAATTTAACCAACCTGTACACCGGGTACGGATACCATCAGGTCGCTATTCCGACCTTTGAAACCTACGACAGCTTCATCGGCAACGACGCCATTTCGGCCAATGAATTGTTCAAATTCATCAGCCGAAAAGGGCGGGTGCTGGCGCTGAAGCCAGACGCGACCCTTTCCGTCGCGCGGATGGCCGCCATCAATCACCACGACCCGAACGAAATTATCAAGCTCTTTTATCAGACCAACATCTACCGACACTTTTCGAGTCCCGGCGACGTCCGCAAAGAAATCACGCAGATGGGCGTCGAGTTTTTCGGCGACAATTCCCCAGAATGCGACGGCGAAGTCATCTCGCTGGCCATTCAGTCGCTGAAGGCCAACGGTGTAGACGACGTTCAGATCGACCTCGGTCACGTGGGCTTTATCAACTGTCTGCTCGACGAGCTGACGATCTCCAAGACAGACCGCGCCGAATTATTCGAGCTCATCGAAAATAAAAACATCGGCGACATTCAGGAATTCCTCTCGAGCCGGCATTACGACCCGAAGATTTCGGATATTATCCTCGAGCTGCCGATGCTCTACGGCGATCCCACCGACGTTTTTGCCCGCATGACCAAGCTCTGCATCAACCAAAAGATGCAGGATGTCGTCAAAAATCTGAGTGCGCTGTTTGAACACCTCAGATCTGTCGGGCTCGACCAATACGTCACCTTCGATTTAGGCTTCACCAGCTCAATGAATTACTACACCGACTTGATCTTCAAGGTCTACGCCGGAAACTGGGGCGCACCGATCATCGACGGCGGCCGATACAACAAGCTGAGCCAGCAGTTCGGCATCGACCGGCCGGCCTGCGGTTTCGCGGTTAATCTCCTCAGTCTGATGGATTACCTCGAAGAACACGATTTGATCCACGTTGAATCGCCCAAACACATCGTGCTGCTGTACCGGGAAAGCGAAAAAAAAGGCGTCTTTGATATTGCGAGCCGCCTGCGTGCTCAAGGCTGCATGACCGAGGTCTTCGTTATCAATTCTCTGCCGACGGCGATGATTGAACGGCTTCAGGTTCAAAGACTTTATCAGGATGCCGATTTCTACGTTTTTGAAAGGGACGGCGTCTTTAAATGGGAAGCGTCCTCGCTGAATCCCGTCACTGCGATCGAATCCGTCGCGGTCGCTTCAGAATCGGAATAGGAGAACATCATGTCTTTACAGAAAAATAAAATTAAAATGGCGCTGGCCAAAGGACGGGTCGCCAATAAAACCATTGGCCGTCTGAAGGAAATCGGCTACGTTTTTCCCGATTATTCGAAGGAAAGCCGCAAGCTGATCTTCACCGACACCACAGATACCCTCGAATTTTTCCTCGTCAAATCGCCGGATGTCGGCACCTACGTCGAAAAGGGGGCCGCGGATATTGGTATTGTCGGCCGGGACGTCCTTCTGGAACACCCGGCTGACGTCTACGAGCTGCTCAACCTAAAAATCGGCCAGTGCCGCATGTGCGTGGCCGGCTTTAAGGATACGCAGATTCAGTACAACCGCAAGCTGACCGTCGGGACCAAATATCCCCACATCGCTAAAAATTATTTTACGCAGATCGATCAGCCTGTGGATTTGATCACGATCAACGGTTCGGTCGAGCTCGGCCCGATTCTCGGCCTCTGCGACTGCATCGTCGATATCGTCGAAAGCGGCAACACGCTGCGGGAAAACGGGCTGGTCGTCCTGCGCAGCATCCTCGATATCAGCTCGAGACTCATTGTCAATCACGTCAGCTTGAAGACCAAGCGGGAACAAATCGACCCCATCGTCGAAAAATTCAAGGAATTGGCTTTTTAACAGATTACACGCAATTGGAGGCAATATGAAAAAATACACGTACAGCGCTGATGTCAAACAGCAACTTGACATCATCCTCAAGCGCAGCGAATCCGACCATCAGGATGTCCGCGCGACAGTCCTCGATATCATCGACCGCGTCAAATCCGAAGGCGACAGCGCACTGAAAGATTACGAAGCAAAATTTGACCACTGCAAACTCGACAGCCTGAAGGTGACCCCAGAAGAAATCGACCGCGCCTTTGCCGAAACCGATCCGGCGCTGATCGAAACGATCAAGCGCTCGGCCGAAAACATCCGGGCTTTCCACGAACACCAGAAGGAAACGACTTGGACGATCCATCCGAAGGCCGGCATCACTTTGGGCCAGCACATCACCCCGATCGACCGGGTCGGCGTCTACGTCCCCGGCGGCAAAGCGGCCTACCCGTCTACCGTGCTGATGGATACGATTCCGGCCGTCGTCGCGGGCGTCGGCACTATCGCGATGGTCACCCCGCCTGACGCCTCGGGCAATATCAACCAGAACATTCTCTGCGCTGCAAAAATCGCCGGCGTCACAGAAATTTACAAGGTCGGCGGCGCTCAGGCCATCGCGGCCCTGGCCTACGGAACTGAAACCATCGCACCGGTGAATAAAATCGTCGGCCCTGGCAATATTTTCGTCGCCACCGCGAAGAAAGAAGTGTTCGGCAAGGTCGCCATCGACATGATCGCCGGACCTAGCGAAGTCTGCGTCATCGCCGATGCCACAGCGAACCCGGTCTACATTGCAGCTGACCTGCTGTCCCAGGCGGAACACGACGAAATGGCCATGCCGGTGCTCGTGACGACCGATGACGCCCTGGCCGATCAGGTCATCGCCGAAATTGACCGCCAGATCGACACGGATCTGCGCCGCAAGGCTATCGCCAAGGCCTCCGTCACCGATCACGGCTTCGTCTTCGTCTGCGAAACTTTAGACGATGCCTTCGAGCTGACGAACCAGATCGCGCCTGAACACCTCGAACTCGCCATTGACAACGCCGAAAAATATCTGGACTGTGTCCGCAACGCCGGCGCGATTTTCCTCGGCATGTACTCACCGGAACCCCTCGGCGATTATTTCGCTGGTCCGAACCACACCCTGCCGACCTCTGGTACGGCGAAGTTCTCGTCGCCTCTTGGGGTCTACGATTTCATCAAACGTTCCAGCATCATTCAGTACGACCGCGACAATTTAAAAGCGGCTGCCGACGACATCACCGCCTTCGCTTATTCAGAAGGCCTCGATGCCCACGCGAAGTCCATTGAAAGGAGATTTTCCAATGACGCCTGATTTCACCCGCCCCTGTGTAAAAGACCTGGAGGCTTACAAAGTCGTTCCGCCCAATTACAACATCATCGTCAACGCCAACGAAAACCCGTTCGATTTTCCAGACGCCCTTAAAAAGGAATTGAACGACGAAATTATGCGCATGCCGCTGAACCGCTACCCGGATCCGTCGGCCACGGCCCTCCGCGAACAGCTCGCCGATTACGTCGGTGTCGACGCGGGTCAAATTATCTGCGGCTGCGGCTCCGACGAAATCATGTCCATGCTCAACCAGACCTTCATTAATCCCGGCGACGTCGTCATTTCCCACGCGCCGAGCTTTTCGATGTATCAGATCTGGAGCGTCATCGGCGGTGCCGACTTCATCTGGGTGCCCGATAACGACGACCTCTACCCCGATGTCGAAAACATCATCAACACGGCCAAGCTCAAAAACGCGAAGCTGATTTATCTCTGCTCGCCCAACAACCCGACGGGCTCGCTGCTGCCGCGCCACGACGTCATCGACATCCTCGAAGAAACCAACGCGCTTGTCATCCTCGACGAAGCCTACATCGAATTTAAAAAGGAAGGCGACCTCACCGACATCGTCAACGAATACAACAATGTCATCGTGCTGCGCACCCTGTCCAAGGCCTTCGGCCTCGCCGGCATCCGCTGCGGCTACGCGGTCGGTCCCAAACCTTTAATCGACATGATGTACAAGGTCAAATCGCCGTACAACCTGAACAAGCTGACTCAGGCTGCCGCGGTCATCGCCTTAAAACATCGAGATACACTATTGAAAAATGTCGAAATTCTCAACAGCGAAAGACAGCGTCTGTACGAATTCCTCAAGGGCTTAAAGGGCGTGACCCGGGTTTATCCGACCGCATCCAACTTCATTTACTTTGAAGTGCCGGACGGCGCGCCCCTCTACGATGCTTTACTTGACGAAGGTATTTTGGTAAAATATTTAAAACACGATGTATCCGATGACGTCGATCACATCCGTTTAACCGTCGGTTCGCCGGAAGAAAATGACGCCGTCATCAAGGTCTTGAAAAGGAGTTTATCTTGAGCCGAAAAGTAACCCTTGCGCGGAAAACCGCTGAAACAGACGTCAACGTCACCCTCGATCTCGACGGAAGCGGGCGCTCAGATATCGATACCTCCGTCGCATTCTTCGATCACATGATGACCCTTTTTGCGGCCCACGGCCATTTCGATTTGACGATCGCCGCAAAGGGCGACGGCGTCGACACCCATCACGTGCTCGAAGATCTCGGCATTGTCCTCGGACAGGCCTTTGCGAAGGCTCTTGGCGACAAGGCCGGCATCACCCGCTACGCGACGGTCTTTCTGCCGATGGACGAATCCCTCTGCCGGATCAACGTCGACATCAGCGGCCGCCCCTACCTCGTCTGGAACGTTGAGCTGACGCGGGAATACATCGGCGATTTTGAAACTGAAATGCTCCGGGAATTTTTTATCGCCTTTACATCCCATTCGGGGATGACCATCCATGTGGCAAGCCTTTACGGCGTGAACAACCACCACATCGTGGAAGGTATTTTCAAGGGATTTGGACGGGCGCTTAAAGCGGCGGTCGCCATCGATCCCGATATTCACGGCATTCCAAGCACGAAAGGAGTGATTGAATGACAGTTGCAATTATCGATTACGACGTCGGCAACCTGAAAAACGTCGAAACGGCTTTGAAGTCCCTCGACATGGACTGTGTCATCACGCGGGATGCGAGAACCATCAACAACGCCTCAGCCATTGTATTGCCCGGGGTCGGCGCTTTTGCTGACGCGATGAACAATCTGGACAAATTCGATTTGTACGACGTCCTCGTCAAAAACGTCAAAGGCGGCAAATACCTGCTGGGCATCTGCTTAGGCATGCAGCTCTTATTTGACGAAAGTTCGGAAGACGGGCAGTGGAAGGGCCTGGGCTTTGTCCCCGGCAAGGTTGTCCGCTTTGAAGACACGAAAAAAACCGGACTAAAAGTGCCGCACATGGGCTGGAACAACTTGAACATCCACCAGCCAGATGATCCGATCGCCAAAACTTTGAGCGACAAGGACTACGTCTACTTTGTCCACTCTTATTACGCCGTACCGGACCATTTTGACCGCGACGTTGTCGCCTACGCCAAATACGGTGTGAAGGTTCCCGCCATTGTCCGCAGGGAAAACGTCATCGGCATGCAGTTTCATCCTGAAAAGAGCGCAGCAGTCGGCAATCAGCTGCTGATCAACTGGAAGGAGCTCATTTCATGATCATTTTACCTGCAATCGACATTAAGGGCGGCCAATGCGTGCGTCTCCGCCAAGGGGAAAAGGACAACGAAACCGTCTATTTCAAAGACCCGGTAAAAGTCGCCAAGCAGTTCGAATCCTGGGGCGCTGAATACTTGCACATCGTCGATTTAGACGGCGCCTTCGACGGCAAGCCGAAAAATTTCGACATCATTAAAAAGATTCTGGCCGCAATCGATATTCCCGTCGAACTCGGCGGCGGCATCCGCAACGCGGAAATCGCCAAGACCTACATCGACGCAGGCATTTCCCGCATCATCATCGGCACGCAGGCCATCAAGGATTTCAACTTCATTGAACACCTGATCTACGATTACGATGACAAAATCTGCGTGTCCATCGACGCCAGAGACGGCATCGTCCGCACTGAGGGCTGGACCGAAGACAGCGACGTCGAAGCTTTAGAGCTGGCCACCTCCCTTGAAAAAATCGGCTTGTCGACACTGGTCTACACCGATATTTCGAAGGACGGTATGATGTCCGGCCCGAATTTCAATATGCTCGACGTTTTAAATCAGAACCTCAATATCGACATCATCGCCTCCGGCGGTGTCGCCAGCGCGGCACATTTGGACCGTCTGCGCGACATGGGCCTCTACGGTGCGATTACCGGAAAGGCGATTTACGAAGGGGCCATCGATTTGAAACAATATCTGGCTGAACACCGGAATTCCTGAAAGGATCAATCTCATGCTGACAAAAAGAATCATTCCCTGTCTCGATGTGGACCACGGCCGCGTCGTCAAGGGCAAAAAATTTAAAAACATTCAAGATGTCGCCGATCCTGTGGAGCTGGGCCGGTACTATTCGGAACAAGGCGCTGACGAGCTGGTCTTCTACGACATCACGGCCAGCTACGAAAAGCGGGACATTTTCATCAACGTCGTCGAAAAGGTCGCTGAAGCAGTGCGCATTCCGTTCACCATCGGCGGCGGCATCCGCACCACCGACGATTTCAGACAAGTTCTGATGGCCGGTGCCGACAAGGTCTCCGTGAACTCCGCCGCGGTCAACAACCCACAGCTGATCATGGACGCAGCGCTGCGCTTCGGCAACCAATGCGTCGTGCTCTCCATCGACGCCAAACGCAACGACAAGGGCTCCTGGGACGTATTCACCAACGGCGGCCGGAACAACACCGGTATTGACGCCATCGAATGGGCGAAAAAAGGTGAATCTCTCGGTGCCGGCGAAATCTGCATCAACTCCATCGACACCGACGGCGTTAAACAGGGCTACGATATCGAGCTCAACAAAAAGCTGTCCGAAACCCTGACGATCCCAGTCATCGCTTCTGGCGGCGCCGGCAAAATGGCGGATTTCTCTGAAGTGCTGAAGGCTGGCGCAGACGCCGCGCTCGCCGCCTCTGTTTTCCACTACAAGGAAATCCTGATTCCAGATCTGAAAAAATATCTGTCTGACGAAGGGCTCCCAATGCGCCTCGTCTGACTCTGCATCAACGAAAGGAAATTATGTCTCAAACTCTGCAAGTGATCACAGCGCCCGATGACGCTGCGATTCAATTCAACGATCAGGGGCTCGTCCCAGCTATTCTCCAAGATTATCACACTCGTCAGGTCTTGATGATGGCCTGGATGAACGCCGAATCGATTCAAATCACACTGGACACCGGCAAGGCGACCTTCTACAGCCGCTCGCGTCAGGCCCTTTGGACGAAGGGCGAAACCTCCGGCCATTTTCAGCACGTGGTGACCTTCTATTACGACTGCGACGCCGACACGCTGCTGCTCGAAGTGATTCCGGACGGCCCGGCCTGTCACACCGGCCACACCTCCTGTTTCTACAGAGAGCTGGCCGAAAACGCCGAACTCGACAAGGGCAACAGTTCAATTTTAAAGACCTTGAACGATCAGATCGAAGACCGCAAGGCCCACCCGGTCGAAGGCTCGTACACCAATTATTTGTTCAACGAAGGCCTCGACAAAATCTGCAAAAAGGTCGGAGAAGAATCGACTGAAACGGTCATTGCCGCGAAAAATGGCGATCCCGACGAATTGATTTCGGAAACCTCTGACCTGATCTATCACCTCGCAGTGCTGCTCAATTATCAGGGCGTCTCCTTCGACGACGTCTTCGAAAAGCTGACGGCGCGCCACACCCACAAACGGCGTGACGAATACGGCGCTGAGGGAAAAATCAAAAACAAATAAACGCCATCAAAAAACGGTATCCTTTAACCATCGGTTAAAAGATACCGTTTTGTTATGCACAGAATTTCTGATAAAAACGCGTGCTGCGGATCAGCGCCACCAGTTTCTTGTTAAAGCCGTCGGCGTGCCACTGCTCGCCGTACTCAGTGCTCTCGCCGCAGACGTCCATCCCGACAATATCCCGCGTGTGGTCCGCCGCCTTAAGCAGACGCTCAAAATGGGCGTATCGCAGAGTTCCCTGATCCCAATTGGTACGGACATCCCGAGTTGAAAAAACGTCCTTATCCAGCGAAATATAAAGGGATCCGCCGGAGTGTATCTCCAGAAACGCGCGGAACTCTTCGTCCGTATCCGCCGTGACCACCCGGTCTCTGAGGGGCTTGGGCACGTGACTGACATAATCGGGATCGATCCCGAAAATCATCACCCGCTGCACGTTTGGCAGCTCCTGAACCGTCCGCAGCAGCCAAGAGCCGCAGCTCATGATGTCGCCGAAAGCCGGTTTAAGCATATCAGAATGATGATCAAATACTAATAAATCCACTGGCTGTTTCAGCTTTTCAAGCCAAAAATATGACAGGTAATGATAATTGCCGTTGTCGAGAAAGTGAATCCCTTCCGCAGGCCAACCTTTCAGTCGCCTTCGAATAACTGACGCCGCCTGCTCATCACAGTATCCGGTTGTCCCCGGCACGTTTTCCAAATCGATCCATTGATCTGATTCAGTATAAAAATGTTGATGCCGATAAATCCCTGAGAGATTTAAAATAATAATAAAAATCGCCTGGTTTCTTGAATAATTTCTCTTCTTAATCTATTTCTTTAAAATTCGGAGTCCCTTTGGAAAATGGTTTTTTATGGTGCCGCCCGACGCCTTCCCCCAGCCCAAAGGATATCCGAACCAGCACATCAGCGTCCAGCCCTTGCATGCGCCAGAATTGTCTATCGGTTCGCCTTTTAAATAGGCATAAGCCTCAGCCTCATCTTTAAAATTGTAGACCGATGCAATTTGATCAGCCTTCAAGGCCATCGCAAAAGTGTGGGCAGGCTCAAACCGCCCTTTTTTAAACGTGCCGATTTCCAGTCCCGGGCGCACCCATTTTCCGCGGTCCAATTGGTCCGGGTACAGGCCTTCAGGCAGCGCGATTAACACATCGCCCGCAATAATCAAATCAGTTCCACGCCACTTCAATCCAACGGTCTCTGAAAAAGCGGTAAAATCCCTCAAATCTTTTTTGGATGCGCGCCGCCAAAGGCTGCGTTTCTTTTTCTTCGAGCCGCTTCTTTTTAAGGAAACACTGGCTGCCTCTTCCGCCGTTTTTTTAAGCTTCGCAATAAAATGGCCTTCACCTTCGACGCGGTGCGGCATCACACGGACCGCCTGACTAACCGCCCCGCAGCCGTGCACCGTCCACGCCGGACGCCCGTGATCCGGCAGGCCGGGCAGGGTAATCGGCTGCGTCTCGTATTTCCCGCTTTGGACCAAATATTCGACAATCTGCTCGTCTTCCTCTGGCGCAAAGGTGCAGGTGGAGTACACAAGCTCGCCGCCGGGCTTTAGCAGGATATCGACTGTCTCGAGCATTTTTTTTTGGCGTCTCGCGCACTGGGCAACATTTTCAAGGCGCCACGCCGCAGCGACCGCCGGATCTTTTCGGAACATCCCTTCACCCGAACAGGGCGCGTCGACGAGAATTTTATCAAAGCTTGCTGGTCCAAAAATATCGATGAGCTGGTCCGGCCTCACATTGGTGATCGCCACATTGGTAATCCCCATGCGTTCCACATTGGACGCGAGCACCTTCGCCCGAGTTTTGACCACTTCGTTGGCCACCAAAAGGCCCTGATTTTGAAGGGCGCAGGCGAGCTGAGTCGTCTTGCCGCCCGGCGCCGCGCACATATCTAACACCCGCTCGCCCGGCTTCGGGGCGAGGGCCGCGGCCGGGATCATGGCCGACGGCTCCTGCACGTAATAGAGCCCAGCGTTATAGGCCAGCTGCTTGCCGGGGCGTTCTTCCGCGTCGATGTAGACCCCTGTGTCGCACCACGGGATCGGCTGCGTTTTAAAGGGGATAAGCCCAGTCATCTCTTCCCGTCCGGCCTTCAGAGTGTTCGCCCGCAGGCCCTTTTTCGGCACACGATTGTAGCTTTCTAAAAACGCCGAAAGCTCTTCTTTTCCAAGCAGCGCCGCCATTCTGTCTACGAAATCCCCAGGAAGGGGTCGTTTCATCTCCGCCATCTTAATGATGCTCTGCCTTTCCGAAAATCATCCGCCCCGCGGCGGTCTGCAGCACGCTGGTCACCCGCACGACGATCTGTTGACCGATGAAACGCCGGCCATTTTCGACGACAATCATCGTGCCGTCGTCTAAATAAGCCACGGCCTGACCGGATTCCTTGCCGTTTTTCACCGGATGCACCTGCATGGTTTCCCCAGGCAACACAACCGGCTTGACGGCGTTGGCCAGCTCGTTGATATTCAGAACCGGAATGCCCCGCACCTTCGCGACCTTGTTTAAATTGTAGTCGTTGGTGATGATTTTCATTTTTTCTTCTTTTCCCATTTCGAGCAGCTTGTCGTCGACGCCGCTCAAATTGGGGTAATCCTTGTCGACAATCTGAATCAGGCTGCCGTACTCCGACTGCATCTTGTTGATAATGTCGAGCCCTCTGCGGCCACGCACCCGCTTCAAATCGTCGCCGTTGTCCGCAAGCAGCTGAAGCTCGCCCAGCACGAAGGACGGCACCACAAGCGGGCCTTCCAGAAAACCAGACTGGATGATGTCGTAGATCCGGCCGTCGATGATGACCGAGGTATCCAGCACCTTCGTGTGTTCCTCGAGAGGATTGCCGCCCTTTCTGCGGTTCAGCCGTTTGACACTGCTGTTTTCCCGCATCACCTGAAGACTGTCCAGAATCTGATCACGCTTTTTGAGCGGAATGGTCACGCCGAGGTAAGCCATCAACACGTAAACGATCAGGGTAATGGTGCTGGACAGCCAGCTGATCGGGATGCGGCCGACTGGCACGCAGATCAGCATGGCGATTAACAGGCCGATAATCAAGCCGAATATGCCGAGGACAATATCCGCCAGACGCACTTCAGCCGTGGCCCTTTCCACCGCTTCGGAAATGGATTTGCCAATGCGCGCCACCAATGGAAAAATAATAAAAAAGATGAAACCAAAAATAATAACAAAAATTAGAATGACGATCCATTGGTTCTGACGCAGCAGCTGAACGTGGTTGAGCAGTCCTGGCAGCGCATCCTTCCGACACACCAGCAGGCCGAGCAGATAGCCGAGCACGATGCCGATGACCGTGCAAATGCCGCGCAATACCTTTTTTAACATCTTTTCTCACCTCCTTTTAATATTTTCTAATATAGGTGTATCCTTAGATAACGCTCCTATTATACCATTTAACCCGAAATTGTTACGAAATGATTAACTTTTTAATTTATTTTTTAGTTTTTCGTGCCAATAAAAAAAGCCCGATTGGGCTTTGGGTTTCGTTCAGGCTTTGACCGCGTCTTCAATGGCGTTGCCGGCCGCTTCTTTTTCGGTATGTTCGACGACCATCAACTCAGAAATCAAGAAATTCTTTGCGGTCATCAGCATTTTTTTATCGCCGCTCGAAAGACCCTTTTTTCGGTCCATGATCATCAAATTACGCGTCACCCGTGCCACATCGAGCAGATCGCCGGTTTTCATCTGGTCCATGTTGTCCTGATAGCGCTTGGACCAATTGGATGTCATCCGGTCTTGCGGTTGTTTCAGAATCTCGAACATTTTTTCGATGTCTTCGTGATTCGGGATATCTCTCAACCCTACTTCATCGGCTTTGTCAACTGGAATTAAAATTTCCATGCCCTCGGATGCAATGGTCACTTTATAATAAGTCTGTTTTTTATCAAAGATATCCATTTTCTCGATATCTTCAATGACGCCTGCCCCGTGCATTGGATACACAATTTTGTCACCGACTTTATACATGTTTTGCACCTCTATTTGTTAGTTAGCTACATTATAGCATAAAACAGGAGAGGCGTAAAACAAAAAATTATACAGACTAATTTAGTTTTTGTCAAGTTTTTTCTACAAACGCATAGAGAGCGCAATGCGCTTCCGATCTAAATCCACATCCAATACCCGTACGGTTACAATATCCCCCACGGATAAAACCTCTAACGGATCCTTGATGTAGCGGTCAGCGATTTCGGAAATATGGACCAGCCCGTCGTGATGCACGCCGATATCCACAAAAGCGCCGAAATCCACAACATTGCGCACAGTCCCGCTCAATTCCATATCAGGTTTCAAATCCTCGATCGAGAGCACTTCCCGTTTTAAAATAATCGGCGGCGCGCTGTCCCTCGGGTCGCGTCCCGGGCGTTTGAGCTCATCCACAATATCGGTTAACGTCCATTTCCCGACGTGGTACGTCTCGGCGATTTGATCCAAATTGAGGCCGTCGAGGGCGCTGCCCAATTCCTTCGGCGTTTGACACCTGAGATCATTTTCGCTCAGTCCCGCTGCCTTCAGCACGGCCTTCGCTGCCGGATAGGATTCAGGGTGCACAGCCGTATTGTCCAAAGGTTCATTCCCGCTGTCGATGCGCAGAAAACCAGCGCATTGTTCGTAAGTCTTCGCACCAAGGCCCTTGACCTTCAAAAGCGATCTGCGGTTGAAAAAAGGACCGTTTTGATCCCGACACGCCACGATCGCTCGAGCTGTCTTTTCCGTAATCCCAGAGACGTATTTGAGCAGCACCGCCGACGCGCGGTTGACGTCGACGCCGACGTGGTTGACCGCGTCCTCGACGACACCGGCCAGCGCTTCCCGCAGAGCCTTCTGGTCCACATCGTGCTGATACTGTCCGACGCCGATATGCTCCGGCTCGATTTTGACGAGCTCCGACATCGGATCCTGCAGGCGGCCAGCAATGGAAATGGCGCCTCGAAGGGAAACGTCCACGTCGGGGTATTCCTCAGCGGCTAAGGGCGAGGCCGAGTACATCGACGCCCCCGCTTCTGACACAATCGTGTACTGCACCGGAAGGCCTTCCCTACTAATCAGGTTCGCGATAAATTGTTCACTTTCCCGGGAGGCCGTGCCGTTGCCGATGGCGATGACGTCGATGCGCAGGTTTTCGATCAGCTGTATCATCGTCCGTTCCGCCTCCGGGCTGCGTTTTTTGCCGTAGGGCAGGAAAATCCGGGAGGTTGCCAGCAGTTTGCCCGTCGGGTCGAGCACCGCGATTTTGCAGCCGTTTTTGAATCCCGGATCGAACCCCATCACGGTCTTTCCCTTCAGCGGCCGGCTGAGGAGCAGTTTTTTTAAATTGGTGCCGAAACTCGCAATCGCTGATTTTTCAGCCCGTTCACTGCAGCTGCTGCGAATTTCCCGGGAAATAGCCGGGAAAATCAACCGCTTGTAGCTGTCCGCAACGGCCTGCGCGAAATAGTGGTGGGCGTCGTCCTCGGGGCACGGCGCCGTTTTCTTCATCAGGTAACGGATCGTTTGTGCCTCAAAGGCGTCGATTTTGACACTGAGCACCTTTTCCCTTTCGCCGCGGTTGATCGCAAGGATGCGGTGATTGGCAATGTGCGCGATGGGTTCCGTGTGGTGGTAATAATCGAGATAAGCCGTTTTCTGATCGGCAAATTCAGGTTTGACCTCCGTCGAAATTACCGACCGTTTTTCCAAGACCTCGCGGATGTTTTTCCGAAAGACCGCCTGTTCCGAAATTTCTTCGGCCACGATATCCTGCGCGCCCTGAACCGCCTGTTCTGCTGAAGCGACACCCTTGTCGGCATCGACAAAATCTTGCGCCATAGCCAACAGTCCGTCATCACTTTCTCCGGCTTTAAGGGCCTTGGCCAAAGGTTCGAGACCGGCTTCCTTTGCCTTCATCGCCCGGGTCCGCCGCTTTTTCTTGAAGGGCAGGTAGAGATCTTCAACTTCCTGCATCGTCGCCGCCCGGCTGAGGGCCTTTTCAAGTGCCGGCGTCCACTTGTCCTGGGCCTTGATGGTCTCGGCCACGTCGGCCTTGCGGGCCTCCAGCCGTCTCAAATAGCCGAGCCGATCGTTCAGCTCCCGAAGCACCGTGTCGTTCATATTGCCCGTCTCTTCCTTGCGGTAGCGCGCGATAAACGGAATGGTGTTGCCTGCATCGATCAGATCAATGGTGCGCGACAAAACTTTTTCTGAAAGATGAAATTCGCCTTTTAACGTCTCGATTATAGTTGTCAATGTCGTCCTCCTGCAAAAATTATTTCTATTTTATCATGAATGCAAATGAAAACAAAGTTGTCAAAACAAAACGGCCATGATAAAATATTAGGCAATCTTGATTAACATTCCCCAAAGGAGGCGCCGATGGGAATTCAATTTATCACCGACTCAATGTGCGACATTGATGAAAATATACGCAGCCGTTACCCCTTCGAGGTGCTGCCCATTCCGATCACGATTGGAGACAAGACCTATTACGACGGCATCGATATCACTCCAGATATGATTCTCGATTCCGTCAAGCAAAACCCTGACGATTTTCCAAAGACCTCTCAGGTTCAGACTGTCACGTATCAGGAATGCTTTAAAAAATACCTCGACCGCGGCGACGACATTATTTATTTAGCGCTTTCGAGCGGTCTCTCCGGAACCTTCCAGACCGCTTCGCTCATCGCATCTCAGCTTCTCGAGGATTACCCCGAACGGAAGATTTCAATCATCGATTCCAAAACGGCTACGACGGGCATGATGCTCATCCTGCATCAGGGACTGAAGCTGAACAAGCTGGGCCGCTCCTTCGAGGAAATCAGCGACACGATGAACTTTTTGAGCCGCCACATCAATATCTTCTTCCTCGTCGGCAATATCCGCTGGCTCGCCAAGGGCGGCCGAATCGGCAAGAACGCCGCGCTCATCGGCGATATGCTGAAAATCAAACCGATTCTGTATTTTGAAGACGGCAAGATTCTTCCCTACGAAAAGGTCCGTGGACAGAAACGCGCGGAACGACGGCTTCTCGAGCTGGTCGACGAAAAAATGCCTGATAAAAATCAGTGTGTCGGCTTCATCCACAGCAAGGCGCCGTCTCTTCAGGATAAAGTCAAAAAAGCTATCTCAAAGGATATGGGCGTCAAGAATTTTATCATTCCGCAGCAGGGCGCCGGCGCAGCCCTCACTGTTCATATCGGCCCCGACTGCATCGGCATCATGTTTTTCGACGAGCTGCCAGACAATTACATCAATGTTGCCCCCTAATTTTCATCACTGTCACCAACCTAGTCCTGTGAATAAAAAAATTCACAGGACTTTTTTATTTTTCCAAAAGGCCTTGACGGCGCCTTCCTGCTTGATTACAATAATATATATATATTTAGTATGTTTATTAGGAGGGAATCATGCGCATTTCTGCAAAGGGACGGTACGGACTCGCGGCCATGGTCGAACTGACCTGGCTGAGCGCCAACGGGAAACTGATTCCCGTCGCTACCTTATCCGACCATCTCGGCATTTCAAAAATTTATCTTGAACAAATTTTCTCGCTGCTCAAACGCGGCAAACTCGTTACCTCTGTAAAAGGGGCCCAGGGCGGCTACCGTCTGGCGCGGGACGCGTCAGAAATCAGCGTCTACGACATTTTATCGGCACTGGAACAGACGCTTTTTGAGCCCACAGAAAGCAGCGTCGAAGAAAAAGCACCAACCATTGAAAGTATATTAAACGAAAATGTGTACGAAGTTTTAGATCAAGGCGTCAAAGATACCTTGTCTAAAATCAAATTGTCCCATCTGCTCGACGAGTACGTTTCGCAGAAAAACAAGGGGAATTACATGTTTTATATCTAAAAAAAGCTGCGGATCCACCGCAGCTTTTTTAAATTGATAAGCATGATTTATTGTCAAAGACCGAGTTCTTTGACCACTTCTTGAATGACTTCTTTTTCGTAATAGGGGCGCACGCCATTCCGGCTGGTTTCGGTCTTTTCGTGGCCCTTGCCGGCAAAGACCACCACATCGCCTTTTTTCGCGAGCTTCAGCGCCGCCGCCGTCGCTTCTCGCCGATCGGTCACGCGGATGTATTGGTCGGTGATCGGCTTCACGGCCGCTTCGATGTCGTCGATGATCTTGTCCGGATCTTCTGTCCGGGAGTTATCGGAGGTCAGCACCGTGAAATCCGCTTTTTCCGCGGAAATCCTGCCCATTTTCGGCCGTTTCCCGTGGTCGCGGTCGCCGCCGCAGCCAAAGACCGCGATGATTTTGCCGTCGGTCAATTCGCGAACCGTCGAAAGGATGTTGTCGAGGGCGTCAGGCGTGTGGGCGTAATCCACAATGACGTCGAAATCCAAATCCAGCGGGACACGGTCCATCCGGCCGTCGACGACTGGCGCGTCTGCCAGCGCTTTCTTGATGATGTCCCAGTCGACGCCCTGTTCGCGCGCCGCAATGATCGTGCCCACCGCGTTAAAGACCATAAACCGGCCGAGCACGTCAAGGAACAGCGCTTCTTCTTCATCGCCGTGACGAAGGGTAAACTGGCTGCCTCTCGTCGTACAGTCGATCGATTCGATTTTGTAATCGGCGTCGTCCGACGTGCCGTAGGTGATGACCTTGAGCTCTGGATGGCGCGTGTGGATGCGTTCCACCAGCTTCACGCCCCAGGGATCGTCTCTGTTGATGATCGCCGCCTTGCTCGTCTGATCAAACAGTTTAGCCTTCGCTAAGAAATAATTTTCAAATGTTTTGTGATAATCCAGATGGTCCTGGGTCAGATTGGTGAACAGCGCGTAATCAAAATCGACATCGACGAGCCGGTCCAGATCCAACGCCTGAGACGACGCTTCCATCACGAGATCTGTGCAGCCGTAGTCGACGGCCTTCGCGATGAACGCCTGGGTGTCCCGAGATTCTGAGGTGGTACGACCCTTGTTGTCAAAAATTTCGCCGTCGATTTCGTCGTTGATGGTGCCCATGCGCGCGCATTTTTTGCCAGCTTCACTTAAAATCCGCGTCAGAAAATAGGTCGAGCTGGTCTTGCCGTTCGTCCCGGTGATGCCCGTGACCGTCAGTTTTGACGACGGATGCCCGAAAAATCGGCTCGCGATAATGCCGAGCATTTTGCGCGTATCGGTGACTTTAATGTAAGTGACGTCGTCGTGATACTGGGGCAGGTCGGCCTGGTGCACGATCACGGCCGCGCCCTTTTCGATGGCCGGTTCGATAAATTGATGGCCATCTGTAGCAAAGCCGAAAATCGCGACGAACAGCGCGTTTTTCTGCACCTGTCTTGAATCGTAAACCACGTCCGAAATGTCCACTGTCAATTCGCCGTTTTTAATTTCAATGATGTCTTCTTCTGTTAATAAATCGTGATAATTCATTGTGCTTTCCTTCGATTCTCCTATTTTAATCCGTAGCCTGTGATTGTCTCTCATTATACAACATTTCGGCCTCACTCGTCCATTGTCAAACAGCGATTTAACAATGCGAGGCACCCGTCCTCGCAACGACGGATTGTGAAAGCCTTTTCCTGTTTATTTTTGAGGTAATGAAAATACGTCTCAGACCGCGCCATCGTCACGAGCTCTGCGCGCCTGACGAGTTTATTGAAAAGATCTCCAGCGGTATCAAAGGACGGTCTCGGAAAATAATCCAGATCGATATCTAAAATCAGCGGCGCCCTGCCGATAACCAAGTCATCAAAACCGCAGGCCGCAAACATCTGATCGGACAGATCGCCAAAATGCGGCTCAGGCACCAAATAATGGGTTCCCGCCGCGTAGTGATGGGCCGCCATGCAGTTGATCATGTGATAATCCGACAGGACCCCCAAATCCATCGCGGTGTTGATCTGCTCGTCATTGTTCATTTTGGGCATCTGAACCGCCACGGACTCGAAATCGCGGACATCCATCTGACCGAGAATTTTTTGCTGGACGCGCTGCTGCTCGGCCTCAACCGCCTTTTCGTCCAATGGATCCACCTTAGCGAGCGCCTTCTGATAGCTGTAGAGCCAAAAGGCCGGATCGGTATCCGGATGAAAATCAATGCTGACCAGCACTGCAGGCGTCTGATGCATTTCAAACCATTTCAGCCAAGCCATCAGCGCGTATTGATGGTTATCGACCACGCAGGCGGATTTGCGCATTTCGCCTCGGCCAATGGCCGCAATTCGGACGTGTTCGTCTTTTACCCACTGATTCATGAAATCGCGATCCCTTCCGCCGCGGCGTAATCTGTCAAGCAGCCCACCATGTCCTGCGCGTTTTGACAGCTGAAAATGCGCTGGCGCAGCCGTGCCGAATCAGGCATGCCCTTGGTGTAAGCCACCAGCTGCTTGCGCATCTCAACCATTGGCCCCACCTGACCGGCGCAGTGATCGACCAGCCTGACGTGATCGATCGCGATGTTGAGGATGTCGCCGGCTGACGGCTGTGGCACAGCCTTTCCAGCCAGACGCGCTTTAATCTGCGCAAAAATAAAGGGCCGCCCCACCGCGGCGCGGCCGACCATCAGCCCATCGGCGTGGGTCACGTCGAGGCAGCGCACCGCCGCCTCCGGGGAGTCAATGTCGCCGTTGGCCACAACGGGCATCTCGACCAGCGTCTTTGCGCGGGCGATCGCCTCCCAATCCGCCTTTCCTGAATAAAAGGCCGCCCGGGTCCGCCCATGAATAACAGCCGCGGCCGCGCCAGCGTCCTCTACCCGGCGGATCGCCTCATCGATCACGATGTGGGCGTCGTCCCAGCCCAGCCGAAGCTTGACCCGAACCGGTTTATCCGAGACCTTGACCATCGCCGACACGACCTGTTCCAAAAGCGGCAGGTCCTTCAGCAGCGCCGAGCCGTCGCCGTTTTTGACGATTTTTGGCGCGGGACAACCTGCATTGAAATCGACAAAGTCGAAATCCAGCGGGTTGATGTAACGTTCAACCGCCTCCGCGATGATTTTTGGATCGCTGCCGAAAATCTGAACGCCGGCAGCTGTCTCCTCCGGCACAGTCGCCATCAGCTTGGCGGTTTTCTTATCCCGGTAGTACAGGCCCTTCGCCGAAACCATCTCCGTCGTGACACGGTCGGCGCCGTATTTTTCCGCCATTAAACGAAAAGGCAGGTTGGTATAACCTGCCATCGGTGCCAGTTCAACTGGCACAATTTTATGAATTTGTTCGTTCATTCACTTTCGCTTTCGTGATGCAAGATTCTTATCATGAATGATTTTCAGTCCTTTGAGGGTCAGCTTCGGATCGAAAATGTCAATGCTGTCCACTTCGTCGAGAAACATCCGGCCGTAACCGCCGGTCGCGACCACTTTGACGCGTTCCCCGATTTTTTCGCACATTTTGTCGATGATATACGACACCTGGCCGATATAGCCGTAAACCAGACCGGCCTGCATATTGGTTTCCGTGTCCTTGGCCATGATCGTTTTGGGCTTGCGGATCGCAATGCTCGGCAGCTTCGCCGCGTTGGCAAACAGAGCGTTAGCCGAAATTTGAATGCCCGGCGTCATGACACCGGCCACCAACGCGCCGTTTTCATCGACGTAGTCGTAGGTCGTCGCCGTTCCGAAATCCAAAACCAGGACCGGCCCACCGTAAAGATTGTACGCCGCAACCGCATCGACAATGCGGTCGGCGCCGACTTCTGTCGGGTCGTTCATCAAAATAGGCATGCCGGTTTTGATGCCCGGGCCGACTGCCATCGGCGTGCGGCCAAAAACCTTTTTCACCCCATTGATCATCGAGTGCATGACATCCGGCACGACGGACGCGACAATGATCGATTCCACTGCCTTGGGGTCCAGTTCATCGGTCTGAAAGAACCCTCTGAATGTCACTGCAAATTCATCGGAAGTCCGCGGCGTTTTCGTCATAAAGCGCCATGAAGTGATCAGATCGTCACCTTCAAAGGCGCCGACTTCCGTGTTTGTGTTTCCTACATCTATTACTAAAATCATTTTGAATTGTTCCGAAGAAATCGATCAGTTTTCTTTCTTTTTCGCTACCTTATCCATAAAGCGCTTTTTGTCAACAATAAAGCGGACGTGTTCGCCCTCAGCGATTTTTTGGACCGTATCCCACGCTTCTGTTGAGAAAATTAACTTTCTGCCATCAATTTTTTCCAAACGGACATTGACCCGCACCTTCAGACCTACCGGTGTCGGCGCGATATGCGCCGTCGTAATGCTGCCGCCGACTGTCGTCTGGTCGTCTTTCAGCCAGAGATCGACCATTTCGTAGGCAACATTTTCAATCCAAGCCGATAAAACCGGTGTCGCCAACACTTCGAGGCCACCGCTTCCGACTACCCGCGCGGTTTGATCGCGCGAAACCACATAATCCTTTTTCATTTCCATGCCTGCGCGCAGGCCGCCGTTTTCATTTTGTCCTTCAGCCATAATGCTTCCTCCTCCTGTTTCCTTATTGTTCTTCTGTATGGTCATTTTCTGACGTGTCTGCTGGAGCGTCCGTCTCAGATGAGGCTTCAGACGATTCTTCCGTAGCTGCTGATTGATCTTCCGCTTCGGAGACCGCCGCTTCTGCATCGGATGCGTCCTCCGGCGATGCTTCATCGCCTGCCGGTGCACCTTCTGTTTTCATCTCTTCCCCTTCAGCGTCTGTCTTTATTTCAGGTGTATCTGCTTCAGCCTGATCCGCTGCAGCATCTTCTTTTTCTTTTGAGTCTTCCTGTTGATCAGCCGAATCGGTGCTTTCTGCCTTCTTCGCGCTGCCATTTTCGTAAATATCTGCGAACTCGTCGCCTGTCAGCGTGTTGACCTTCAGCAGCGTTTCCGCGACGTCGACCAAAGTGTCGTATTTTTTCGTTAAGATCGAGCAGGCTTGTTCGTAAGCAGTTTCGACAATGTTGCGGATTTCCCGGTCAATGACCGACGCCACTTCTTCACTGTAGTTGCGGGTCCGGCCCAAATCGCGGCCGAGGAAGACTTCTCCGCCCTCGTTGTTGCCAAAGGTCATCGGGCCGAGGTGTTCGCTCATGCCCCATTCGGTGACCATTTTCCGCGCAATATCGGTAGCGCGTTCGATATCGTTGGAGGCGCCAGTGCAGATATCGTCGAGAGCGACCTTTTCTGCGGCGCGCCCGCCTAAAAGACCGGCGATTTTATCCATCAGCTTGCCCTTGGACATGTGCTGACTGTCGTCAGTCGGCAGCGAAATCGTGTAGCCGGCGGCCATCCCTCTCGGGATAATCGAAATTTCGTGTACGTCTTCCCCGTTGTGGAGATAGCGCATGACGATGGCGTGTCCAGCTTCGTGGTACGCGGTAATCTTCTGGTCGCCCTCGTCGATCACACGGCTCTTCTTTTCCGGGCCGGCGATGACGCGCTTGATCGCTTCCTCGAGCTCGGTCATCGTGATGACGCTCATCTGCTTGCGGGCTGCCAAAAGTGCGGCTTCGTTCATCAGGTTTTCGAGGTCGGCACCGGTGAATCCCGGTGTGCCCTTGGCAATGACTTTCAAATCGACTGACGCATCCAATGGTTTGTTGCGCCGGTAAATCTTCAAAATAGCTTCGCGGCCCTTCACGTCCGGACGGCCGACCGTAATCTGTCTGTCGAAGCGGCCTGGTCTGAGCAGAGCCGGGTCGAGAATGTCTGGGCGGTTCGTCGCAGCGATGACGATGATGCCTTCATTGGCGCTGAAGCCGTCCATTTCGACCAGCAGCTGGTTAAGCGTTTGTTCCCGTTCGTCGTGCCCGCCGCCGAGACCGGCGCCGCGGTGACGGCCAACTGCGTCAATTTCGTCGATAAAGATGATACACGGCGCATTTTTCTTGGCCGTTTCAAACAAATCGCGCACACGGGACGCCCCGACCCCGACGAACATTTCGACAAAGTCGGAACCTGAAATGATGAAGAACGGCACGCCAGCTTCGCCGGCGACGGCTCTCGCGAGCAATGTCTTCCCAGTTCCCGGAGGGCCCACCAGCAGCACGCCCTTCGGCACTCTCGCGCCCATATCCGTGTAGCGCTTCGGCGATTTCAGGAAATCGACGATTTCCTCTAACTCTTCCTTTTCCTCGTCCGCGCCGGCGACGTCGTCAAAAGTGACCTTCTTGTCGTTTGGCGACTGCATTCTAGCGCGGCTTTTGCCAAAGCTCATAACTTTGCCGCCGCCGCTGGACTGCTGGGACAGCATGATAAAGAACAGCACCATCATCACGACTAAAATGATCGAAGGAATCAGCGAGACGAGCCAGCTTTGATTCTGAGCGATTTCAACCTTCAGCTTCGGATTTTTGATGATCGCGTTGCTGACGATTTGATCAATGGTGTATTCTGGCACGACCGTTTCAAAATGCTTACCGCCGGTCGTTTTGCCCGTCGCTTTTGAGCCGTTGATTCGAATCGAGGCGACTTTGTTCTGATTCAGATTCGTCACGAGATCCGAATAAGTCCAGCGCTTCGTTTCAGCGCGCGACGGATTTAAAAAGGTAACCGCTAATATGATAACCACAAGGACCAGCAGATAAAAGCCGATCATGCGCATGTATTTTTTCAATCACTTTCTCCTTTTCCTGATAACAGTTAATTATTGATAAACTTCTTCTTTTAAGATGCCAACGTATTTCAAATTTCTAAAACGCTGATCGTAATCCAAGCCGTACCCGACGACGAATTCGTCTGGCACGACAAATCCCGAATAATCGACGTCGATGTCGACGACGCGGCGGTCGGGCTTGTCGAGCAGCGTCACAATGTGCAGGCTGTTGACACCCTTTTTGAGCAGGGTGCCCTTCAGCGCCGCAAGGGTCCGGCCCGAATCGACGATGTCTTCGACCAGCAGCACGTCCTTGCCTTCAACAGAAAGCATATTTTGATCCGGCAGATTTACCTTGCCGGAGCTTTCCGTGCCGTCGAAATAGCTGGCCGCGTGCATAAACGCCACCTCCAGCGGCAGCTCAATCTCCCGGGTCAAATCCGAGAAGAAAATGTAGCTCCCCCGAAGAATGCAAATCGCGAGCAGATCTTTCCCTTTGAAATCTTCTGTAATCTGTCGGCCCAGCTCCGCGTTTCTGGCTTTGAGCTGTTCTTCCGTTATCAGCACCTTTTTTATCTCATTCATTACCGATTTTCTCCAATCTTATCAATAGCCCCATATCGTTTTGATCCTGTGCTGTTCCAATTTCCGCGTCCCGCCAAATCCCCGGGATCCACAGAATGCGCGGACCGTCTGCCAAAAACAGCATTGACGCCCGCTCATTTTTATCAATCTTGTGATCAATTAAAAACTTCTTGAGCTTTCGGTGCCCGACGCCTTGAATCTTCAAGGTATCGCCAGGTTCCCTCCCTCTCAGCACTAAATCATGTTTTATTCTACCATAATTAACAAGAATTTCATTGATTAAATGACCTTTCTTGTATTTTTTTTGTAAATTTTCGACATTTGTCACGGTAATACGATAGTGTCCGACCACCGTCTGGGGCCTTCCGCCCGGGACAATGCAGAATCGGACCGGATTTGCCAACGTCGTTCGATCGCGCTTTGTCTCAAGGACAGGCTTAAAAATCAGCTTTTGATACCGCCTTGACACTTGGACCCGATGGGGCATATCCAGATCCCAAGTCGTTTTGCCCGTATCCAATAGTCTCGTAATCGCATCGACGTGGCGCTTTTCGACGTCGACCATGGTTTTTCCTGCTTTAATCAGGCAGTCTTGAACGATCAAGTGGCGCATCAGCTCGGAGGCCGTATCGAATGCCGTTAAATTTAAGATCAAACTATCGCCGTCTTGGGTCACCCATCGGTCCGTCAGCTTTGTGCGCCAAAAATCGATTTCTCTTTGGTACGCCGCGGCCATCTGCGCAAAATCCGCCAAATGGTCAACGGCTTTGGGATTGATCGCCGTCATCTGCGGCAATATATCCTGCCGAATGCTGTTGCGCGTGAAGCGAGTGTCAAAATTGGTTAAATCCGTACGGAAAGGGACGTGCAGCGCCTCGCAATACGCGGTAATCCTGTCCTTTTTGACACACAGAAAAGGCCGCACGACTGTCCCTGAGACCGGTTGAATCCCGGCGGCGCCGGCCACGCCCGTTCCGCGGATCAGCCGCATCATCACCGTCTCGGCCTGATCGTTCATATGATGAGCCAAAACCAAACGGCTGCAGTGGTATTCTGCCAGAAGCTTCTCGAAAATACGCTGTCGGGCCTGCCTTCCGGCCAACTCCAAACTGATTTTTTTCTGCGCTGCCTCACTTGGGACATCGACCTTGACGATTCGGCAGACAATGCCCTGACGCTTACAGAAATCGTCGACCATCGCCGCGTCGGCGTCGGCTGCCGCTCCGCGGATGCCGTGATGCACGTGAACCGCGGTAATCGGCCCCGAGTGACGCCGTTTAAGGTAAGTGAGCAGTCCCATCGAATCGGCCCCGCCCGACACGCCGACCAGCAAGCCGTCGGAAGCCTCGAACATGCTGTGGCGTTTCACAAAATCGCCGACGGTTTTTTCAAAGACTTGAACGTTTTGGGAAATACGTTGTGGTTTCATTTTTTCTTCTTTACTTATTTTGCAATTGTATTTGTCAAATTTTTGGTTCTTCACGAAAACTTGGGGG
>DGWE01000109.1 GCA_002396065.1 Eubacteriaceae bacterium UBA4266
CAGGCCAGAGAGCGGACGCAGATTTTGATGGACTTAGCCAACCAGGCCGGCGGCATCGTCGTCGGCACCGGCGACCTGTCGGAGCTGGCCCTCGGCTGGGCGACCTACAACGGCGACCACATGTCGATGTACGCGGTCAATGCCGGCGTGCCGAAAACCCTGGTGCGCTATTTGGTCGATTACGTCGCGGACCGCAAGGGCTCTGAAGACATCCGCGACATTTTGAAAGATGTCCTCGACACGCCGGTCTCGCCGGAGCTGCTGCCGCCAGATCAATCCGGGAAGATTGCTCAGAAGACGGAGGACCTCGTCGGGCCCTACGCCCTTCACGACTTTTTCCTGTATCACGTCGTGCGAAACGGCTACGGCCCGCAGAAGGTGTACCTGCTCGCGAAGCGCGCCTTTGACCGCACGTACACCGATGCGGTGATTTACAAATGGCTCAGAAGCTTTTACTGGCGATTTTTCGCGCAGCAGTTCAAACGCTCCTGCCTGCCGGACGGGCCAAAAGTCGGGTCGGTCGCGCTGTCGCCGAGGGGCGACTGGCGGATGCCGTCCGACGCGAAGGTGCAGCTCTGGATGGACGAAGTGGAAAAAATCGAACATTAGAATTCAATAAAAAATTTTCATCAGGAGGGGGACAATGGAAATTACAAAAACCATGGCAATCTATTTCAGTCCGACGACGAATACGCGCCGGATGACGTTAGCGGCAGCGAAGGGCGTGGCCAGTGTCTTTGGCACGCAGCTTCATTTTAAAAACTGGGCGCGGCCGCGGATGCGCGAGCAGGACACCGTTTTCGACAGCCAGACGCTGGCGGTGGTTGGGATGCCGACCTACGCTGGCCGCCTGCCTAACCTCATCGCGCCGTCTTTAAAGGCACATCTGAAAGGGAACAAGACGCCGGCCATTGCGGTCGTGACCTACGGCAATCGGGACTACGAAAACAGTTTGGCGGAACTGGTGGACCTGCTCTCAAACAATGGCTTCATTGTCGTCGCGGCACTGGCCGCGCCCTGCGCGCACGCCTTTGCAGATATTGGCACAGGCCGTCCGAGTGATCAGGACTTGATGGACGCGATTGTTTTCGGACAGCAGGTCGGTGTGAATCTCGCCCAAGTGGAATACGAGCGCCAGCTGAAGCGCGTCGCGGTGCCGGGCGATCCGGCGGCGCCCTATTACAGACCTCTTAAGGCCGATGGCACCCCGGCGAATTTTCTCAAGGCCAAGCCAGAAGTGGACGCGGAAAAATGCACGGGCTGCAGCTTGTGCGTCCGGCTCTGTCCGATGGGGTCTGTTTCGATCAACCCGGTCAGTGGGAAAGCAGAAATTCACGGCGTCTGCATCAAATGTCAGGCGTGCCTGCGCGGCTGTGAGCCGGGCGCCCTCAGCTTTACCGATCCGGAATTTCTCGCCCACAAGGCGATGCTCGAGGCCAATTATACGGAAAAGAAAGACGCGGCGGTTTTTCCGTTTATCATCGATACGGACGAATCCATTTAACCAGGGCTTTACGCAAATGCGGTTGAAGTCCGAAGTGCGGATGATAGAATAGAGACATTATTAGAAAAGCAAAATCAACAGAGGAAAAGGAGACAATATGATCCAATTTGACAAAATCAAGGGTATTTTGTGCGATATGGACGGCGTGATTTACCACGGCAGCAAAATTCTGCCAGGGGTGCCGGAATTTATTGAGTGGCTGAAAGAGCGCGAACTGCCCTTTCTGTTTTTGACCAACAACCCGGTTTACACGCCGCGGGAGCTCTCTCAGCGGTTAAAACGCATGGGGCTGGAGGTGAGCGAAGAGCATTTTTACACCTCGGCACTGGCCACCGCCAAATTTCTCGACAGTCAGAAGCCGGGCTGCTCGGCCTACGTGATCGGCGAAGGCGGGCTGATGAACGCGCTGTACGACGTCGGCATCACGAACAACGCCGTCGATCCCGATTACGTCGTCGTCGGGGAAGGGCCGTCTTATTCGATGGAAAGCCTAACCATCGCGACCAACCTCGTCATGAAGGGCGCGCGGCTGATCGGGGCGGATTACGACGTCTCGGGGCCGACTGAAGACGGCATTGTGCCGGCGTGCCGGGCGTTGGTTGCGCCGATTGAGCTGGCCACGGGCAAGAAGGCGTATTTCTGCGGCAAGCCGAATCCGCTGATGATGCGCACCGGCCTTCGCATGCTCGGCTGTCATTCGGAAAACGCGCTGATCATCGGTGACCGCATGGATACGGACATTATCGCCGGCATGGAAAGCGGCACGCAGACAGCGCTGGTGCTTTCCGGGGTGTCGACTCAGGAATCCATCAAAACCTACGCCTACCGTCCAACAGAAATATTTAGAGGTGTTGGCGATCTCGTAGAGGCGGCCCGGAAACGGAAAAACGAAGGGGCGTAAAATAAAAATAAGGCAGATCTGAGGGTCTGCCTTATTTTTGTAAATTAAGAAAATATTTGGCAGAAACCATATACACCTTCAGGGTATCAACAAAAAAGTGATGGTTGCACGCCAAAAAAATACTTAAATAAAGTTTAAAACTCCTGAATCAGATGCTAGAAAAAGGTAAAATTCAAACCTAACATAGTACAGTTTGCCTAAAATTGTAAATTTAAATGAAAATATTGACGGCTTTGTTTAGAATCAATATAATTGCTTTGTAATTAACAGTTCAGGAAAATGATTTATTTTCATGACCAGCCGTCACACGCCCGTCTTAAAAAATGAGTAAAAAATGATTGGTATCATCTTTATTAGTTCATCAAGACGAGACGGCAGCCTGAACTTCAAAATTTTTATAAGGGAGGTTTCTTCATGTCAACTCGTTTGTCAAAGAAGGAAATGTGGGTCGTTGCGGCTTCTTTAGCTGTAGCGATTTGTTTTGGCGTCGCGCCGGCTGCCAACGCAATGCACATCATGGAAGGCTATCTGCCATTGAGCTTGTGCATTTTCTGGGGCGTCATCGCGGTGCCGTTTGTCGTTTGGGGATTTTTCTCAATTCGCAAGATTGCCGATAATAACCGCCGCACCATGCCGCTTCTGGCCATGGCCGGTGCGTTTATTTTCGTTATCTCTTCGTTGAAAATTCCATCAGTAACCGGGTCCTGCTCACACATGACCGGGACGGGTCTTGGGGCACTGCTTTTTGGACCGGCTGCGGTTGCCGTTCTCGGCATCATCGTGCTGTTGTTCCAGGCTATTCTGCTGGCTCACGGCGGCCTGACCACAATCGGTGCCAACTGCTTCTCAATGGCCATTGCAGGTCCGTTCGTGTCCTACGGTCTTTATAAGTTGGGCGAAAAGCTGCACTGGAACAAGAAGGTCAACATCTTCATCGCCTGCACGATCGGCGACTTGTTCACCTACTGCGTCACCTCATTCCAGATGGCGTGGGCACACCACAGCAACGTCGGCTTTGCCAAAGCGATGGTCACCAACATGGCGATCTATGCCGCGACGCAGGTGCCGCTGGCCATTATCGAAGGGCTGATTTCAGTCGTCATCATCATCGCGCTTGAAAACTACGCGACCGACGAAATGAAATCCCTCGGATTCATTGAAGCGTAAGTTAGAGGTGAAATATTATGAGTAAATCGAATAAAAAAACCATTTGGATTTGTATCATTGCCTGCATTTTGATTGCGGTCATTCCATTTGCTTACGGTTCATCCCATGGCGCAACATTCGGCGGATCGGACGACGCCGGCGGTGAACTGGTTGAAAAGAACGACTCAAGCTACAAAGTTTGGGCCACACCAATTATGGAAAAAGCCATCGGCGGCGAACTGCCGGGCGAAGTCGAATCGCTTTTGTTCTGCGTGCAGACCGGGATCGGCGTCGGGATTCTGTTCTTCTTCCTGGGCCGTTTCGTCGAACGCAAAAAATTGGGCAAAGAAGACCAAGAGCTGTAACAATAAAATGATAATTTATGGGGCTGGAGAGGGATAACCTCCCAGCCTATTTTTGTGAAATGATGAAAAACTGAAAGGCATTGT
>DGWE01000107.1 GCA_002396065.1 Eubacteriaceae bacterium UBA4266
AGATCGGCCGTCATGCGCCGTTTCTGTGCCACGAGCTTTTGGTTGTCTTCCTCAGCCTCGACAATCCGCGCATTCATCGTGTTGAAGGTCCGAACTGCGCTGGCCACCTCCGTCGGCCCCCGAATCTCATCGAGAGGCACTCGGCTGCCTGCGGAAAACTGCGCCATGCCTGTTTCCAATTGCCGGATAGGCTTGGTGACGCTTTTCGTCAAGGTATAACCGCCGATCAAAACCGTGAGGATGATCCCCAACCCGTAGCCGACCAAAATCGCAGTGAGTTGAATATCCCGCTGCGTTTGATCGTAAAAGGCCGACCCCTTTAAATGCAGAAGCAGATACCGCTTCTCCCCTTTCTCCGTGGTAAATGCGTATTTCTGAAAAAGCGTGTCGATATCGTCGCTCAGCAGTTTTACCGTCTTTTTCGAAAGCTTGGCCGCCGAGCGGCCGGCCGTCGTGTACTGAATGTTTCGATTGCGATCCAGCACGGCGGCTTCCTGAATGACATCTTGATCGCCGTAAAGCAGCAGGTAGCCCTTGTTTTGAATTCGGAACAAGGTGTAATTGACATCCTTGTCGTAGTCTGGAATATAAGACAGATAGACCTTTCCATATTTTTTAGTCCGCCCCGAACTGCTGTAGAGGATATGACCCGACGCGTCCACCACATCAAAGGCGTCGTGCTTTTTTAAAATAGGGCTGGAAGCCAGTGCACGGTAATTCCCCGCTTTCAAGTCTTTTTCTCCCTGGGCGATGAAGCGGTCTACCCGGCTCCACATGTTTTCCGAAGTGCCGACAACATATACCGCCACCAGCATCAACGCCGTCAAGGCGATGATCACCCCCAGCATGACACAGACTCTGCCCATAATCATCCGAAAGAGTGTCCGATTCTTTCCCCGTTTCATGTTCGTCCTTTAAGCTTGTATCCGAGCCCTCTGACCGTAATCAAGTACGCGGGATGCTTCGGGTCGTCCTCGATCTTTTCTCTCAAATGTGAGATGTGGACCATGATGGTGTTGACATCGGTATCCAAAGCACTCCCGTTCAGAGAAACCGCAATCTGTTCTTTTGTAAACACCCGATTCGGCTGTTCCATAAACATGACCAGGATCTTGAACTCTGTCGGCGTCAACGGAATGGCCTCGCCACCTCGATACACACACATTTCTGAAAGATCCGCCGTCAGATCTTGAACCCGCAATACTTTTGCTGTGTCCGTCTTTCCCTGCGCCCGCCGCAGCACCGCACGGATACGGGCGGTCACTTCCAGCGGATTAAATGGCTTGACGATGTAGTCGTCCGCACCGATATTCAGCCCCAGAATTTTATCGCTGTCCTCTTTTCTAGCAGACAGGACCAGAATCGGCACTTGGCTCTCTTCACGAATGCGCCGGATCAAATCAAAGCCGTTCATTTTCGGCATCATGATGTCGACGAGACAGAGAGCGACGTGCGTTTTGAGGATCACATTCAACGCGTCGAGGCCATTGTAAGCCGACACGGTCTCAAAGCCGCTGTTCGACAAATACATTTCCAGTACGGCGACAATATCTTCGTCGTCCTCAGCAATGAGGATCTTCTTTTTCTTTTCTTCTATCATAGCTCTATCTTAAATGTGATTCCACCGTTCGTCAATCCGTTTGACCCGTTTCGCGTACTGGCGGTACAGCTGTGCGTAGGCGCGGTAGTTTTTGTCACCTCGATGATCCGCCAATCCGCAGCGGGCCAGCACCGCGCACAGCGCGTCGGTCGTTTTTTCGGCCCCATTGTAATTCAAATGGTCGCCGCCGTCGTAGGTGTCCTGGTTCCAGTCGATGGCAGTCAGCCCGAGGCGGGTGTTGAGATCGTAATACTTGACGCCGAGCTTCGCCGCGTAGGCTTCTAACGCGTTGTGCTTCGCCATCGAGTAGTTCTTCGTGCTCGGCGCGCTGTACAGAATGACGCGGCTGCCGTTGTCCCGGCAGGCCCGCACAATGCGCGCCATCATCATCTGGTTAAAGGCCGGAATCGCCTGCGCGCGGCGGGTCGGTTTCATGTAGCCGGACACCTTCGTATCCGGAAACGCCCGGGTCAGCACGCGAAAGCCGTTATACCGTCTGACCTGGCAGTCCTTGACGAACAAGGCTTTCCAAAAGTCGTGATTCTGAAAAATCGGAAAGGCTTCGCCAATAGTCTGTCCGAACTGGTTCTGCGCCCCGTTCACCATGCTGACCTTTCGGAACAGCATGTTCGTTTCCACCAGCACCACCTTCGGTTTCTGATACCCTGCAATCTGTTCCGCCATCCTGGCCATTTCCGAGACCTGGGCCGCAGGCTGACCGAGCACGTACGCGGTGATGCCCCGCTTGTGCCACAGCCGCATCGTGTCCACTGAGGTGTAGGACTCGCTGTCGCCCAGCACCACCACATCGATGGTGTGCGGCTTCTGACTCTTAAAATCCTTCAAGACGTTGTGCCGTCTCGCCGCGTAGCCGGCCGAGCTGCCCGTCGACACCGTCTCCGACAGCAGCGAGAACAGGATCAACAGCGCCGCCAGCCCGGCGACAAATCCAATCCACTTAGAATTTCGCATAAATCATATCTACCTTTCGATAGCCCGCGCCGTACGCCCCAAAACAGATCAGAGCAAAAATCAGGCTGTAGCTGAGGGCCCAGCGCACGGCAGTCGGCTGCCGGTCAAACCAGGCGAAAAGATGGACGCCCTTTTCTCTGCACACGTCCACAACCGTGACCAATATCAAACAGAGGACGACGACAAAGCCGTCGCTGAAATCGAGGTGGCTGGCGGCGAGCAGCGCGTGGACGTGGCTCGGGCCGCGGAACACGTTTCCGATCATTGTGAACGCCGTCGTCACCGTGTCGGCACGGAAAATGACTTCCCCGGCGACGATGATCGCCAGCGTGCGCAGCCAGCGCAGAATCGAAAACAATCCGCGATCGGGGCTGAAGCCGGTCCTCGAATAAAACCGCTTCTTGGCCGGCTCAAGTATGACCTCTAACATCAAAATCACCAGGTAATACAGCCCGTAGAAAATGTAGTGCCATTTGGCCCCGTGCCAAAAGCCGTTGAACAGCCAAACCGGCGTCAGGGCCAGAAAGGACGTCCACACCTTCGCCGTCTGCCGGCCGTATTTTTTCCGCGCCTGACGATTCCCGTTGACGACGAGATGACTGGTCGACACCGGGAAAAACACGTAGGTCTTCAGCCAGGTGCCAAGGGTGATGTGCCACCGGCGCCAGAATTCAGACGCGCTGCGGGAGAAAAAGGGCTGACGGAAATTTTCCGGCAGATGAATCTGGAGCACCTCCGCCGTCCCCATCGTCACATCGATCATCCCAGAGAACTCGAGGTAGAGCTGTGCCACGTAGGCCGCGCTGCCGAGCAGAGCCGCCCAGCCGTGAAACCGGTGCGGCTGGCTGAAGATGACCGTGACCAGCAGGGACAGCCGATCCGCCCCGGCCATTTTCTTGAAGAAGCCCCAGAGCATGCGCAGACAGCCGTTGCGCAGGGACTGCCCCGTGATGGGCTGGCCGGCGCACAGCGACGCCGCGCTGTCCTGATACCGGGCGATGGGCCCTTCCATGATTTGGGGAAAGAAGCTCAAAAACAGCGCCACCCGGACGAAATCGCGGTCGGCCGCTTGATGCTGCCAATACACCTCACACAAATAGCCGATCGCTTCCAGTGTGTAATAGGAAATCCCGAGGGGCACGACGAGGGCCCGCACCGAGAACTGATGCCCGGCCAGCATCCCGATGCCGTCCGCGATCCATCCGGCGTATTTGACCCGGATCAGCGCGCCGGCGAGGAGTGCAATCGCGCAGGTGAGCCGAAATGTCCGCTGTCTGCCCGACGCCCGGTCGATCCAAAGGGCAGCCCCGTACACTCCGACGCACGTCGCCACCAAAACCCAGGTAACGCGGTGCATCGCCAGGAAATAAAAGAGCCAGCTCGCGCCGAGGAGCACGTATTTCCGGTACGCCTGCTTCGTCAGCGTGTACAGGACAAAGACCGCCGGCAGAAAGAGGGTGCCGTAAAAAAGGGATTGATAGCTCATGCGCGTTTCCGAATCAAAGCCGCGATCGCCTGCACCGAATTAAAATTTTCCGGAACCAGATCGGCAGTGCCGATTTCGACGTCGAAGGCGTCTTCGAAATCGGCGACGAGGGCGATCACACCAAAGGAATCCAGCAGGCCGTCGTCGATGAGGTGGGTTTCATTGGCGTAATCAATTGAATCGTCATTTTCTTCCAGCATTTTAATGATTTTTTCTTCCATTTTTTTAACCTTTCTTTTTTACTACTTATATCTTTCTATTGATTATCTTCTTCTATATCTACGTGCATCGGCCAAGTGTCCATCCGCCGGCGCAGAATGCGGACTGCCTGACCCTTTACCGCGTAAACCGCCGGCAATTCGTGGCTCAGAAACAGCGCCGGACCTTCATCCATCGCGTAGGCGCCCGCGTTTTCAAATACGAGGCAGTCCCCAATTTGGACCGCGCCCAGCCTGGCCTTGCTGGCCAGAATATCATTGACCGAGCACAGGGAGCCGGCGATGGTCCAGGCCTGATCGCCCTTGCGCGCCGGGATCGTCCGCAAATGGGGCACGTGCATGCCCCGCATCATGCCGTCGTAGTGAACCTGATGGCTGCCGCCGTCGATCAGCACGTAGCCGGTGCCGCCGTTGACCTTGCAGTCGACGATGCGGCTCACGTATTCGCCGCACGGCGCCGCCAAGGCCCTGCCCATTTCCAGCGTGACACGGTACTTCTGTCTCAGGGGCTTCGCCGCCTCCGCCAAGGCTTCAAAAAAATCGGCTTCGGTATATTTTGGAGCCTTGTCCGAAAAATAATCCACGCCGATGCCCGGCCCGTACTCGATTTCGTCGATGTGGCCGCCCTCGGCTTCAATACAGCTGCAGACGTCCGCCAGCACCGCCATCTCTTTCGCGTACACCGACGGTTTCCGCTTCATCGTCCCGGTGAAATAATGGAGGCCCTGCAGGTGAATCCACGGCGAATGATGGCGGAACAGCGCGCCAATCGCCGTCCGGTCCATGCCGAATTGGGTGCCGTCGCTCAGCCGCACCAGCACCCGCAGGCGGGTCCGGTGGGATGCCGCCCAATTTTCAAGAAAGGTGAACTGCCGTTCGGATTCGGCCGTGTACACACAGGCGCTGCCCCAGGTGGCCAGCACTTCCTGAAGTGCGGCCTCCTCCTTGACGACGCCGGAAAAAATCACCTTGCGGGGATCGACGTGGGCCTGTACGCAAATCTTGTATTCCCCGTAGGAGCAGACCTCAACTCTCTGAACCGCCTTCGCGAAGGGCGCAGCCAGAAAGGGATTGGCCTTCATCGCGTAGCAGAGGTCCCCATCCCAGAGACGGCGGACCGCCTCACATCGCGCGGCCACCCGGTCCTCGTGCAAAACGTAATAGGGGGTTTCGAAGGCTTTCATACGGCCTCCCTGAGTTTGTGGCGGTCGATTTTGCCGTGGCTGTTGACTGGAAAAGCCTCGAGGCGCCGAAGCTTTGTCGGAATCATGTAAGTCGGCAGGCTGGCCTTCAGCGCCGCGCGCAGCTGCCTGGGCGCGATCGCGCCGGTATACCAGCCGGTGATCCGCTTTTTCTCAGGATCGTAGGTCACGCAGGCCCGCGCCACTTCGTCTTCCGCGTCCATCGCCTTTTCGATCTCACCAAGTTCAATGCGGTGGCCCATCAGCTTGATCTGATCGTCCGACCGGCCGACAAAATAATAACGGCCCTTTTCCCGGTAGCCCAAATCGCCGGTACAATAGGCCCGGGCGCCGCGTATCGTGCGGAAAGCCCTGCGGGTCAGATCCGGTCTGCCGATATACCCGAGCCCGATGGATTCGCCGCTGACGCAGATTTCGCCGGTCACATCGTCTTCTGTGATGATTTCGCCGTCGGCATCGATGAGAAATACCTGTCTGCCCGCAAAGGGCACGCCGATCGGCAGCCGGTCTTCGTCGCCCTGGACGCGGTGGTACAGCGCGTTGCAGGTGATCTCCGACGGGCCGTACAGGTTGATGAACGCGGCCTGGGGCAAGCTGTCCTCCCAAATCCTCAAATGCTTCATCGGCATGACTTCGCCGCTGAACATCACCAGCCTGAGGGTCGTCGGCGTCCGATAGGCAAAGCCCTTGAACGTCGACACGATGCACATGGCCGAAACCGCCCAGATCAATATCGTCACGCGGTTGTCGACGAGGCAGTCCATCAGCGCCTTCGGCATCGCAAAGTCGACCTTTGGAATCAGCACGACACAGGCGCCGGTCAAGCAGGCGCTGTACAAATCCTTCACCGAGACGTCGAAGTCAAAGGGCGCCTGGTTCCCGATCACATCGTCGGCCATGATTCCGCTCATCTCAACGAAATGCCCGATGAACTGCGCCACCGCGCCCCGTGACACGAGCACGCCCTTCGGAGTGCCGGTTGAGCCGGACGTGAAGACGGCGTAGAGCGGATCGTCCGCCGACGCTTCAACTCTCCGGCAAAGGCTGCGGTGGCCTTTCAGCGCGGCCGCCGCTGTGTAGGTCCGGCCGGGCGCCGCGTCAAGCCAATCATCACTGTCCTGAATCAAGACGCCGCCCTGCAGCGTGTGCAGGATGGCCTGCAGCCGCTTTTCCGGCTGGTCCGGATCGACAAATACGTAATACCCGCCGGCGTACACCGTTCCGTACATCAGACAGATGGCCTGCCAGCTTTTCTTCATGCGCAGCACCACCGGCACGCCCGGCTTGACGCCGTGGCCGACGAGAAATCGGCCGGCCCGCTCAGCGCAGGTCTTCACCTCGCGCCAGGTCATATGGGTGTCACCGTCGATGACGGCAGTCCGATCGCCGTGTACGGCGCACGTCGCTTTCAATACTTTCCAAATGGGATCCATTGTGCTTTCCTCCTAAACACCCCCAGTATAGGAAGCCCGTCTAAATCCACCGTTAACGCCCCCTTAAGAAAAATTAATAAACAAAAAACAGCCTGAGAGCCAGCTTTTTCAGCTGATTCTCAGACTGTTGTGTTCGGCGCAGGTGCTTAGCCGCTGCGTTTTGCCGTTATTTTTTTGTTATTTTTTCATTGCGCTTTTTTCAACTTGTCCGCGGCGCAATCCTTTTTGAAACCGCAGGTACAGCGTCAGCGCGACGATCACGCCGAGCACTTCCGCAAAGGGCGTGGCCCAGCACACGCCGGCGGCGCGGAGGCCGAGAACTGTGCGGAAGACGAACATCGACGGAATGTCGAACACGCCTTTGCGGAGAATGGACAGCACAAAGGCCGGCCCCTTGCGCCCGCAGGCCTGAAAGATGGTGACGCTCAAATAGGACACCGCCGCCAGCGGCGCCGCGTAGCCGATGATCCGCAGGAACTGGGTGCCGTACAACACCGACGTGTCTTCATCGATAAAGAAGCGCACGAGATGGGGCGCCTGGGTGATGAACACCGCCGCACAGGCCGCGCCGAACAGCAGCACGACGGTGCCGGTGTAGCGGATAATCTGGCGCATCCGCGTGTAGTCGCGGGCGCCGTAGCTGAAGCCGATCAGCGGCAGCACGCCCATCGTCATCCCCATACAGGTATTGAAGGCGATCATGTTGATTTTCTTGGCAATGCCCATGCCCGCCACGGCGCCGCTGCCGTAGGGCCGGATCAGGACGTTGGCGAAAATATTGGACACCATCGCGAAGGTCGTCTGCAGCGCGGCCGGAAAGCCCGTGATCAGAATTTCCGACATAACCGGATCCCCCGGCTGCGCCTTCGGCAGGCCGATGTGGACGATGCCGTCCTTTTCCTTTTTCTGCCGTTTCCGGATGTAGACCATGAAATACACCATCGCCGCGGTGTTGGAGAGCATCGTCGCGACCGCGGCGCCTGTCACCTCCATGTCAGAGGGCAAGATCACGAACATAAACAGCGG
>DGWE01000007.1 GCA_002396065.1 Eubacteriaceae bacterium UBA4266
TGTATCAGGATATTCGAAATGAAGGCGTCGATCTGCGCGCTATTAATTTAGGCGGCGGCTTCGGCATCCCGTACCTTGAAGGGGATGAATACTTCGAAACCTTAAAATACATTCCGAAGTTGGTCGATCACGTCCGCAAAATCTGCGCGGACCGCGATGTACCGATGCCAAAGCTTATCGTCGAACCGGGACGCTTCTTGGTCTGTGAAGCAGGTGCGACGCTGTACACCATCGGCACTGTCAAGGAAATTCCTGGCGTGCGCAAATACATCAGCGTGGACGGCGGCATGAACGACAATCCGCGCCCGGCGCTGTACGGCGCGGAATACGAAGCGGTCGTTTGCAACGGCAAGGACTCCGAAAAACTGGAACCCTACCGCGTCAGCGGCCGTGCCTGCGAAACCGATACGTTAATCGATTCAGCGATGCTCAATCAGCCTCAGGTTGGCGATATTCTGATGGTGAAGAATACAGGTGCCTACAATTATTCAATGGCCAGCCGCTACAACCGTTATCCGGTTCCGGCAGTTGTGCTGCTGTCGGGAGACCGCTCAGCGATCATGGTCGAACGGGAAAGCTACGAAGAACTCCTCAGCCACGACCGTGTACCGGATTGGTTGAAATAATCTTATAGGCTTGCGATGACGTACTCATCTAACTATTTTCTGTCGCTGCTGCTGAGTCTGCCGGGCATTCTCATCGCGATTACCTTTCACGAGGCGGCTCACGGCTATGCGGCGGAGGCGATGGGCGATGACACGCCAAGGCTTTCCGGACGGCTGTCCCTCAATCCCTTCCGGCACATTGACTGGATCGGCTTTCTGGCGATGATCTTCCTGCATTTCGGATGGGCCAAGCCGGTACCGATCAATCCGAATAACTTCACGGATCGAAAAAAAGGAATGATCCGCGTGGCGCTGTCTGGGTGTCTGACCAATCTGCTGCTTGGGTTCATCGGCTACGGCGTCTACTTGATTTGCCTGCCGCTCAACAACCTCGTGCTGTCGATTGTGCTGCAGTATATTTTCGAATACAACGTAGTTTTCGCGATCTTTAATTTGATCCCGATTCCGCCGCTTGACGGGTATCATATTTTGTACGAATTTCTGCCCTATCGCGGCAAAATGCGGTTGGAGGCGATGTCCCGGTACGGATTTATCATTCTGTTGATTCTGATGTTTGCGGGTGTTTTCGGATGGGTGATCACACCGCTGTCCAACGGGGTGATCCGGCTTTACGATTTGATTCTTTCGCCACTCGCGAAATTGATTGTGTCATGATGGCAAACCAGCCCATTCAATACGACGTTGGCGATTTTGAAGGACCGCTGGACCTGCTGCTGAGCCTCGTTCAAAGGCATCAGGTCGACATTTACGACGTCTCGATTTCAGAAATTATCGATCAGTATTTGGCGACGATTGAAAAATGGGAGCAGGACCGGATGGCAATTGCCAGCGAATTTATCGTGATGGCCTCGCGGCTGATCAAGATCAAATCCAGACGATTACTGCCGTCGGCCAATCAAGAGAGCGAAGATGAGGTGGACGACGAGGCGGTTCTCATTCGCCAGCTGGCGGATTACAAGCAGATCAAGGCGGCCAGCCTGGTCATTGAGAAAAGATACGAACAAAAAAGCGGATCCGTTTATCGCGATCCGCTTTATTTGCCGGAATTATCACAAAAAAAATGGGATCCGGAGCTGAAAATCAAACCTGAAAAGCTTGGAAGCACCTTTGCCCGCATGATGCGGCGCTATCAGGAAGCCCACACCTACAGGACGATACCACGGCCCGAACCGGATCGATATACTGTTGAACATCAAGAAGCCGTCATCACCCGTTCCTTAAAGGAACACGCTGAACTTACGTTTAGAAATGTGATTCAACATCATGAAGCCAGTGAAGTGACGACTTCTTTTTTTGCGGTATTGGAGCTCTACAAGAAAGGCCGCATTGAAATGGCGCAGCAGCGTAATTTCGGTGAGATGCAATTAAAGGAGAAGGAGTGCGATGGAGACAAAACCCAATAAACAGTCGGACGCAGTGTCCTTCGAGCCGGAGATTTTCGGCTGGTTGGAAGCGCTGCTTTTCGCGTCCGGCGATGGGCTGACGACGAGAGCATTGTCAAATGTCGTCGGGCTGAGCGAAAATGAAACGGAGGCCTACCTCAAGGCGCTGTCTGAATCTTACCAGAGTGTGCGCCATGGTCTTCGCTTGGTCCGCACGGCAGGCGTCTGGCAGCTGTCGACCAAGCCTTCACTGTATCCCGTTTTGACAAAATGGAAGCAGCTTGACAAAGGCCGCGGTCTGTCGCGCGCGGCCTTTGAAACCCTCGCGATTGTGGCCTACAAGCAGCCGGTGACTCGAGTTGACATTGAGGCGATTCGCGGGGTGGCGTCGTCCAGTTCAATTCACGTGTTGTTAGATCGGGAATTGATTGCGGAGGCGGGGCGCAAGGATGCGCCGGGCCGCCCTTTTTATTACAAGACGACACCGGCGTTTCTAAAGTCGCTCGATATTGAGGATTTGTCGGAGCTTCCCGATTTCGATTCGTTTAAACAGAAGGAACAGCAAAAGGATTCTGCAGCAGAGGACGAAAACTAATGAGATTACAAAAATACATGGCCCATTGCGGCGTCGCGTCGCGTCGGAAGGCGGAGCAGATGATTGCAGAAGGCCGCGTTCAGGTTAATGGCGAGGTCGTGACCTTTCCCGGCACTCAGGTGAGCGAGGCGGACGAGGTCAAAGTTGACGGTCAATCCATTGCGCCGGAGCAGCACGTCTACATCCTTTTGAATAAACCGAAAGGTGTGGTTTCGACTTCATCGGACCGCCACGCGGACCAGACGTTATTAGATTTGATTCATGCCAAGGAACGCCTTTATTCTGTCGGCAGGCTCGATAAAGAAACTTCGGGGCTGTTGATTTTGACCAACGACGGCGACTTGACTTTTCAACTGACGCACCCAAGCCGGCACGTCACCAAAACTTATCGGTGTACGGTGCGGGGGAAGGTAAGTGCGTCTGAAGTGAAACAGCTTCGCGACGGCGTTTCGATTCCGATGGACGACGGCAGCCGGTATCAGACGCAAAGCGCTGAGGTCGAGGTTGTCAAGGAAAACCGCGGCTCAACGGTGCTGACGATTCGCATTTCGGAGGGTAAAAAACGCCAGGTTCGGAAAATGTGCGCGGAGGTCGGCCACCCGGTTATTCACCTTGAACGTAAGGCGATCGGCAGTTTGACCGATCCGTCGATTAAACCTGGTCAGTGGCGCTATTTAACGAAAGAAGAAATTGAAAGGCTGAAGGCGGAACATTAAATGATTGAAACATTCAGACGCCAAACCGCGTTTATCAAGGCCTGCATTCAAGATGTGCTTAAGCCCGGAGATTCAGCCATCGACGCGACTGTCGGCACAGGCGAGGACACGGTGTTTCTGGCTGAATGCGTCGGCAAGACGGGGCACGTTTACGGCTTTGATATTCAAAGGGCGGCGATTGAGGAAGCGAAGGCGCTGGCAGCGCAGCGCGGCGTCTCAGAGCGGATCTCGTGGCTTTGCGACGGCCATGAGCACATGAATACTTATCCCGACATCGCACAAAACCCAAAAATTGGTGCGGTGACTTTTAATTTAGGCTATTGGCCCGATGGGGATCCCGCGGTGACGACGCAGCCTGAAACTACGCTTCAAGCTCTTGAGCAGAGCGCGGCGCTTTTGAGGTCCGGCGGTATTTTGACTGTTTGCGCGTATTCCCACTTGACGGGACAGGCGGAAAAAGAGAAAATTGAGGCGTGGATTCAAAATTTGGGGCGCGGGTACGACGCCTACAGTTTTGAAGTGAAAAATCATCGAAAAGCCCCAACGGCTTTTATCGTCCTCAAAAAATAAGACAGGAAAATAATTTAAGATATTTATGAGTGAACAAGTCATTGTAATTGGCGGCGGCCCCGCAGGGATGATGGCGGCGTACACCGCAGCGTCGGACGGCGACGATGTCATCCTCTGCGAAAAAAATGAAAAGCTGGGAAAAAAGCTGTACATCACCGGAAAAGGGCGGTGCAACCTGACCAATTTCTGTGATCAGGAAACTTTTTTGAAAAACGTTGTGCATCATCCGAGGTTTTTGTACTCGTCGATTTCTCGATTCGACCGTGAGGACTTGATGGATTTCGTCACGCGCTACGGCTGCAGGCTGAAGGTTGAGCGGGGACAGCGGGTTTTCCCGGAATCGGATAAATCGAGCGATGTCATTAAAGCTTTCAGAAAGGCGCTGGAATCGGCAGGGGTCGAGGTTCGGCTGAACACGCCGGTGACATCGATTGTCACGCAGGAGGATGAAGCCGTCGGCGTCAAACTTGCGGACGGTACCGTGCTCGAAGGGGATAAAATCATTGTGGCAACCGGCGGACTCAGCTACCGTTCAACCGGCTCAGACGGCTGGGGACTGGACGCTGCAGAAAAGCTGGGGCACAAGGTAAGCCCGTGCCGGCCGTCTCTGGTTGGGCTTAAAACAAAAGAAACCTGGCCGGCTCAGGTTCAGGGCCTCGCCCTGAAAAACGTCGACGTGACTTTGACCCACAAGGGCAAAAAGCTTCGGACGGAGCGGGGTGAGATGCTGTTGACCCATTTTGGCGTCTCAGGACCTTTGATTTTAACTGATTCGGCTTACATGGACGACGCGCCTGAAACCTACCGCCTTATTTTAGATTTAAAACCGGCGCTGTCGGATCAAAAGCTTGACCAGCGGATTCAGCGGGAGCTTAAGGCAAACGACCGCAAGCAGGTCGTGCACGCGCTGGCGTCGCTGCTTCCGAAAAAGCTGATGCCAATTGTGCTGGATTTAGCTGGGGTGGACAAGACAAAAACCGCCAATCAGATCACGAAGGCGGAGCGCCGAGCGATTGTCGATGCGCTGAAACGGCAGACCCTTCAGATCAGCGATTTCTTAGACATCAACACGGCAATCGTCACCTCTGGCGGCGTGAGCGTCAAAGAGATCGATCCCAAGACGATGGCGTCAAAACGAATCCGTCATCTGTATTTTGCAGGGGAAATGATCGATGTCGACGCGCTGACCGGCGGATTTAATATTCAAATTGCTGCGACGACGGGATTCGTGGCGGGGACAAGGAGTGAATAAAGTGCAAATTGCGATGGACGGACCTGCAGGCGCAGGAAAAAGTACAATTGCGAAACAAATAGCCAAGGCATTACACATCACCTATCTGGATACCGGGGCGATGTACCGCGCGATCACAAAGGGCGTGATCGACCACCAAATTGATTTTGCGGATCAAGAAGCCATTGCCCGGTACGCCGAGGGCGCAGTCATTGCATTCAAAGGGCAGCGGGTCTTTCTGGACGGTGAAGAAGTCACCGAAGCGATCCGCACGCCCGAGGTCAGCCAGCACACGAGCGATGTGGCGCCGATTCCAGCGGTGCGGAAAGTGCTCGTGCAGCAGCAGCGCAGAATAGCCGAAGGCACGGACGTCATCATGGACGGACGGGATATCGGCTCGGCGGTACTGCCCAACGCGGATTACAAATTTTATCTGGACGCGGCAGTGTCCGAAAGAGCGAAGCGCCGCTACGCTGAGCTTAATGAAAAGGGCGGACTTGACGGGAAAACCCTCGAGGATATCGAAGCCGACATTGCCAAACGGGATTACAACGACAGCCATAGAGCGGCCGATCCGCTGGTCTGCTGCGACGACGCCGTGCGCATCGATACGACGCACATGACGATTCCAGAGGTCGTGGCCTGTGTCATCGACCACGTCGAAGCCGGTAAGGCGAAATAACGGAGGGTGAGATGATTTATCGAATCGCACACGTTTTATTTAACATTGTCAATTTTTTCTGGCTTAACATCACCGTTGAAGGAGTGGAAAATGTGCCGAAGAACAGCCGGGCGGTGATTTGCCCGAACCACATGTACTGGTACGATCCGCTGCTCATCGACACGCTGCTCAAGCACCCGGTCAGGCCAGTCAATTTTATGGCAAAGGCGGAAATCTTTTCCAATAAATTCGTCAATTGGATACTCAAAGAGGTGCACGTTTTCCCAGTTGAACGCCACAAGGTGTCGATGACGACGCTGAGAACGGCGATGGGCATTTTAAACGACGACAAGCTTTTGGGGATTTTTCCCGAAGGGACACGGGTCAAGCCGGGACAAAAGGTCAAGCCGGCGGACGGTTTCATTTTCTTCGCGCTGAAGACCCATTCGCCGATTGTGCCGGTACACATTCAGGGCAGTTACAAATTCCGCGGAAAAATCAAGGTGGTCTTCGGCAAACCTATCGAATTGACGGAATATTACGGCAAGCGCTTGACCGCAAAAGAAAACGAAGCCCTTGGGCAGCAGATTCTCGATCAAATCTACAGCCTGTGATGGGTTTTATGGCTTGGTCTTAAAAAAATTAAGAAAAATAAAAAAAAAGATAGACAACGAGCATTTTATCAAATAAAATAATGGAGATAGTATATGAAGATCATTATAGCGGAGAAGGCTGGTTACTGTTTTGGGATTACCAACGCGATGAAGCTCGCAGATGATACACTGAAACAGAAAGACAATCAACCGATCTACTGTCTGGGCGATCTGTCTCACAACCGTCAGGAAATGAAACGCCTGGAACAACGGGGCATCATCAAGGTCGATCGAATTGAAGATATTCCAAAGGGAACTGTCATCATCCGGTCCCACGGTGTGAGTAAAGACGTCATTGATCAGGCGAAGGCCAAAAACCTAAAAATCGTCAATGCGACCTGTCCTTTTGTCGGGGCCATGCAGCACAAGGTGTACGACTACGACCGCAAAGGCTATCAGATCGTCATTGTCGGTGATGCTGCGCATCCGGAGGTCCAAGGGGCAGTCGGCTGGTGCGACGGACGGGCCATCGTGATCAATACGCCTGAAGAAGCGGAGGCCTTGCCTCACTTCGGGAAAATGTGTGTCGTGGCTCAGACGACAGCTATCGAATCGAAATTCAATGCCATCACATCGATTCTGCAGAAAAAAGCAGACGAATGTTTGATATTTAACACGATTTGTTCGGCGACCGCAGAACGCCAATCGGCTGCAGTTGAAACGGCAAAACGTGTGGAATATATGATTGTTGTGGGCGGCTACCACTCGTCAAATACGCGAAAGCTGTTTGAGGTCTGCAAGGCGCACTGCAGCAATACATGTCACATAGAGACAGCCGGAGAATTAAATCTCGCTGAGGTGAAAAAATACAACGTCATCGGTATAACAGCGGGAGCGTCCACGCCGGACTGGATCGTTAAGGAGGTAACGGAAAGAATGGAAGAAAACAAAACGGAAAACACACAAGTTCAGGATCAGGCAGTCGAAGAAACAGTTGATGAAAATGATTTTGCCGCAATGCTGGACCAGTCGCTGCAGGATAAGCCAATCCACAGAGGTTCAACAGTTGAAGGTGAAGTGATTGAGGTCACTGACGATGAAATCATCCTGAACATTAAATATAAAGCAGATGGTGTCATCAAAAAGAGTGATTATTCTTGGAAAGACGACATCGATCTGAAGGAAGAAGTCAAAAAGGGCGACATGATCAACGCAGTTGTCACCAACATGAACGACGACAACGGCGCAGTCAGACTGTCAAAGATTAAATACGACAATCAGAAGATTCAGCGTCAGCTCGAAGAAGCGTACAAAGACGAAACTGTCCTCGACGGCAAAATCAAGAGCGTTTCCGGCAGCGGCCTGATCGTCGATATCGGATTCACTGACATCTTTATGCCAGCTTCTCAGTACAGCGTCCGCTACATCAAGGATTTAAATACCCTGGTCGGCAAAGAAGTCCGCGGTAAAATCATTGACTACAACGCAAGACGCCGCCGTGCAATTTTCTCACAGCGTGTCATCCTCGAAAAGGAAATGAAAGAACGCCAGAAGGAACAGCGCGCAAGAAAAGAAGAACGCTACAACGAAATTCAGATGGACGATGTCGTAACCGGTAAGGTCAAGACGATCACCAACTTCGGGATCTTTATCGATTTAGACGGGATCGACGGATTTGTTCACCGTTCAGATTTAACCTGGTCTCGCGCTAACGAACCGAAGAACCTGGTCGAAAAGGGACAGGAAATCGAAGCGAAGGTCATCCAGAAGAATGACGAAGAAAAGAAGATCAAATTAAGCGTCAAGGCCCTTCAGCCAAAACCGTGGGATACCTTTGTCGAACAGTACAAAGAAGGGGACATTGTCGAAGTCAAAATCACCAATGTTCTGGATTTCGGTGCATTTGCTGAAATCATTCCAGGTGTTGAAGGCTTGATTCACATTTCTGAAATTTCTTACCGCCGTGTTGAATCAGTTGCATCTGAATTGACACCAGGCGACGTGGTCAAGGTGAAGATCATCGGCATCAACCGCGAAAAGGAAAAGATCAGCCTGAGTATCAAAGCAACTCAGAAAGCACCGGAACGCGCTCAGAGACGTCACCGCAAGAGCGGCGAAGGCTTCCAGGGCCGCCAAGGCGGACGCAAGCCGCGTAAACGTCAGCCGCAGCACAACACCACCGTATATGAAGACAACGCGAACTTCACATTGGGTGATTCCTTCGGCGATCTGCTGGGTAAACTTGATTTCGGCGATGCTGAAACTGAAGAAACCAAAGACGACGAAGAATAATTCACGTCATTTTGAGCTCCTATTTCAAATAGGGGCTCTTTTTTTGATTCTGAAACGCCTGAACACGACGACGATTAAAAGTTCTAATTTACGGTATTTCAGCCTGCGGATACTTTTCGGAGTATCTGCAGGCTTTTTCTATTGGCAGACCGCGAAAATGCGAGTATAATAAGAAAAACGTTATCATCAAAAGCGACGGCACAGCAGCATTGAAATAAGGAGAAGAAAATGTTAGCGAAAATATTCAGCTGCGGTCTTTTAGGGGTAGAGGGCGTGATCGTGACGGTGGAGGTGGATTTAAATTACGGTCTGCCGGGTTTCATTGTCGTCGGTCTGCCGGATGCGGGTGTCAAGGAATCCCGAGATCGGGTGTTTTCTGCGATTAAAAACAACGGATACGCCTATCCGGACAAGAAAGTGACTGTCAATTTGGCACCGGCCGATCTTAAAAAAGAAGGGCCGTCTTACGATCTGCCCATCGCTATCGGGCTGCTCGCGGCCTCCAATCAGCTGGAAGGGGATTTTTCGGACACGCTGTTTTTCGGCGAGCTGTCCCTTAATGGCGATCTGCGGCCAGTCCGGGGTGTGCTGCCGATGGTGCTGGCGGCCAAACGCGAGGGCTTCAAAAAGGTCGTGCTGCCCCAGGCGAATAAAACCGAGGGCGCGGTGGTGGACGGCATGGACATCCTGCCGGCCGATAACCTCAAGCAGGTGCTCAATCACTTAAAGGGCAAGGCGCCGATTGCACCTTACCAGATTGACTCTCAGGCGCTGCTCAACGAGGGCCAGGCGTCGTACCGCGTCGATTTTTCGGAGATCAAGGGTCAGGACAACGCGAAACGCGCCCTCGAAATCGCGGCGGCAGGCGGCCACAATGTGTTAATGAGCGGCCCACCGGGCAGTGGGAAGAGCATGCTGGCCAAGGCTTTTCCGTCGATTCTGCCGGCGTTGACGTTAAGCGAGGCGCTCGAAATCACGAAGATCTATTCGATTGCGGGACTGCTAAAAGACAATATTATGACCCATCGGCCGTTCAGATCGCCCCACCACACGCTGTCTAACGTCGCGATCGTCGGCGGCGGGTCGGTGCCGAAGCCGGGCGAGGTGTCGCTGGCGCACCTCGGCGTGCTGTTTCTCGACGAGCTGCCCGAATTTCAGAAGACGGCCCTCGAAGTGCTCAGACAGCCGATGGAGGATCACGAGGTGACGATTTCCAGAGTCAACGCGACGCTGACTTATCCGGCGTCCTTCATGCTGATCGCGAGCATGAATCCCTGCCCCTGCGGGTATTACGGCGATCCGACCCACAAATGCACGTGTACGAAGAACGAAATCAGGCGCTACAACAGCCGCATTTCCGGCCCGCTGCTGGACCGCATCGACATCAGAGTTGAGGTGCCGGCGGTGGACATCAAGGAGCTCGAGAGTCGGGCGCCTGGGGAATCCTCAAAGTGCATCCGCAAGCGGGTCAACCTGGCGCGGGAAATCCAAAATGAGCGCTTTCAAAACGACGAGGGGATTTACTTCAACGCGCAGCTGGAACCCCATCTCATTGACCGCTATTGCGTGTTGGACCGGGAAGGCCAGGATTTTATCGAGATGATTTACAACAAGCTCAAGCTCTCCGGGCGGGGCTACCACCGCATTTTAAAGCTGGCCCGAACGATCGCCGATTTGGACGGCGCGGAGCAGATCGGCTTGATTCACCTGTCAGAGGCGACGTCCTACCGTTCAGGGCAGTAGCTTAGTGAAGGAGGACGGCATGGACAACGCGACGATTTACGATATTTGGCTTTCATCGATCACAAACGTGTCGAATATCAAGAAAAACACACTGCTGACGGTTTTTAAAACCGCGGAGCAGATTTATGCGGCGTCCGCGTCAGACATTCGGGCGACGGGTTTACTTCGCGAAAAGGACATTCAAAAAATCGAGGATCAGAAAAGCTTGGCGCTGACGGAACGAGCCGTGCGATTTATCGAAAAAAATAAGATTGTCTGCATCCCGAAAAATAGTCCCCATTATCCGAGGCGGCTTGAAAAAATATACAATCCGCCGGTGATGCTCTACGCGTTGGGAAACGTCGGGCTTACTGAACGGGATTTGACCATTGGCATGGTCGGGTCGAGAAAATCAAGCCTTGGAGCGATGAAAACGGCGCGGCAGTTCGGCAGGCGGTTTTCCGAGATAGGCATGACGGTGATTTCCGGCATGGCGGCCGGTGTCGACAGCGCGGCGGCCGAGGGCGCCCTTGACGGCATCGGCTCAACGGTGGCTGTTTTCGGTTCCGGCATTGACGTCTGTTATCCGGCGGGCAACCGCGAACTTTACGAGCGCATCCGGGAGAAAGGGCTGCTATTGAGCGAGTTTTTCATCGGACAGCCGCCGAAATCCGGACATTTTCCACTGCGCAACCGGATCATCGCGGGCCTCTCCGACGGCATCGTCGTGGTCGAGGCACGGCTTAAAAGCGGGGCGTTAATCACAGCGGATCACGCCCTCGAGCAGGGGAAGACGGTTTACGCGATGCCCCAGAGCATCGGGGTAAAATCCGCGGAGGGTTCCAACCAGCTGCTCAAGGAAGGGGCCAAGCTTGTCACGGAGCCGGAGGATGTGCTCGAGGATTTTGTCGAGTTAAAGGCTGTTAAAAAAACAAAGCCTGAGCCGTCTGAGAACCCTCAGAAATCGGCACAGGCTGAAAAACAATTGTCGTTATCGGAAGACGAAAAAGAGGTATTAGACGCAGTAATAAAGGGCGTAGATACCGTTGACGGGCTGGTCCAGAGACTGGACACGCCCATCGCGAAGCTCAACGCGGTGTTGATGATGATGGAGCTCAAACACCTCGTGAAGGTTTCCTACGGCCAAATTACGCTTCTAATTTAATATTTTTATTGCTGGCCGTTCTGCGCTTCTAAGATGGCGTCGAGGATGCAGTGGGCCACATGAGACTTCGGCATCAGCGGCAGGGCAACGTTGCCGTTTTTGGTGATCAGGGTGACCACGTTGGTGTCGCCCTGAAAACCAGCGCCGCTCACCCGCAGATTGTTGGCGACGACCATGTCAATTTTTTTCTTTTCCAGCTTTTTCCGGCTGTTTTCAATTAAATTTTCCGTTTCCATCGAAAAGCCGCAGATAAACTGGTGGGCCTTTTTGATTTCGCCCAAACGCTTTAAAATATCGGTCGTGCGCTTTAATTCAATGGCTGGGACGCCCTTGTCTTTTTTAATTTTTTCGGCAGCCATCGTTTTTGGCGTGTAGTCGGCGACCGCAGCGGCTTTAATGATGACGTCCTGTTCCGGTGCGGCAGAGAGCACAGCTTCGGCCATGTCCTCGGCAGACTGAATGGGGACAAAGTTGACAAAGGGTACTGGCTTTAAGGACGTCGGCCCGGAAACAAGGGTGACCTCCGCACCGCGCAGCATCGCGTCGTAGGCGATGGCGTAGCCCATTTTGCCGCTGGAATGGTTGGTGATGTAGCGCACCGGATCGATGGCTTCGCAGGTCGGACCGGCGGTGATTAAAATCTTTTTCCCGATCAAATCCTTTTCGTAGGCGATTTCGCGGTAAATGTAATCCAAAAGCGCGTCGGGCTGCGGAAGCTTGCCGGCACCGTTGTCCTTGCAGGCGAGAATACCGGAATCCGGCGTGATGACGTGCCAGCCGTAGTCCTTCAGAACACTGAGGTTGTGCTGGACGATCGGGTTGTTGTACATCGCGGTATTCATTGCCGGCGCGATATATTTGGGACAGGTGCAGGCTAGAGCGGTTGTGGTCAGCATGTCGTCGGCAAGGCCGTAGGCCAGCTTCGCGATGATGTCGGCAGTGGCCGGTGCGATGAATAATAGATCGGCCTTCTTAGCCAGCGCGACGTGGGCGACGTTATATTGAATTGTCTTATCAAAAGTATCTGTGATACAATTATTTCCAGTCAGCGTGGAAAAGGTCATTGGCTGGATGATTTCGGTGGCGTTTGGCGTCATGATGACGTGAACGTCACATTTCTGTTTAGCCAGGGCCGACGCGACATCGGCCATTTTGTAGGCGGCGATGCTCGCAGAAACGCCGAGAATCACCGTACGATTTTCTAAATTCATGTTGCCCTTTCTCCAATATTTTGGCATTATTCATTTTTCAGTATTATAGCAAAAAGGCGGGGCGTATACAAGATTGGCACGGTGAATCCGCATTGAGAGGAGGTTTTGGGCATGTACACGTTAATACGCAGCAGCCGAAAAACCATCGCGCTGAAGGTTTTGAAGGACGGCACGCTGCAGGTCAAGGCACCTAAGCAGGTCAGTCAGAGCGAAATCGAGCGTTTTATAGAAGAAAAATCAGATTGGATTGCAAAACGGACCGCACAAATCAAATCAGCCGAAGATTTTGAAATTTCAGACGGTTCCTGGATTCGGGTGCTCGGTGTCGATATTCCGGTTTTGGCTGTGCCGGACGGCCGGTTTGAATTTAAACGCGCCGTGAAGCTGGATCATTCTGTCATTACGATTCCAGCCGGTGCCGATCCCAAAACCGTTAAGCGGGGGATCGTCAACATTTATAGGAAGCTGGCAGAGGACATCATTCTTCAGCGGGTTGCCTGGTATGAGGCGGTGATGGATCTGCATCCAACTAAAGTCCGGATCAATAACGCGGCCAGCCGATGGGGCTCCTGCTCGTCAAAGAAGAGCATCAATTTTTCGTGGCGGCTGGTTATGGCGGACGGCAAGGCCATAGATTCTGTCGTGATTCACGAGCTGGCGCACATTAAGTATATGAACCACTCGAAGGCATTTTGGAACCTGGTCGAACAATACTGTCCAGATTACAAAATACAGCGGAAAAAACTCAATCGGCTGTCTGAAAAATTGATGGCCGAAAATTGGGATGCGTAAAAAAACATGAAAATGACAAATTCAATTTGCATTTTTACTCATCCTATCATATAATACCTTGTATACACGATGAAAATATTACAAGAAAAGCTGATTGTGTCTCTGTTTTTTCGAAAAATAACCGAAATTAAACAGAAATCGCTCGGTTGTAATGAAAATTCTTGAAAATATAACGTGTATTTTTATGTATGTGATTAAATAAATATAAATCTGAAAGGAAGACTTATGTACGATTGTGATTTATCTTTTTTGGGATTAGACGGAAAAAAAGCACTCGTGAATGCGAAAGCATCAGTGTTGACGGAAAAGGCACTCTCCCGCGGTGAAGGGCATTTGTCCGATACCGGCGCCATCGTCGTCAACACTGGCAAATACACTGGGCGTTCGCCTAAGGACCGTTTCATCGTCGACGATGAAGTCAGCCACGATAAGGTTGCCTGGGGTCCCATTAACATGCCCTTTGACGAAGATAAATTTGAAGCTTTATACAAAAAGATGACGGCTTACGTCGGCACCTTGGATGAAGTTTACGTCTTTAATGGATACGCCGGTGCTGACAAGGATTATCAGCTGCCGATTCGCGTCGTGAATCAATACGCGAGCCAGAACCTTTTTGTTGAAAATTTGTTCATCGAACCAAAGGACGATGAAGAATCTAAAGCCATCGATCCGCAGTTTACCGTGATCGCGGTTCCAGGATTCCATTGTGATCCGGAAGTTGACGGCACCCACAGCGAAGCGGCGATTATCATCAGCTTCAAAAAGCGCGTCGTTTTGATCGCGGGCTCCCGCTACTGCGGAGAAATCAAAAAATCGATTTTCTCTGTCATGAATTTCCTGCTGCCGCAGAAGGATGTTTTGACCATGCACTGCTCGGCCAATATGGACGACGACGGCCGTACCGCATTGTTCTTTGGCCTTTCCGGTACGGGCAAAACGACGCTTTCCGCCAATCCTGAACGCGGTCTGATCGGCGATGACGAACACGGCTGGAGCGACAATGGCATTTTCAACTTTGAAGGCGGATGCTTTGCAAAATGTATCGACCTCGAAGAAGAAAGTGAACCTGAAATCTATCACGCCATCCGTTTTGGTACGGTTGTCGAAAACGTCGTGCTGGACGAAAACGGCAAACCGGATTACAGCGACGACAAATACACACAGAACACCCGTGCAGGCTATCAGCTCAGCTATATTCCAAACGCGGTGATTCCGAGTATCGGCGGCCATCCGAACACGATCATTTTCCTGACAGCTGACGCCTTTGGTGTTTTGCCTCCGGTCGCAAAACTCAACAAATATCAGGCGATGTTCCACTTCGTTTCCGGCTACACCAGCAAACTCGCTGGAACGGAACGCGGCGTCACGGAACCTCAGACGACATTTTCCACCTGTTTCGGCGAACCCTTTATGCCATTGCCGGCATCCCGTTACGCTGAACTTTTAGGCGAAAAAATCGATAAATATCACTGCAATGTTTACTTGGTCAATACTGGCTGGTCCGGCGGCCCTTACGGCGTTGGCAGCCGTTTCAAGCTGAAATACACCCGCGCGATCGTTTCCGCAGCGACGGCAGGGAAGCTGGAAGACATTCCGACGGTTCACGACGATTTGTTTAATATCGAAATTCCGACGAGCTGCCCGGGCGTGCCTTCAGAACTTTTGATGCCGAAGAACACATGGGAAGACAAGGAAGCCTACGACAAGACCGCCAAGGATTTGGCTGCTCATTTCGTCGAAAACTTCAAGAAATACGACACCATGCCGCAGGAAATCATCGACGCAGGTCCGAATGTCAAGTAATTGAATCGCTTTTTCCAAAGGCCGGATATCCCCAGACGGGGTTGTCCGGTCTTTTTCTTTAAATAAAACTGAAGCGCCTTGACAATCAGAATCAGAATGTTTATACTAACATCGAAATTTAGGTAAAACCAAACTAATTTTTGAGATGGTTCGATGTTTGATAGGAGCGAGTATGGCATGTAGAAGGCAAGATTTAATTCAGGCATTGGGTCATTTAATGACACTGGGAACCCATTGCAACGACGCGGCGAAGGATGAGTGCCGGACGATGCTCACGCAGCGCCAAGTCGAGTGCCTGCACATTATTGATGAGCGTCAGAACATTACTTTTTCTGATTTGGCGCATACTTTTAGTTTATCGAAACCGACCATCACGGAAATGATCGACAAATTGTCGGATCAAGGCTGTGTGGTCAGGGAGAAAAGCCAGCAGGACAGGCGGGTCTCTTACATCCGGCTGACCGAAAAGGGTGAAGCAGCCGCGCGCTGCGAACAACGCGGAAAAATGCAGTTGATTTATCATATTGAAGCCAGCCTGACGGACGATGAGATCGATCTGCTGATTTCACTGCTGCAAAAAGTGCATTAACATAAAACAGGAGGCGATTATATGGCCACAGAAGGAAAAATCCCAATGAAAGCACCGGTTATTCCGATTACGGAGACCGTTATATTTCCGGGTATCAAGAACCGGATTTATGTCAATGAAACCATTGGCAACAACATTAAACAGTACATGGGTGATGCGAACACGCTGGCCGTCGGCTTGACGACAAAGGGCAACATTCCCTACGAAGAATTAAACGAATCGTCCTTTTACCGCATCGGCGTGCTGTTCCAATTTAACCGCATTGAAGAAGCGAATAACGGCGGCTACGTCATCGAAATCTTCACGCTTAGACGCGTCGAAGTTTTAAGCGTTGCCGACACACCGGATCATCAGCTGATCGCGGAATACGAAGAATATCCCGAATGGGAAGACATGACCGAAGCTGACGACGAAGAAATGACGGCTTACATTAAAAATCTGTGCAGCGAATTTTCTGAAAACTTCAAGGGCGCAGACTACTTCATGAAGGTGCTGAACCGTCAGCAGCACGTCCAGCAGATCATGGGCTATCTGGTGCCGATGATGAGCATGTCCATTCCGGAAAAGCAGGCCCTTTTGGAAATCAACTCTCAGAAACGCCGTGCACTCAAATTCATCGACTACTTGATTAAAGAAAAGGATTCCGTACACCTGCAGCTGGAAATCAGCAAGAAGTACGCCAGAGAAAAGGATAAGAATTACCGCAACGCCATGCTCAGAGAACAGCTTCACAATATTGAAGCGGAATTGGGAGAAGACGACGGCGACGAATCCCAGAGTTACCGCGAACGGGTTGAAGCGTCCGACATGCCGGAAGACGTTAAAAAAGTCGCGATGCGGGAAGTGAAAAAACTCGAAGCGGTGCCGCAGGGATCCTCAGAAATGTCGATCATCATGAACTACCTCGACCTGCTTCTGGATCTGCCGTGGACCTGCGAACCGCAGCAGATCGACATTGAAGAGGCCAAGCGCGTCCTCGACGAAGACCACTACGGTCTCGAAAAGGTTAAAGAACGCATCATCGAACATCTGGCCGTCATGAAAATGAAAAACGACAACCAGGGGACCATTTTACTCCTTGTCGGCCCTCCGGGAACTGGGAAGACGAGCCTTGGCCGCTCCATTGCGAGAGCCCTCGGCCGCGAATACGTCCGCGCCAGCCTCGGCGGCGTGCGGGACGAATCTGAAATTAGAGGGCACCGCCGGACTTATATCGGCGCACTGCCTGGCCGCATCATTAAAGGCATCCGAGATGCCAAAACGATGAACCCGGTTTTCGTCCTTGACGAAATTGACAAGCTGGGTATTTCCGCTCAGGGCGACCCGTCAGCGGCTCTGCTCGAAGTGCTCGATCCGGAACAGAACAACACCTTCTCCGATCACTATCTGGAAGTGCCTTACGACCTGTCCAATGTCTTCTTTATCTGCACGGCTAACGACGCCTCCCGCATTCCGGGGCCATTGCTTGACCGAGCCGAAATCATTGAGCTTTCGTCCTACACCAATACGGAAAAGCTGCACATCGCGCAGGAACATTTGGTTGCAAAGGTCATCGAAGAAAACGGCCTGAAACCGGAACAGTTGAGCATTTCAAAGGAAGCGATCAGCCGCATCATTGAAGATTACACGGCAGAAGCCGGCGTCAGAGGGCTGACCAAACAGCTCGCGAAAATCGCTCGGATGACCGCTGAAAAAATCGTCACTGGCAGCGCTGAAAGCGTTTCGATCGATGCCGACGACGTCGAAAAGTGGCTCGGGCGCAAAAAGCGTTATCACGAAAAGGTCAGAGCGCACAATGCGCCAGGCGTCGTGACGGGCATGGCCTGGACGGCGGTCGGCGGGGAAATCCTGTTCACCGAAGCGACGTTCATGCCGGGCTCTGGACGTTTGATCATGACGGGCCAGCTCGGCGACGTCATGAAGGAGTCGGCGACCATCGCGATGAGCTTGATCCGCTCGCGTTTCAGTGAAGAAGCGACGGGATTCGATTATTCGAAATTTGACACCCACATTCACGTGCCGGAAGGCGCGACGCCGAAGGACGGACCGAGTGCCGGTGTGACAATCACCACCGCACTGGCATCCTTAATCCTCGGCAAATCTGTGGACAGCCATCTGTCGATGACTGGCGAAATCACGTTGTCCGGCAATGTGCTTCCTGTGGGCGGCATCAAGGAAAAGGTCATCGCGGCGCAGCGCGCAGGCGTGAAGAAAATCATCCTGCCCCTTGAAAACAAAGAAGATCTCGAAGATGTGCCGAAGGAAGTCACCGACGAGCTGACCTTTGTCTACGCGGAAACGATCGACGATGTGCTGAAGGAAGCCCTCGGTGTCGAAATGCCGAAGTACCAGATTCACACCAACATTCAGTTGGATCCTCAGAAAAAGGAACAGACAGACTTATCGGTTATTCTCTAACCGCGTTTTATCTAAATACAAACGGGGTTCGGTTAGTCGCCGAATCCCAATTTTTTTGAAATGCCCTTGCATTTTGCAAAAGGTTTTGATACCATAAGAAAAGTAATTTTTGCGCTCGTAGCTCAGGTGGATAGAGCAATGGTCTCCGAAGCCATGTGTCGGCCGTTCGAATCGGCTCGAGCGCACCATTTAAAAAGATAAGCCGTTTGATAGATAAAATTATCAAACGGCTTTTTTGTGTGAATTTTTAGGTGTATTGGACGTTTTGCGCTTCAGGTGCAAATTGGCGGTCCAGCTGTGATTCGATCGCGGAGAGATCAGCCTTGATCCCGGGAAGGGGCAGGTGGGCGTAAGGATCGCCTTTGGCGAGCAGGGCGTAGCATTTTTCCTTGGCCGTGTTTAAATCGTGCATCGCGGCGAGTAAATCGGGAGGGCAGCCGATGCCGAGGAAAAGACAGTGCCCGATGCGGGAGACGATATTGGGGTAGTCGGGGCTGTCGGGGGTGACGTGTGACAGCGCCTGCCTGTAATAATGAATCGCCTTTTCGCTGTTTTGTTTAACGTAACGGCCGTCCCGGTACATGTCACCGAGCTTGTACAGCGCGCAGTGGTCGCCGTTTTCTGCGGCTAGGCTGAATGCGTGAAAGGCCTTTTCGTAATCGACCGGGATGTTACGCCCGTAATAATGGCAGTAGCCGAGGTAGAGGCGGCCGCCGTCCTCGCCTTGGTCGGCGGCGCGTTCGAACCATTTACGGGCCGTCGTGTAATCCTGATCGACGGTAAAGCCCTCGTAGTAGAGCCGCCCCGCGAGATACATGGCCTGGGCGCTGTCGGCCTCTGCTGCGGCCAAAATATCGCTTTTCAGCGCTTCCTTTTCATTTTGACTCATTGTTCTCCGGTCACAGCTTTCAAAGCGCGATTTAAGGGATTCTGGCATATTTATTCCCCGATAATCTTGATCAGGGCGTGTTTGTCCCGTTTGCCGTCAAATTCGAAGTAGAAAATCTGTTCCCAGGTGCCGAAGTCGAGACGGCCGTCTGTCACGGCGACGACGACTTCCCGCCCCATGATGGTCCGTTTCAGGTGGGCGTCACCGTTGTCTTCAAAGCCGTTGTGGTGGTAGCGGCTGTAGGGCTTTTCCGGCGCCAATTTTTCAAGCCAGTTTTCAAAATCCTGATGGAGTCCCGGTTCGTCGTCGTTAATAAAGACACTGGAGGTGATGTTCATCGCGTTGACAAGGATCAAGCCTTCCTTGATGCCGCTTTCTTCGAGGGCTTCCTCGACGTCCGGCGTGATGTTGACCAGCCCTCTACGGGTATTAAAATGAAAATGTAATTCTTTACGGTAGGATTTCATTATTACGCTCCTTATTTTTATTAAATTAATCAACTCTCTGCATTATAACACAGGACGTAAAGCGGTTCACGGCACTGCATTGCCCAAAAAAAAGCCCTGTGTTATGATAATTTAAAATAAGATACGGTAACGATCAAAATTTAAATAAGTAAAAGGAAAACAGATGCGCAAAGAAGAAGAAATTCAACGGATGCTGGCGGGAAAATTGTTTTCGCCGGCAGGTCTAGGCAGAGACGAGTGGAAGCGGGTTCACGCGGCTCAAAAGGCCTTTAACGATGCTGACGATTCAACGCTTAGGGATGACTGCCAGGCGATGACGGCACTAAAAAAATGCTTTGGGGCGGCGCCGGACGACTTAAAGCTTACGCCGCCGGTGTATTTCGATCAGGGCGTTCACGTGTTTTTCGGCGAGCATTTTTACGCGAACACGGATTTGACAATTTTGGATGAAAATGAAGTCCGCTTCGGGGATCACGTCATGCTCGGGCCCCACGTCAGCATCTACGCGGTGAGCCACCCGATCGATCCGGAAATTCGCGGCACCGATTTGGAAATTTCAGCGCCGGTCACCATCGGCGACAACGTTTGGATCGGCGGCAATGTGGTCATCAACTGCGGCGTCACCATTGGCGAGGGCAGTGTGATCGGCTCTGGCTCAGTCGTCACCCACGATATACCGGCCCGCGTCGTCGCGGCCGGCAATCCCTGTCGGGTGATCCGGGAAATCGGCGAAGCCGATCGAAAACTCTGGGAGGCTGAATATGAAGACTACCGGCGGCAATTTAAAGCGTCATCTGAAAAACACGATGAATGAGGTGGATATGGACGCGATGATCCAGCAGATGATGGATCAGGCGCAGAAAAAATACGATGAACTGAAAATATTAAATGTCATGGTGCTCGGGAAGACCGGCGTGGGCAAGAGTACGTTAATCAACAATATGTTTAGCGCGCATTTAGCCGAGACCGGTGTGGGCAAACCGGTCACGAAAGAAATTCAAAAATTCGAAAAGCCGGGGCTTCCGCTGGCCATTTACGACACGCCGGGGCTGGAGCTCGACGGCAGCAACGCGCTAGAGCAGCTGCTCGAGGATGTGACGGCGATTATCAAATCGGGCAGAAAGAGCGGCGACGTCAATCAAATGGTCCACTGTTTGTGGTACTGCATCGCTACGCCGTCCCATCGTTTTGAAAGCGCAGAGATCGAATTTCTGCGGCGCGTTTCAGCTCAATCCGGGACCGGGATTCCGGTGATCGTCGTGTTGACTCAGTCCTATTCCAAGCGTGATGCAGAGACGATGCGGAAAGCCGTCGAGGCAGAGAAGCTGGGCGTCGTCGACGTGGTGCCGGTGCTGGCAGAGCCCTTTGTGATCGATGAGGCGTTTCCAGCCATTCTGCCTTACGGGCTCGATTCGCTGGCGGAGGTGACCTATCGGGTCATCCCGGAGGAGGTTCGGGAGGCTTTCGTCGTGGTGGGAAGGGATTTAGCCCTCAAGAAGAAGCAGGCGCGCCGTCTCGTGGCCACGGCAGCAGCGGCAGCGGCAGGCATCGGCGCGGTGCCCATTCCCGGGCCGGATGCAGCGATTTTGATCCCGGAGCAGATCTCGATGCTGGCAGGCATCACGGTGATTTACGGCATGGATTTTCACAAATCAGACGTGATTGCCGTCGCCGGGCCGCTTTTGGCGATGATCACCGGCCGGACGATTGTGGCGGAGCTGCCGAAGCTCATTCCGGGAGCGGGGACAGCCGCAGGCAGCGTCATCTCCGCGGCAACCGCCGCCTCGCTGACCTCAGCCCTTGGCGAAACCACCATCATCATTTTAGAAAAAATGGCAAAGGGCGAAATCCATCCCGAAGATCTGAAAAATAAGAAGGGCGTTAAGGCCATCAAAAAAATCTTTTTCGACCAGCTCAAGCGCTAAATTAAAAACCCAATGAAAAGCAAATTTTCATTGGGTTTTTGTGTGTTGTTACGGATTGGGGAAGAGCTTGCCGAAAATCCAGTGGGTCAGCGGCGCGGCGAAGAACATATTCCAGAAAAACGCCATCGGCAGGTTCTTGATCACTGTGCCGACCCAGATCGCTGGCAGATTAATCGGGTTGGCGTGGGCGAGGATCAGATTAAATAAAATCGAGGCGATGAGACTCATCGTCGGGCACATGATCGAGACCGTACCGGCCTGGCGCATGATGCGGCAGAAATACGGGTTGTCTTTAGCTGGGTCCGTATGCCGTTTGGCGAAAGCAGCGCCGATGCGGTTGCCCCAAAGGCTCGAGGTAATGAAGACGAAGGCGCCCATGTAAGAGGCTTCAATGGCGGCGCCAACAAAGACGTGGTTGGTCATCGTGCTGAAGCCGCCGACATTTAAATTAAAACCCTGTTTAATGGCGACGTTGTACACTTCCATGCCGTAGGCCATGATATACGACATCAATAATCCGAAAACGATTCCTTGTTTTTTTGTTCTTGGCATTAAAAATACAGTCCTTTCAATTTAATAAAAATCAACAGTAAACAGTTAATTGAGTGTGGCCTTTGCCCCGCCTTGGCCGATGGGCGCGACACGGTGCGATACGGTCCGCTTGAGTAAAAGCAGCGCCACGACGGCAGCAGCGGCTTCGGCAATCGGGAACGCCCAAAAGACAGCGGTCGTCGGCAGAGCCAGGCGGCTGAAAATCCACGCCAGCGGCAGCGGAATGACGAGCAGCCTTAATAATGAGACAATCAGGGAGGAATTGCCAGCTTCCAACCCTTGGAAGACGCCCTGCAGCGCGATGCTGACGCCGGCGAAAACAAAACCGATGCTGATGATGTGCATGGCGCTGACACAGAGAGATTCAGTTACCTCGGTCAGGCCGAAGATCTGTGCGAGGGGATGGGCGAAAATCTGCAGAATGGCCGTCCCGATGAGCATGACGACAACGGTGTCAATTAATCCCCAGCGGATGCACTGCACAATGCGCTTTTTCAAACGCGCCCCGTAATTGTAGGCGGTCAGCGGTGTGATCGCGTCCCGCAGGCCAAATCCAGCGAAGAAAACAAATTGCTGGATTTTGTAGAAGATGCCGTAGGCCGTGACGATCTGCTGAGAAATCGTGCCAAAGATGATGTTGATCCCGTAGGTCATAAAGCTCATCAGCGCCTGCATGACGATGGCGGAAAAGCCGATCTGATAAATGCCGCGGATGGTTTTGACACGGGGCTTCAAGAATTTAATTCCCATTTTAATTTCCCGGTTCTTCGTCAGCTGGAAGACGAAGGCCAGCGCAAGAGAGACAATTTGGCCGATGATCGTCGCGTACGCTGCGCCGGCGATGCCCATTTCCGGGCAGCCGAGCAGACCGTAAATCATAATCGGGTCGAGCACAATGTTGGTTAACGCGCCGGTGATCTGCGCCGTTGTGGACAGGACGGTTTTGCCCGTCGACTGCAGCAGCTTTTCGAAAATCCCGTAGAGGACGTTGCCGAAGCAGAACAGGGTGCAGATTTTAAGGTAGCGGGTGCCCATGTTCAACACGACCGGGTCGGAGGTCTGGGTTCTCAGGTAGGCGTGGGAACCGAAGATGCCGAAAATCATAAAGACGGCCGTGATGACGATGCCGAGGAAGATACCGTTGCCCGCCGTCCGCGAGACACCCTTTTCGTTCTTCTGCCCCAGCTGGCGCGAAAGCATGGCACCGACGCCGACACCGGTGCCGATGCCGAAGGCGACGATCAGCATTTGAACAGGGAAGGCGAGGGTCAAGGCGTTGACAGCGAGTTCCCCGGCGTGGACCACACCGCCGCTGTCGGGCATTCTCGCGACAAACATGCTGTCGACGATGTTGTACATCGCCTGCAGTACCATCGACAAAATAATCGGAAGTCCCATCGACAGCATCAGCCTGTCGATGCGTTCAGTGCCCATTTTATTCTCTTTCATAGCGGTTACCTTCTTTCTTTGATTTCATTTTGTAATAAAAAAAGAGCAAAATAAAAAAGCAGACAACATGGAGTTGTCTGCC
>DGWE01000077.1 GCA_002396065.1 Eubacteriaceae bacterium UBA4266
ACGAGGCCGCGGCCGCCGCGGCGGACCAATTGTACAAAAGTGACGGCCTGAAGATCGCGGTCGGCGCCCACGCCTACGTCATGGATGATGCCTATTACGGCCGGCCGGTGCGCGATTATCTGAGCGGGATGGGCGTGACGGTCATCCCGGCCGACGCGGTCGAGCGCCAGGAGGCGCGGAAGGTGACCAAGCGCCTGAGCCCGACGATGAAATGGGAGCTTTCTCGGGAGATCGCCGGGTCCCTTGCGATGCATTTGGACGACGTCGACGGCATCATCTTGATGAGCGTCTACCCCTGCGCCTTAGATTCGATGGTCAACGACATGCTCATGCGCAAATTCAGAGACAGCGGCGTGCCGATAATGAATCTGACGATGGACGCCCAGAGCGGCACCGCCGGGCTTGAAACCCGGCTGGAATCCTTCATCGACATTCTCTCGATGCGGCGGACTGGAAAGGCGGCGAAAGGATGAAAGCGGACAAAAAGGACAAGCGCAAGATCGCGTTCCCAATGATCGCCCACTACAACGACGCGGTGCGGTATTTCATCGAGCAGGGGCTGGGCCAGACCTACATCATGCAGCCGGCGATGACCAGGCGGACGATGGCCCTCGGCGAAAAGCTCTCGCCGGACATGGTCTGCACGCCCTTCAAGACGATTCTCGGCTCGATGATCGAGGCCTTAGAGGCCGGCGCCGAGGTGCTGATCATGACGATGGGTTACTGCCGCCTCGGCTATTACGGCGAGCTGGCCGAGTCGATCCTCAGGGAGCAGGGCTACGATTTCGACTACGTCAATTTCGCCGAGTACACGACGGGCCGGCCGAAGGATTACCTGAAGGCCGTCAAGGCGATCTGCCCCACGTGCGCCCGGCCAAGGCGATGGGGGCGCTGCGCGCCGCCCTCGACATGGTCAAGTACATCGACGAGGTGGAGTGTCAGTACTACATGAACTGCGGCTTTGAGACCGAGCCCGGCAGCTTCAAGGCCGCGCTGAAGCGTTTCTACCGCGACATGCGCACCGCAAAAACCCGTAGGGACATCGAGGCGGGCTACGAAAACTGCCTGCAGACCTTTGAACGCCTGCCGATCGACAAGGGCCCGAACGCGCTGAAGGTCGGGCTCATCGGCGAGTACTTCACGGTGATGGACGCTTTCTCCAATCTCGATCTCGAGCAGGTCCTCGCGGACATGGGCGTCGAGGTGCACCGATGGATGAACGTCTCCCACCGCAACCTCGATTACCCCGGGGAAAAGAACCTCCACGTGCGCATCAAGGAATACTGCCAGTACGAAATGGGGCCGACCTCGACGGCCAACATCTGGAAGGCAAAGAAATACGCCGAAGACGGCTTCGACGGGATCATCCACGTCAAGTCTGCCGGCTGCACGCCGGAAATCGAGATCATGCCGGTGATCCGCAACATTTCCGAGGACTACAAAATCCCGGTGCTGTTTTTGACCTACGATACCCAGACGGCCACGGCGGGGCTGATGACCCGGCTCGAGGCCTTTTACGATATGATAGCCATGCGAAAGAAGGTGATACAATGAGACAAGAAGCGTATCTCGGCGTTGACGTCGGCTCCATCTCTACGAAGGGCGTCGTCATCGACGGGGACAACCACATCCTGGCCTCGGCCTACATCTGGACCGAGGGCGACCCGATCGGCGCGGTCAAGCGGCTGATCGCCCAGCTCGACGGCCAGTTCGACCACGACCGTTTCCAGATTCGGGCGACGGGCACCACGGGCTCGGCCCGCAAGCTCGTCGGTGCGGTGCTCGGCGCGACGGTCGTCAAGAACGAAATCACGGCCCACGCCGTGGGCACGACGACGTTCCACCCGGACGTGCGCACGATCCTCGAGATCGGCGGCCAGGACTCGAAAATCATTTTGCTGGAAAACGGCATCGCGATCGACTACGCGATGAACACACTGTGCGCGGCGGGGACCGGCGCCTTTCTGTCGTCCCAGTCCAGACGCCTCGGGATTCCGGTCGAGGACATGGGCGAGGTGGCGCTGAAGTCGGCCCACCCGACCCACATCGCGGCGCGGTGCACCGTCTTCGCCGAATCCGACCTGGTCCACAAAATTCAGGTCGGCCACACGAAGGAGGACATCGTCGCCGGGCTCTGCCAGGCCGTCGTCGGCAATTATTTGAACAACGTCGGCAAGGGCAAGCGCATCCGCGAGCCCATCGTCTTCCAGGGCGGCGTGTCGAAGAATATCGGCGTCGTCAAGGCCTTTGAAAAGGCCCTCGGGGAACCGGTCATCGTCGACGAAAACGGCCATTTGATGGGCGCCATCGGCGCGGCGATTCTCGCCCGGGGCGGCGAAGCCCGGGCGGACTTCGACTTCGACATCGAGGACATCGCCTTCGTGACCCGGGAGGTCATCTGCGGCCGCTGCCCGAACCGCTGCGAAATCATCTGCGTCTACCGCGACGGCAAGCTCATCGACAGCTGGGGCAACCGCTGCGAAAACGGCGAAATCACGGTGCGTCAGGCACAGGGGAGCCAGGCTTAGGGCACCAAAAAAAGCCGGCGGACTTTTGGTCCGTCGGCTTTTTGAGTGGGATTTATTCAGCCGTTTCCACTGCGACACTGGTGTTGCGGTATTTGCGGCGGAAGGCCGTCGGTGTGATGCCGACGTTTTTCTTGAAGACCTTGCTGAAATAATTGGGTTCGTGGTAGGACAGGTCAAGGGCGATGTTGATGATCGGCGTGTCCGTGTTGATCAGCATGTCCTTGGCGATCTGAATCTTCTGCTGAGTCAGGTAAGTCACGAAATTCATGCCCGTTTCCTTCTTAAAGATTTTCGAGAGGTAGTAGGAGCTCATGTTGGCGTACTCGCCGACCTGTTCCAGGGAAATGTCGTTGGCGGCGTTGCGGTCAATGTAGTTGAGGATGTCCTCGATGGAGCTCTTCCGGTCCGGGTTGGTCTTCATGTGATCGAAGATCTTGCCGATGACTTTCATGATTTCGACCCGCAGGTTGTAGCGGTTTTGGAACTGGCGGGCGAAATGTTTGTGGCCGCTGGTGCTTTTCAGCGGCGAGACGATTTCGTAGCCGCCGTTGTCGTCGGCGACGGTCTGCAGTTCCTTCATCAGGATCTGCACTTCTTTCTGAATCGAGATCAGGTCGAAACCGTAGTGGTCGTAGAGCAGGTCCAGATAGGTCTGCACCGCCTTGCGGCACTGGGCGTATTTCTTGTGCACCACCGCGTAGATAATTTCGCTCATCTTTTCGTCGATGTTGCTGCGGGTGTTGGCCTGCAGTCCTTCGATCGCCTGATTGATCGCGGCGATGAGCTGTTCCGGCCGGATCGGCTTGAGCAGCAGGTCGTCGACCTTGGCCTTGATCGCCTGGTGGGCGAAGTCGAATTCGTTGAAGGCGGTGATCAGGATGACCTTCTTTTCAGGGTCAGCCTTTTTGACCCGGCGCAGCACTTCGATGCCGTTGATTTCCGGGATGTTGATGTCCATCAGGATGATCTGGGGGTCGGTTTCCTCGATGCCCTTCAGGGCGTCCTTGCCCGACGCGGCGGTGCCGACGATTTTCACGTTGGGCGCCTGACCGTTGATGATCATCTGCAGGGCTCTTCTTTCTAAGTGTTCGTCTTCTACAATATATACTTTATACATACTTTCCCTCTTTCTCTTTTCCGTTAACTTACATGGATCCCGGCAGGGTTTTGTTGGGAATCCGGATGATCACGTGGGTGCCCTGGGCGAGCCCCTTGACGTAGGTGATGCCGTAACCCCTGCCGTAGTAGTAGCGCAGGCGCTTGTTGACGTTCTGCACGCCGATGCCCATGCCCTTTTTGCTTTCGTCGGTGCGGAACTCTTCGTTGAGCAGGGCGTCGATTTTTTCGTCAGTGATGCCGTCGCCGTCGTCGATGATGTGGATCAGCAGATCGTGGCCGTCGGATTCGGTTTTGACGGTGATCGTCGACGGCACCTTGCGCGCCTCGACGACGTATTTGATGCTGTTTTCGATGAAGGGCTGGACGACCATGAACGGGCAGAAGGCTTCGTTGAGCGATTCGTCACAGTCGAACACGTAGTTCAGGTGGTCGCCCTGGCGCACCTTCTGGATGTGCAAGAAGTTGCGCGCGTTGTTCAGCTCGTCCTCGAGGCGGACGAAGTCGTTCTCGCCGGTCTGCAGCGTGTAGCGCAGCAGGTCGGAGAAATGGTAGACCATTTCCTGAGTCTGGGTCGCGCCCTCGATCATGGCCAGGCGGCCGATGGTGTTGAGCACGTTGAAAAAGAAGTGCGGATTGATCTGGGCCTTCAAGGCGCGCAGGTCGGCGTCTCTGAGAGCAGATTCCGCTTCACTTCTCCGGTGGATTTCCATCATCAGCCGTTCGTTGGCCCGCTGCAGCTTTTCCTGGGTGATCCGGGAGGCGGACAGCTCCGCCAGGTAATTGGCGATGGTGAACATCAGCTCCGCCGCGGCCTTGACCCGCCCCAGCGTCGAGTGGGGCACGTTTTTTCTCAGCTCGAGAAATTCCGGGTAGTCGGAGAAATCCGTCAGACAGCCCGGCGCGCCCATCGGCAGCTGTGCCGCTTCTTCTGGGGGAATGCGGACCTGGCCGGCGAGAATCGCGCCGAGGTATTCGCCGCGCACCTGAATCGGCACGGCCATATCGACGAGGCCGCCGTGACAGGTGTAGATTTTCGGCCGCTGGACGCGGTTGGCGTTGCGGCCGCCCATGTCGTCGGAATTGGTGCAGTGCTTGTAAAATTCCGGGATCGTGCGGATCGCGGAACAGAAGGGCGTGAAGTTGCTGTACTTCAGCACCGGGTCACCGTTGCGGTCGACGAAGATCGCCGCGACGCCGGTCGCGTCCGAAAAGGCGTCCTGAATGCGCTGGAGCAGCTCCATATCGAAGACGTCCTGAATCTCGAGGGGCGCGGCGTCCGCCTCGTCGCTCGCCAAAGTTTTCAGCCGTTTCAGCGGCTGGTCGTCTTCTATTGTATCGTCTGTGTTGTCCGGCATGTCCGGCTTCAAATTCAATGATTTCAGCATGGCTACTATCCTCAAATTGATGTGTGTATTTGTGTGTATGTTTTGTTTAGTCTATTTGTGTATGCGTTATCAATGATGTCACACTCTCATTATAACATAGTTCGGCCAAATGGGATAATTTTTAGACATTTATTGGCAAAATCTTACTTGCTTGTTAAAAAAATTAAAAAAAATACGGCTGAATCTGTGTGATGGCGCGCCGTTACTCGTTTACAATACAACCAGATATTGTGGTGTTTAAATTTACACACAACAATAACTTGATTTTAGAGGCCGGCCGCATTATAATAGCTCTGGAGTTTTTGAACCCTGAATACTAATTTAAAAATAAATGATTATACAAACATACAGCATAAGGAGGGCAATATGGGTGAAGAGATGCAGGTGATGAATATCATCAAGCGCAGCGGCGAGGAGGTGCGCTACGATAGGAGCAAGATCGTGAACGCCGTGTCAAAGGCGAACGTCGAAGTCGATCCGATCCGCCGGCTCAACGACAGTCAGATCGAGGCCGTAGCCGACAACGTGGAAAAGCAGCTGCACCAGTACACCCACGCCGCGAATGTCGAAGACATCCAGGACCTCGTCGAAACCGGCATCATGGAAATGCGCGGCTACGAAGTAGCCCAGGCCTATATGCACTACCGCGACAAGCGCACAGCGCTGCGCCGCTCCAACACGACAGATCGCAAAATCCTCTCGCTGATCAACCGGAACAACGAGCTGGTCAAGCAGGAAAACGCCAATAAAAATCCGACGATCAACTCGACCCAGCGGGACTACATCGCCGGGGAAGTCAGCCGCGACCTGACGCGCCGCCTCTTTCTGCCCGAGGACATCGTGAAGGCCCACGAGGAAGGGATCATCCACTTCCACGACGCCGATTATTTCGCGATGCGCGAGCACAACTGCGATTTGATCAACCTCGACGACATGCTCCAGAACGGGACCGTCATCTCCGGTACGAAGATCGACAAGCCCCACAGCTTCTACACGGCCTGCAACATCACGACCCAGATCGTCGCCCAGGTCGCCTCGAACCAATACGGCGGCCAGAGCTTTTCGCTCTACCACGTGTCGAAATTCGTCGACGTCAGCCGCCAGAGCCTCCGGGCCCGAACTCGGGCCGATCTGGAATCGGCGGGCATCGCCGCCAGCGACGACCAGGTTAACCAGATCGCGGAGCGCCGCCTGAAGAAAGAAATCAAGAGCGGGATCCAGACGATTCAGTACCAGCTGATCACGCTGATGACCTGCAACGGCCAGGCGCCTTTTGTGACGATGTTCATGTATTTGGACGAGGCGCCGGAAGGCCAGCCCCGGGACGACTTGGCGCTGTGCATCGAGGAAGTGCTCAACCAGCGCATCCAGGGCACGAAGAACGCCCAAGGCGTCTGGGTGACCACCACCTTCCCGAAATTGATCTACGTCCTCGACGAGGACAACATCGAACCGGGCACACCCTACTACTATTTGACCGATCTGTCGGCGCGGTGCACCGCGAAGCGCATGGTGCCGGACTACATCTCAGCCAAGGTGATGAAACAGCTCAAAGCCGGCAACGTCTACACCTGCATGGGGTGCCGCTCCTTTTTGACCGACGAGCCGACGATCACCAATCCCGACGGCAGCCACAAGTTCTACGGCCGGTTCAACCAGGGCGTCGTGACCATCAACCTCGTTGACGTGGCCTGCTCCTCCGGCAGAGACAAAGACAAATTCTGGCAGATCCTCGACGAACGCCTCGAGCTCTGCCACCGGGCGCTGCGGGCCCGCCACGAACGCCTCCTCGGCACGCCCTCGGATGTCGCGCCGATTCTCTGGCAGCACGGGGCGCTGGCCAGACTGAAGCCCGGGGAAACCATCGACAAGCTGCTCTTCGGCGGCTACAGCACCATCTCCCTCGGTTACGCGGGGCTTTACGAAATGTGCCAGTACATGACGGGCAAATCCCACACCGATCCGGAGGCGGAGCCCTTCGCCCTGGCGGTGATGCAGCGGCTCAACGACAAGTGCGCCGAATGGCGGGCAGCGGAAAACATCGCCTACTCGGTCTACGGGACGCCGATGGAATCCACGACCTACAAATTCGCGAAATGCCTGCAGAAGCGCTTCGGGATCATCCCCGGCGTGACGGACAAGAATTACATCACGAATTCCTACCACGTTCACGTCACCGAACCCATTGACGCCTTCACGAAACTGAGCTTTGAATCGGACTTCCAGAAGCTCTCGCCGGGCGGGGCGATCTCCTACGTCGAGGTGCCCAATATGCAGGAGAACATCCCGGCGGTGCTGGCCGTGATGCGCCACATTTACGACCACATCATGTACGCGGAGCTGAACACCAAGAGCGATTACTGCGAGGTCTGCGGCTACGACGGCGAAATCAAGGTGGTCGAAGACGACGCCGGCAAGCTCGTCTGGGAATGCCCGAACTGCGGCAACCGCGATTTGGACAAGATGTCGGTGGTGCGCCGGGTCTGCGGCTACCTCGGCGGCGCTACGGGCTTTAATCAGGGCCGCACCCAGGAAATCGCCGAACGGGTGCTCCACCTATAATGGCCATGCATTACGCAGATATTCACGCCCACGATATCGCCAACGGGCCGGGCATCCGGCTTTCACTCTTCGTCTCGGGCTGCACCCATCACTGCCCGGGCTGTTTCAACGCAGCCGCCCAGGATTTCGCTTACGGCGAGGTGTTTTCCGAGGACGTGCAGAACAGGCTGCTGGATCAGCTCGCTGCTCCCTATTATTCGGGGGTGACCCTCCTCGGCGGGGAGCCGATGGAGCCGGCCAACCGGGCGGCGCTTTTGCCCTTTGTGAAAGGGATCCGCGCGAGCTACCCGAAGCTGTCCATCTGGTGCTACTCGGGCTACACCTACGAGGAACTGCAAGACGCTGCGGCGGATTTCTTAGGCCTCATCGACGTCCTCGTCGACGGGGAATTCGAGCAGGATCAGAAAGACGTGACGCTGCTCTACCGGGGCTCTGCCAACCAGCGGCTTATCGATTTGAACCGGACCCGGGCCGCGGGCCAGGTCGTCCTCTGGGACCCCGGCAGCGTGTCGATGTCCCGCCTCTCGCATTAGCTTGCTAAAAATTTGGGTGAGATTTTTGTCATCGCAATGGAAATCGCGGGGAATGTGCTATAATGGAAACTGATATTGGGAAATAGCCAGTCTGTTTCCAAACGAGGAGGTATATCTGGTATGAAAATTGTATTGCTCGAACCCTTGGGCATCAGCGCCGACAAGCTGAAAGCCCTCGGCGATGCGATGACGGCTCAGGGCCACGAATTTGTCAGCTACGACACATTGGCTAAGGACGAAGCGGAACAGATCAAACGCATCGACGGCGCAGACGTCGTGATCATCGCGAATCACCCGCTGCCGGGCGCGGTCATCGACTCCGATCCGAATCTGAAGATGATTTCCGTCGCCTTCGTCGGCATCGACCACGTGGACGTCGAAGCCTGCAAGCGCCGCGGCATCCGCATTTCCAACACCGGCGGCTACTGCAACGACGCCGTCGCCGAATTGGCGGTTGGCCTGACCCTCGACTGCCTGCGCAACATCACAGCGTGCAACGCGGCCGTTCAGGCGGGCAAAGGCAAAGCGGGTCTCCAGGGCTTTGAACTGGCAGGCCGCACCGTCGGGATCGTCGGCACCGGTGCCATCGGCATCCGCACCGCCGAAATCTTCAAGGCCTTCCACTGCAAGCTCATCGGCTACAGCCGCAGCGAACGCGACGCCGCGAAGGCCCTCGGCCTCGAATACAAATCCTTGGACGACGTCATGGCCGAAGCGGACATCGTCTCGGTGCACACCCCGCTGACCCCGGACACCAAGGGACTGATCGGCGCCAAACAGATCGGCGAAATGAAGCAGGGGGCGATTTTGATTAACACCGCTAGAGGCCCGGTCGTCGACACCGACGCGTTGGCCGAAGCGCTGAAGGCGAAGAAGATCTACGCCGGTATCGACGTTTACGAAAAGGATCCGCCATTGCCGGCAGACCACCCGCTGCTCGGCTGCCCGAACCTGGTCTGCACCCCTCACGTGGGCTTCGACACGAAGGAATCCATCGACCGCCGCGCGGACATGGTCTTCGAAAACATCACCGCTTGGATCGACGGCAATCCGATCCGCGTGATGCTCTAAGTTTTCAATTCAATTTCATATTGAGCACTGCAGCGCAGCAGAACAGCCGCGCTGCTTTTTTGTTTTATCGAGCAAATGACCGGATTTTTATTTTTTAGAAAACGTATAAAGCGTGTATTTTGCGGAGTACATCGCATTTTATGCTAGACTTCACTTAAAATTTAATGTAGACTGATAACATTACCAATTTTATAATTAAAAATTTACGCAGGAGGTGGCAGAATGACAGCGGAACAGATACGCCGGGACGAGCTACGAGGCTGGCTCGACGGCATTGCCGCGTTCAACGCGACGCCCGGCGAAGGCATCACCCGCGGGGTGTACACCCCCGAATTTGAGGACGCGCGCCGCTACGTGATCGGCGAGATGAAAAAGCTCGGGCTGACGGTCCGGGAGGACTGTCTCGGCAACATCTTCGGGGAATACCCGGGGACGGACCCGGATCTGGCCCCGGTGTGGACAGGCTCTCACATCGACACGGTGCCAAACGGCGGCAAGTACGACGGGCTGGCCGGGGTGTTCGCCGGGCTCGAGGCGGTGGCTGCGATGCGACGCGCCGGGGTGCGCCCGAAGCGGACGATCTCGGTCAACGTCTACGCCGGCGAGGAAATGAGCCGGTTCGGCGTCTGCTGTATCGGCAGCCGCGCCCTTTCGGGCCGCCTCTCTCTCGCGGATCTGAAAAATCACGCGGACCCGTCGGGGACAAGCCTTTACGACGCCCTTAAAAGTTTAGGCTACGCGCCGGAGGATTTCGATCAGACCTTCCCCCACAAGGCGCCGATTCACGCGAGTCTCGAGCTGCACATCGAGCAGAACGACAAGCTGGAACAGGCCGGGGTGCCCGTCGGGATCGTCACCGGTATCTGCGCGCCGACCAACATGATCTGCGAGGTCGACGGGGTCCAGTCCCACGCCGGAGGCACGAGCATGACCGACCGCCGGGACGCCTATATGGCGGCGGCAGAAATGGCGCTCCTCCTCGAAGAGCTGGCCAACACCTCGACCAGCGACTACATCACCGGGACCATCGGCGAGATCACGCTGACGCCGGGGGCGGCCAACGTCATCCCGGGGAAGGCCGTGTTCACGGTGGACATCCGCTCGGTCAGCGCCGAGGACAAGGACGAGCTCGTCGAAAATCTGCGGGCCGGCATGCGCGCGATCGCCGAACGGCGGGGCGTGGACGGAACGCTGACGCCGCTGAACAACGACGCGCCGCTGCGCTGCGACGCGCACTTGAGCGCAGTGCTTCGGGATCAGGCCGACGCCCTCGACATTCCCCACATGGATTTGATCAGCGGGCCCTACCACGACAGTCTGATGCTCGGGGATCTGGCGCCGGCGGCGATGGTCTTCATCCCGTGTGAAAAGGGGATCAGCCACGACCGCGCGGAAAACATTGACGACGACGATCTGGTCAAGGGGACGGCGGTGCTCGCCGAGGCTCTGGCTAAGATCGCGGATGAATAATTTACAAAACCAGGAGTATAGCGATGAGCAAGAAAAAACGCATTGGCATTATCGGAGGGGGGATTTCGGGAACGGCCCTGGGCTTCAACCTGAGCCTTTACGACGATGCGGACGTGACGCTGTTTGAAAAGGGGCGCATCGGCTGCGGCACCACGGCGAAATCCGCCGGGACGGTCTGCCTGTTCGACGATTCCCTGAACAACCGCTACTGGGACGTCCGTCTTTACGGCTTCGAAACCTATTTGAAAATGGAACGGGAACGCAAGGGCTCGGCCGGCTTCGACAAGACCGGCACCCTCGTCTGCGCGACCTCTGAAAAAGAGGTCGACCGGATCAAGGCCGGGATCGCCCTGGCCGAATCCGCCGGCTACACCGGGGAATACATTACCGACAAGGCCCGGATCAAACAGATCCTGCCGATGCTCAACACGGACACGATCCTCGGGGCGGGCTACACCGCGGACGACGGCTACTTCGACGGGACGATGATCTCCAACACCTTCGCCCAGAAGATGGAAGCGAACGGCGGGACGATCCTCCGCGGGGCCAACGTCACGGAAATCGTCATCGAAAACGGCACCGCCAAGGGCGTGAAGACCGCTGACGGCGACCGCTACGACTTCGACGTCGTCGTCGACTGCACCGGCCCGTGGAGCCGCTTCACCGGCGAAATGGCCGGGCTCGACGTGCCGATCTGGCACACCAAGGCCGAAGCCTTTTTCGTCGTGCCGCCGGAAAAACACCTCGACTACGTTTTCCCGATTTTGAAATTCCCGGCGTTCTACGCGCTGCGCGCCGGCAACAACATTTTCATCTGCAAATCCCACCTGTCGATGAACCTCGACGACCCGATGCACGCGGGCCAGTGGGATCCGGACCGGCTGCCGGAACGGGAAGGCACCGACGATTACTTCATCGATTTTCTGTTCCACCAGTTTGAAAAGAACGTGCCGGGCCTGACCGACGCGGGGCTCAACTCCTCGTGGCTGTCTTACCGGGCGGAAACCCGGGACTTCCTGCCGATCGTCGGGGACACACCGGTGAAAAATTACCTGCTGGCGACGGGCTACGGCGGCAACGGCGTCATCGAAGCGCCGGCGGTGAGCCGCGATTTGGCGAAATACATCATGCGGGGAGAATCGACGCTGCTGCTCGAAGAGTGGGCCTTCTCCAGATTACTGAAAGACAAAGGGGAATGAGATGAAAATAGCGATTTGTGTCAAATACGTGCCGGTGGACAGCAAGGTCCAGGTCGACCCGGCCACCCACGCTTTGGTCCGGGGCAGCGGCGCCGGCGAAATCAATCCGAGTGACCGCTACGCCGTGGAAATGGCCAGACGCCTCAAAGGGGACGGCGACACCCTCGACGTGTTCACGATGGGGCCGGCGGACGCGGTGCGCGCCCTGAAGGTCGTCCTCGCTCTCGGCGCGGATCACGCCTACCTCTTGAACGACAAGGCCTTTGCCGGCAGCGACACCCTCGGCACGGCGAAGGTGCTGGCGGCGGCCCTCGAACACTACGGCCCCTACGACGTCGTCCTGATGGGCAGCGCCTCCAACGACGGCGCCACCGGACAGGTCGGTCCGATGACGGCGGAACTCCTCGGGATGCCCGACGTGACCGACGCGGTGGATCTGCGGATCGACGGGACCACGGCGTCGGTTTCGAAGAAAGCCGGCGACGCGCTGTTCGCCCTCAAAGCGGCGCTGCCGGTGCTGGTGACAGTGCCCTTTGGCGCCAACGAACCGGAGCTGCCGACTTTGAGAAATCAAGTGGCGGCCAACCAGCACGACATCATCGAAGTGACGGCGGCGGATTTGGGCATCGACCCGGCAACCGTCGGCCAGGCCGGGGCGCTCTCGGTCGTTACCGACACGATGCAGGTGGTGCAGAAGAAACAGGCCGTGACGGTGACCGGCACGGTGGACGAAATGGCGAACAAGCTGGCTGGCCTGGTCGAAGGCCAGCTGAAGGCGCTGCAGCAGGGAGGTGGCGAACATGTCTAAGACCGCGATTTTCATTTGGATTCAGAAGGGCCGCGCGACGGACAGCGCGGCGGAATTGGCCGCCGCCGCGAAGGCCCTTGGCGAACCGGCGTCGCTTTACGCCTTCGGGGCGGATTTAGACGAAGCCCTCGCCGCGGATTTATCTTTTGACGGGATCGACGCGGTGCATCTCGTGAACACGCCGGGGCTCACCCCCTGCCAGACCGACGGCCTCGCCGACGCTGCGGCCCAGGTGATGACGGACGACGGGCTCACGACGGTGCTCCTCGAAGCGGAACCGGTGGGACGGGATATCATGTCCCGGGCGGCGGTGAAGGTCGGTGCCGGGATGACCTCGGACTGCACGGCGCTGGAAGTTCAGGACGGCGCCATCCGCCAGATCAAGCCTTCCTTCGGCGCTCAGGTCATGGTCGCCTGCGCTGTGAAGGGCGCGCCGGAGATCATCACGATGAAAAAGGGCAGCTATCCGCCGGCGGATAAGACCGCCGCGGTGCCTTGTGACGTGCGCACCGTCGAAGGGGCGTCCAAAATCACCTGCGGGAAAGTCACGGCGCTGCCGTCTTCGGATCACCTGACCGGGGCGGATGTGGTCGTCGTCGCCGGCAAGGGCGCCATCGAAAGCGGCCAGTTCGAAGCCGTCAAGGCCTACGCTGACAAAATTGGCGCAGCGCTGGCCGGCAGCCGCCCGGTGGCCGACCAGGGCTTCATCCCCTTTGACGACCAGATCGGCGAATCGGGCACTGTCATCCAGCCGAAGCTGTGCATCATCTTCGGCGTGTCCGGGGCAATCCAATTTACCGAAGGGATCAAGGGCGACGGGACGATCATCGCCGTCAACAACGATCCCAACGCGCCGATCCGCGGCTTCGCCGACGTGTTCATCTGCGCGGATATGGGCGAGCTGCTCATCGCGATGAACGCGCAGGATTAAGGGATTTAAGGCAAATAAAAAATGCTGGGCCAGATGGCTCAGTATTTTTTTGTGCATGGAAGAAGAAAAATAGCAAGACTGCCATAAAAAATTAATCTTGAAATTATCACGGTTTCGTGATAAAATGGAACTAAATTACAAGGAGATGACCATGCCCACGCTAGCAAGATTTTACGGCATTACCATGCGCATGTATTATCAGCAGTCGGAGCACAATCCGCCGCACGTGCACGCGCAGATTGGCGATATGTCGGCAGAAATCGAAATTAAAACGGGAGAAGTACTAGACGGCAATTTGCCGAAAAAGGCATTAGCACTGGTGAGGGAATGGGTTCATCTGCATCAAGACGAGCTGCTTGCTATCTGGGATACACAGGAATTCAAGAAGATTGCACCACTAGAGAAGTGAGGTTGAGAATATGTTCCACAAAATCAAAGCAGTGAACGCGCTTCCGGATTACGAACTGAGCGTTCAGTTTGCCGAGGGCGTGACGAAAATTTACGATGTCAAGCCGTTGTTTGACAAATGGCCGGCCTTTGAAGCGCTCAAGAAATCGAAGCCGCTATTCAGCCAGGTGAAAGTCGATGTCGGCGGATACGGCGTGATCTGGAACGACAATCTCGATCTGTCTTGCGATGAGCTGTTCGAAAATGGTCGGACGATCGAAACGCCCTTTGATAATCTGATCGCGTTTACCGACGCGACGCAGCTCTGGGGCCTTAACGAAAGCACCCTGCGCAAGGCCATTTCCTACGGCAAGCTGATTAACGGCGTCGACGCCTGCAAATTCGGTAAGCAGTGGGTGATTTCGAGAAAGGCGATGCAGCGTGAATACGGCGCGCCAAAAAAATAATTCAAGCAAATAAAAAATGCTGGGCCAGATGGCTCAGCATTTTTTGTGCTTTGGTGAAGATTACCACTTTTCAGTGTGGATCACGTCGTCGTTCAGGGCTTCAGGATCGTGGCCTTCCGGCGCGTCGTCGATCGGGCCGAGGGCGAGGATCGCTTCGAGACGGTTGTTCACCGGGAAGCCGAGGACGTCGCGGGCGTAGTCTTCAGCGGACTTGCCTTCCACGTCCGACGGGCGCAGGCGGATCTGCAGCCAGCAGGAGCCGAGGCCGAGGTAAGAGGCCATCAGGTGCATCTGGGTCATCGCGACGGCGTCGTCTTCGATCCAGGTGTCCGAGCGGTTTTCGTCGCCGAGGACGGCGATGGCGGCCTTCGCGGTGGTCAGCATTTTCGCACCGCCCTTGCGGCAGCCAACGAGCTTCTGAATGGTTTCCGGGTCGCGGATGACGATGAAATCGTAGGGGTAAATCCCCTTGCCGGACGGGCCGAGGCGGCCAGCCTTGAGAATCGCGTCGAGATCGGCGTCAGCGATGTCGCGGTCCGCGTAGGTGCGCACCGAGCGGCGGGCGCTCATGCATTTGAGTAAATCGTTCATACTGTTCATTCCTTTCGCTTTTTAATATTTTCCGTTGTTATTTTAAGTTTAGGCCATTTGTTTTCGATTTTCAAGATGGCTGACACAAGAATTTTAATACAAAGGTCATGCCACACAGGGAGTCGATCCCGGAGGAATGCCCAATTTCCTTGAATTTTTCGGCCATTTCGGCAGCATTAAAAATAGATTGATCGCAAGCGAAAAAATTTAAAATAATTTTCGACACGTACCCCTCGGCGGCGCAGTTGATAAAGGCGGCGGAGAGGGGATGGGTCCGGTCGCCGAGGTGAGTCAGCTCGCGCAATAGAAAGGGCACCACCGGGTGATACCAGGCACCGATGCCGCGGAAAGCGGCAAATACCCCGCAGAGGAAATCGTCGCCGCTGGGGGTCAGCCCCGGCCCAAGACCGGCGAGCTGGCAGAGGGCAGCAGCGAAGCCCTGGCCGTCTAAGGCAAGAAAGGCCGCCTTGGCTTTTGCGAGCGTTTCGTTCACAGCGGCAGTAAAGAGATCGCCGTCACTTTTCGGCGCGTCGGAAAAGAGCGGACGAAAGCCCGCGGTGATATCACCGCAATGATCGAGAATCGCGTCGGCGCGGTCGGCGTAGGTCTTGGCGAGTCCCAGCCCCATTTTCATGCCCTTTATCCGGTAGGCGTTTCGGTCGGTATCGGCCTCCGTCATCAGACGGGTCTGTTCAACCGCGGTGTCGCCTGTCACAGCGAGGACGGCGTTTTTAAGTTGGATCGCGCCGCGGCCGACGGTGACGGCGTCCCCTTGAGCGGCTGCGAGGTCCGAGAGGGGAAAATCGCAGCGCAGGGTCAGCGGCGAGACGGGCGAGTCTGCAGGCTGCAGCGCAATGAGCTGCCCGTGAACCATCAGGTTGACCGCGCCGTCATACACGGAGTGGACGGTGCCGGTCTGCGGGTGCTTGGCGTTGAGCCAGGGCTCGGTGTAGTCGGTGGTGGATAACAATTTGTATTTCATGGCATCCTCGTTTGATTATTTTTATAGGCTTTTCTTTTTATCATATCATGAAAAGGGTGTTATAACCTGATTCTTTAGATTTTAGCATAATTTATGCAGTTTTAAGAAAAAATTCTTGCATTTCTATGGGTATGCGTTTACAATAGATTTAGAAAATTAAAAAATGGTTGAATACTTTTCAGAAACTTCAAAAATATTTTAATTTCAAAAGATTCTGGCCGGCAGTTATTGACAAGCTGCCCAATGTCCGTTATAGTGTGTGTATACAATATGGAATACTGAAAAGGCAAGGGCGTCAGAAGGTTTTACTTTTGGCGCCCTTTTTTAAACGGATAATTGAAAAGAAATACATTTTAGAAATTATCAAGTGAAAAGCGGTTAATCAGGCTAAACGTACAGGGAGTTTAAAATCAGGAGGAGCACAATGTACGATTTATTTATTAAAAACGGCAAACTGGTCACACCGGAAATGGTGCAGGACGGCGGCATCGCCGTGAAGGACGGCAAGATCGCGGCAGTGCTGGCGCCGGGAGTCGACGTCGAAGCGGAAAAAGTCATCGACGCCGGCGGCAAATACGTTTTCCCGGGGGCCATTGACACCCACGCCCATTTGAACGATCCGGGCTACGAATGGCGCGAAGATTACGAACACGGGACTGCCGCGGCGGTGCTCGGTGGGTACACGACGGTTATCGACATGCCGCTGCAGAACGAACCGGCGATGACCACCGGCGAACTCTTCGACATTAAAGAAGCGAAGGTTTCCCAGGAAGCTTATTCAGATTACTGCTTCTGGGGCGGGCTGATCCCTGACAATTTCGGCGACTTGGCCGATCTGGACGACAAGGGCTGCGTCGCCTTTAAGTCTTTCATCGGGCCGGTCTCACCGGACTACAAGCCCCTTAACTACGGGCAGGTTTACGAAGCGATGAACATCATCAAAAAATTCGGCGGCCGCGCCGGCTTCCACTGCGAAGATTTCTCGATGATCAAAGAAGGGGAAGCGAAGATGAAACGGGAAGGCCGCCTCGATTGGCAGGGCTTCCTCGATTCCAGAACCGTCGCTGCGGAAATGGTCGCGACGGACGCGGTCATCGAAATCGCGAAGGCGACGGGCTGCAAGGCCCACATCTGCCACGTGTCCAGCCCTGACGTCGCCCAGAAGATCAAGGAAGCGCAGCAGGCCGGCTACGACATCACGGCGGAAACCTGCGCCCATTATTTGAGCTTCACCGGTCAGGACACCATCGACAACGGCGAGCTCTTCAAATGCGCGCCGCCTTTAAGAAGCCAGGAAGAGGTGGAACGCCTCTGGGGCTACGTCGTCGACGGCACCTTCTCCGGCATCGCTTCGGACCACTCGCCCTGCGCGCCGGACGAAAAATACAAAGAAATCCTCGGCCAGAAGATCGAAAACGTGTTCGACGTCTGGGGCGGCATCAGCGGCATCCAGAGCTGTGTCCAGGCGGCGTTCTCCGAAGGGGTCGTCAAGCGCGGCATCTCGCCGACGGTCCTCGCGACGGCGATGGCGAAGAACCCGGCCAAGGCCTTCGGCATCTACGGCAAGAAGGGCGACATCCGTCCGGGGTTTGACGCCGATTTGGTGATCATCGATCCGGACAAGGAATGGGAAGTCAAGGCGGACGACCTGCTTTACGTCAACAAGATTTCAGCCTTTGTCGGCATGAAGGGCAAGGGCCTGCCGGTGTGCACGGTGGTGCGCGGCATGGTCATGGCGGAAGACGGCAAGGTCGTCGGCGAAAAGGGCGCGGGCGAGCTCGTCAAGCGCATTAAGTAAGTACACGCAAAGAAGAAGGGAATTTACATCATGCTGAAAGAAAACAAGATTTTGAATCCGGAGCTGGCGAAGAACGTCAACGCCGATCTGCTCCCGACCGACGAGCGGATCATGGACCCGCTGTCCTACGGCGCGAGCTTCATGGGCGGCTGCGTCTCCATCGGGACGTTCTCGATGGGGGCGAGCCTCATCGGCGCGCTGACCATCGCCCAGGCCATCATCGCGATGTGCATCGGCTGCGCGGTCATCGCTGTCGCCTTGGTCTTAATCGGCAATTACGGCCACAAATACGGCGTGCCGTTCACGGTGCAGGCCAGACAGAGCTTCGGCTTCGCCGGGGTCAAGATTCCGGGCTTCATGCGCGGGATTCCGGCCATCGTCTGGTTCGGCTTCCAGAGCTGGGTCGGCGCCGGGGCCATCAACTCCTGCCTGAAGATCCTCTTCGGCTTCAGCAACATGCCGGTGGTTTTCGCGCTGTTCACGATTCTCCAGGTCGCCCTGGCCATTAAGGGCTTCAAGGAAATCAAGTGGCTGGAAAACGTGTCCTGCGTGTTCATCATCGGGATTCTGATTTACATGCTCTACGTCGTGAACACGAAGTTCGCGGGCCAGATCGGAAACGCCTTCGGCCACATCACAGGCACCTGGGGCATGCCGTTCTGGGCGGCGACGACGTCCTTCCTCGGGATTTACGCGACGATGATCGTCAACGCGTCCGACTACAGCCGCAACCTGAAGCACAAGACCGGCCCGGTCGCGACGGGCAGCATCTACACCCTGGCGATTCTGCCGGTCACCTTGTTCATGGGCTTGATCGGCCTGCTCGTCACCGCGGCGACTGGTAACTCTGACCCGGTGGCGGTGTTTTCGACGACGATGAATTCCAAGCTTTTGACGATCCTGACGCTGGCCTTCATCGCCTTCGCCCAGGTCACGACCAACGTCCTCAACAACATCGTCCCGCCGGCATACGTGCTCGTGGAAACCTTCAACATCAAATGGTCGTGGGCGACGATCATCGTCGGCGCCCTCTCGGTCGTCGTCATGCCGTGGCGCCTGGTCACCGCGCAGTCGGCCGCGGGATTGTCCCTGTTCACCCGGTTCTACTCCGCCTTCCTCGGACCGATTTTCGCGGTCATGGTGGTGGACTACTACATCTTGAGAAAGAAACAGGTGGACGTCAACACCCTTTACGACAGAGACGGCTCGCCCTACAAGGGCGTCAACTGGGCGGCGGTCATCGC
>DGWE01000103.1 GCA_002396065.1 Eubacteriaceae bacterium UBA4266
ATGAAAATTGTCAACGAACGGGACTGCGCCTACCGCCACGGGGACAGCGGTCCCAAATATTTTATACATGGGCCGCGGCTCAACTTTGGCATCGTCCGGGTCAAGCCGGGGCAGACCTTTGGTCCCCACGTCCATCACAAGATGGAAGAAGATTTTTACGTGTTAGAAGGTCAGGCGGCCTTTTACGTTGACGGGGTGCGCCACGACGCCGGCCCCGGCGATTTCATCCACATGGAACCGGAAGAAGCGCACATGATCCGCAATGATTTTGACGCGCCCTGCGTCTACACGGTGACGACAACGCCGTTTTTCGAAGAAGGGGACAAGGAAAACCTCGACGAAAAATGGGACTGATCGTCTCTGAACAGCGTATTTGCTGACCTAATTATTCTTTTCATTTTTACATTAATAAATCCCGCTGTTTACCGCAGCAGGATTTTTTTACGCTGTTTGAGACGAAAGCCGCGCCTTAACTCAGGCCGAGCAGCTGGCGCTTTTTCGCTTCGTAGGTGGTCTGGTCGATTTCGCCGTTATGGTATTGATCCATCAGGGTCATCAGATCCCCGGCGTTGTTTTCGTTGAGATCGATCTGCGCGGCGTTTGTCGCGGCTTCATTGACGGACGTTTCCGTCTTCTTTTCCATCTTACCTGGATGCATCAGCAGCTCCTTGCGCATGATTTCAATTTTTCGCTGTTTTTTCGACTTGATTTGGCTCATAGCTGTCCTCCAATTTTTACAAATAATGCAACATGATTTCATTATAGCCAGGTTCAATCTCCACATCAAGGGCAGGTCTCAAAGGTACCGAGAACAGGTCTCAAATTGGCAAGGGCATGCCGACTCAGCCCGCTGGACCGAAGAACACCCAGACGACGGGCACCGGCACCAAAACCGGCGATCCGACCAACGCGGCAGTACCCGCTGTGGCAGGCGGCATCGCGCTGGCTGGGATCATTGTGGTTCGGGCGGATGCCAACAATACGGAGGATACACCGCTTTTCAAGCGGGTGCTTGGGGAGGCTGTGAACTTTGGAATCGTAGCTAATCATTACGAACAAGCAAATGACTTGCAATCTAATTTTGCAACAAATAAATATAGTAAAATTGATAATCATGGTATTCATTCCGATTTGACGGGGCAAGGTAATCACGCTGGAAATTATTGGATCACCTCGACTGATGCCAATTTAATTAATTTTACAGGAAATTTAGATTCTGAATATTACGTCACAGACTCTGTGGCATCTTCTATTAACGACAAAAGCAAAATACATATAGTCTCTGAAGATCAATTACGAGCTAATGTTAATAGTTTAATCAATACCGCGTTGAAAAATGGAGAAAATTTAGCGAAGCAATCAGCAACGGCTTCCGTTAAACCATTTTTTAGAGAAGCGGATAAGTATACAGATTATACTAAAGCAACTTTAGATACAACTGGAATAAATGCCGATGTTATTTATGTTGACGGTGATCGAGCAGCAAATTATCCTGTTTTAGATAATAATGGTAATGTTTCATATTATGAAAATTACTTGGAAAATGGCAATCTGACGATTACGAAAAAAGCTAATCAGACAATTGTATTTAATTTTACAGGTAATACAAAGAACAGCACGAATAAATTAACATTAGGAAGACTTGCAGTTAAGGACCAAAATAACAATGACGTTAAACCATTAGATCAGACTGAACATATTATTTACAACGTGCAGACAACAAAATATTCAAACATTGACCAAAGTGAACTGAACGCAGTTCTTCTCGTCAATAATAGGGATGTAAGAATAATAGGTACAGGAACATCACAGGGCTGGATTGTTACGAATGGCTTTTTTTCAAATGTACGTGGTGAATGGCACAATATTTATCCCGGGACTGAAAACATAACACCGAATACAACGACGACACCGACAGAAAAAACAGGCTCGCTGAAACTGACAAAGACCTTTAACGGAATTGATGACGCGTCGAAGATTGATTTAAGCAAAATCAAATTTGAAGTTAAAGGGACAGATTCTAGGACAAGTTCCATAGATAAGAAAGATATCTCGTTAACAAACAATAATGGAACATATAGTGCGAAGATTGAAAATCTGCCATTAGGTGAATATGAAGTCACCGAAACGAACGCGGATATCTCGGGATACAAATTAAAGACAACATACAGAGTAGGCAGCACAGAAACGCAGAAAGTTTCATTAACAAGCAGTAACAATGATGCGACAGTCGCCATCACGAATGACTACGCGAAGAAAGAACAGCCGACAACGTTAAACGTCAGCAAGACCGACCTCACCTCTCAAAAAGAAGTGTCGGGCGCAAAGATCACCGTCTATGACGAAAACAACAAGGTAGTAGATAGCTGGACATCTGGAGGCAGCGAACACGACCTCGGTTCGAAGTTGAAAGCAGGCAGCAACTACACGATCAAAGAAGACGGCGCGCCAGCAGGATACAACTATATCAATACAATCAATCTGAGCGTCGGCAAAGACGGCAAGATGACCGTCACCGGTACTCAGGGCAACTTTACTTATGACGCCAAGACCGGGAAGCTCATCATTCAGGATCAAAAGCTGGAAACCAAGATTGACAAGACAAACATTACCGGCGACAAAGAAGTCCCAGGCGCAACCATTGAAGTGGTTGATAAAACCGCAGACAAAACCGTGGACACCTGGACCTCCGACGGCAAAGGCCCACACGATATCGGCAGCAAGCTGGAAGCGGGGCATACCTACACGCTAAAGGAAACCAGCGCACCAACAGGATATGCTTACACCACCGACGTGACCTTTAAAGTTGACAAAGACGGCACCATCAAAGATGCAAACGGCAAGACCATTGATAACAAGATTGTGCTGGTCAAAGATGAAGCTCTCGCACTGAAAGTCAGCAAGACCGATCTCACCTCCGGCAAAGAAGTGTCGGGCGCAAAGATCACCGTCTATGACGAAAACAACAAGGTAGTAGATAGCTGGACGTCTGACGGTTCGGAACACGACTTCGGTTCGAAGTTGACAGCTGGCAGCAACTACATGATCAAAGAAGACGGCGCGCCAGCAGGATACAACTATATTAATACAATCAATCTGAGCGTCGGCAAAGACGGGAGGATGACTGTCACCGGGACAGAAGGCGACTTCAAATACGACGCCAAGACCGGAAAACTCACGATTCAGGATAAAAAGCTGAAAAACAGAGTCTACTCCCTCAAGATGAGAAAGACCGAAAACGTCGACGAAAAAGACACCGACAAGCGCATCAGCGGCAGCCGCTACGCCATGTATAAATGGACAGGACAGGCCGCCAGTGCGAAGAAACGCATGGCGCTTCGTGCCTTTGCAGTGAAAGCCGCCGCGGCTTCGACAACCAATTTAGACACACAATTTAAGAATCTGACCCGAGCGGATATCACCGAAGCCAATGACTGGAAAGAGATCGTATCAAGTGATACAGACGCCAATGGTGAAATCAAAGCGGATAGCGCGAGTAATCCAGATATCACGCCGGGTGTCTACGCGTTTATGGAACAGACGCCGCCGGCCGGTTATCAGCGGACGAAGAATCCGGCGGTCATCCGTCTCAAGGAAGACGGCACCAAGGAAATGATCTCTGACGCCAACGGCGCGGCAGTGCTGGAAACTGAAGGGACAGGTGATGCGGCAGTTCAATTCCTGCGCTGGCGTGAAACCGCAACCAATGTTGAAATCGCCAAGGTTGACGAAAACGGCAACCCGGTGAAGGGCGCAATCATGGCTGTCTACGACAAGGACGGCAAGCTCATCGACAGCTGGACCACAGACGGCACAGCCCATCGCATTACCGCGAAGCTCATCGCCGGCGACACCTACACATGAAAGAACTCAAAGCGCCGGAAGGCTACGAAAAAGCAGCGGACGAAACCTTTAAGGTGGAAGAAAAAGATATCGTCGGGATCAATCAGTACATCCAAAAAGGCATTAACATGACCGATAAGAAGACGACAACCACGACGACAACCACCAACAACAATAAGACCCAGACGATAGCACAAGGCATCAAGACCGGTGACCCGACCACTATCGGCGGACTCATCGCGATGATCGCTGCGGCAGGCGGCATTGCAGTGCTCTCAATCAAACGGCTGCGCGAAGCGAAATAAGCAACGGCAATAAAAGATTCTAAGGCTCCTTCGGGAGCCTTTTGTATTTCCCGGGAAATATAAAAATGGCCTTTGAAATTTAGAGCGGGGTTGCCTATAATATAGGCAAATCGAGCTGAAAGGACACACGATGAATCCGAAAATTGTATTTTTTGATATAGACGGCACGCTGATCGATTTCGACGCGGCGGGGGTCAGCCCGGCCGTGGCCGACGCCCTGCGGCAGCTGCGCGAATGGGGAACGAAGATCTTCCTCGCCAGCGGGCGGCCGCCCTTTCTGCTGCCGAAAATTGAGGGTCTGACAATCGACGGCGCCCTGTGCTACAACGGTGCCTACGGCTTCGACGCGGGCGGTACCGTCCTCTCGGATCCGATCCCGAAGGCCGACGTCCGCAGGCTGGTGGCCAACGGCGAACAGATGGGGCTGCCGATGCTGCTGTCCGGTGCGTCGACGATGGGCAGCAATTTTTATCAGAAAAACCTCGAAATTTACATGGATTTCGCCAACCGGCCGGATCATGTCGTCGACCGGGACACCTACGCGAAGCTGATGGCCGGCGACGTCTACCAGGTCATGGCCGGCACGCGGCCCGATCAGGACGCCGAACTGTTCAAGGGCACGGCCCACGTTAAGCCGCTGCGCTGGTGGGACCGGGCCTGCGACATCGTCGGAAAAGAGAGCGACAAGGCCCTCGGCGCTGAAAAGCTGCTGGCGGCCTACGGCCTCACCCGGGACGACTGCGCCGCTTTTGGAGACGGCGGCAACGACAAGGGGCTCATCGCCTTCGCCGGTACCGGCGTCGCAATGGGCAACGCAAGCGAAGCGGTCAAGGCCGCTGCCGACTACGTCACGACGCCCTGCGCCGAGGATGGGGTCGTGGCAGCCCTCGCCCATTTCAGCTGGATCGGCTAATTAAAGCGCAGTCCAAAACAAGGCATTCAATAAGCTTTTTTCGGGTTTCAGATTGTAAAATGCAATTTAAAGTCTAAAAAGATAAAGGAGCAGAACATGCAAGAATTGTTTACGAGACATTCTGTTCGTCAGTACGCTGACAAGCCGGTCGAAGAAGAAAAAATCAACACCCTGCTCAAGGCGGCGATGGCTGCGCCGACGGCGGGCAATCAGCAGGAATGGGAATTCGTCGTCGTGACGGACCCGGAAGTGAAAAAACAGGCCGCAGCTGCCTCGCCCTACGCCGGCTGTGCCGCAAAGGCCGGGGCGCTGATCGTGCCGGTCGGGGACCCGGTCAGCTGCCGTTTCCCGGAATGCTTTGACGCCGACATGGCCGCCGCGATGGAAAACATCCTGCTCGAAGCGGTCCACCTGGATCTGGGCGGTGTGTGGCTGGCGATCGCGCCGTTCAAGGATCGAATCGCGGGGCTGCAGCAGGCGCTGGGTCTGCCCGAAAACGTCATCCCCTTTGCGATTGCGTCCATCGGCTACCCAGCCAAGCCAAAGGCCGAAGACGGCCGAAATTACGACTTTTCGCGGGTGCACCGGGATCGTTACTAAGGCGTAAGCAAAAAGCGGCGAAAGCCGCTTTTTTTGCGCCGCAAAGGCGGTAATCTGTGGCATAATAGGGGAAAAGAAAATACACACAAAGAAGGAGAAACACGATGCAGACACAAGAATGGGCTCAGGGGATGCCAAAACTCGGCTTCGGCTTGATGCGCCTGCCCAGCACCCAGGGCGGCGGCGAGCCGGACATTCCGACCGTCACGAAAATGGTCGACGCGTTCATGGACGCGGGGCTGGAGGACTGATGGCGTCCTCGGTCATCGGCAACCCATCTGACGCTCTCAAGGCGCTGATTTCGGGCCGGATGCGCTTTGCACGGGCAGAAGGCAGGCTTGCTGTGAAAACTGCAGAAAATGGAGAAAACGGCCGAATTTTACACTTTCGCCTGCGGCTCGAAAATCCGTCCTACGATACGGCGGTCCTTCAGGATTTTACCCTCATCCTTTACGACGCGGGCGGGCAGCAGCTGAGCGCGGTGCCGATTCTTGAAGACAGTGCCCCGCTGACCCTGCGGGCATGGCAGCACAAAACCCTCGAAGGGGACGCGCCCATTCCAGACAGTGCCGCGGCCGCGGCCGTCAGTTGGGCAGATCAGCGGCAGCAGCAATGGGAGACGCCGACGGTGGCGTTATAAAAAATACGGCAAAATAAAATCGCCTCAAAGATGGACTTTGAGGCGATTATTTTGTAGAACGTCATGATCTATAATCATCAATGACCTCCTGTATATCGTGATAAGCTGTCGTTTTGAATAGATCATCAATCTGTTGATCCATGCCGAGACCAACCGCAACTTTTGTGAGGTTGAATAGTGAAATGCGTCCAGTCTGTTCAAAAAGCTGGTAAGTGCTGTAGGCGATATTACATTTTTCGGAAAATTGTTTGGTTCTTCACGAAAAACTGGGG
>DGWE01000049.1 GCA_002396065.1 Eubacteriaceae bacterium UBA4266
TTGTACGACAGGCAGGTGCTGTCCGAGGTGGCACAGAAGCGGCTCAAGGCGATCAAGGACTTTACGGCCTTCGGGTCGGGGTTCAAAATCGCGATGCGGGATCTCGAAATCCGCGGTGCCGGCAATATTCTCGGCGCGGCGCAGTCGGGCCACATGTTCAACATCGGTTACGAAATGTACTGCAGAATTCTCGAAGAAACGGTGGCCGAACACATGGGCGGCCAGGTCGAACACAAGGAAGCAGTGCCGGTAAAGATCGCGATGAACGTCGACGCCTTTATCCCTGAAAAATACATCGCAAGCGAAGTGGTTAAATACGACGTGTACAAGAAAATCGCAACCATTTCCGACGAAGAGGACGCCCGCATGGTCGAGGACGAATTGACCGACCGCTTCGGGAAAATGCCTCAGTCCGTTCAGAATCTGCTGACGCTGTCGCTGATGAGCAGTCTGGCCGGCGCCCATCAAATTACCGAAATTCGGGAAAAGGGAGACAAAATCTTGTTTTTCTTCGACGAAAAAGCAACGATCGAGATGCCGAACGGCGCGGTGATTCAAAAACTGTTTGACCAATTCGATATTAAATTCAAGGGCGATCCCCGTCGGGATAATGTCTGGTCCATCGGCGTTCGGGGTCAAAATGCCAGAATGCGGTGCCAAACGGTCATCAAATTTCTTAAAATGTGGAATGGCCAGGCCTAAATATGATATGATTACACCATAATTTTGATTTGCTAAAGGAGAACGTTTTGAAAAAACGAATAATGGGAAAGAAATGGCTGAAGGCAGCGGCCCTGATCCTCTGTGTCGGGATGATCGGCGTCTGGACGTCGGGGTGCGCGCTGGTGAACGTCAACGGCGTCAGAGACCGGGCACAGGTCATTGCCGAGATTAACGGGCAAAAAATCAAAAAAGCGGAATTTAACAACACGATGGCTTACATCGCGTTGACCTATTCGGTCAACGGCCAGTCGATGCCGACAGGGTCGGACCTCAAAACGCTGAAGCAGGACACCTACGATCAGCTGATACAGACTGAAGTCTTTGCGGCTAAAGCAAAGAAAGACAAGCAGAAGGTTGACGAAGACACCCAACGCAAGTCTGGACAAAAGGCTTATAAGGCGATCAAGAAGCAGGCGGCTAAAAAATACAGCAGTATCCTTAAAACCTATCTGACGACTGACAAATCTTTTGCGGCATTTATGGAAGACAACGCCGTAACCACGGCCTACGCGCAGAAGGCTATCGCCAAATACGACAAGAAGCTTTCGAAAAATCCAGATGCATTCTTGAAGACCCCGGTCGGTTCTGTCGAAGGCAAGAGCGTGACTCACGGCGAATACTACTATCAGATGATTCAGCAGACGCTGTCGGCTTACGCGAGCTCCGGTCAGGCGCCGTCGTCTGACAGTGATACCCAGAAGCAGCTGGGGCGCAAGGCCTTCAAGGCGATCAACACCGAACGCAAATGGATTGCCTACTGCAAGGCACACGACATCAAAATTACAAAATCGGCGATCAAAAAGCAAAACGACAATTTGTCGGCCTACACCAAGCAGTTCTTCCAGTCGGACAGCGTGCTTAAAAGCTACCTTAGCGAAAATTTTGAAGGCTTCGACATTAACGCCTACAAAAAAGAACAGCAGAAAAGCGCGAAGGCTGCCGCAGCTAAACAAGCGGTCAAAGATAAAATTTACAGCGGCGTGAAGGTCACCGACAAGGCCATGGAAGACTATTACAACGACCACAAGGATACCTACAGCCCGAGCACTGTTTCTGCCTGCCACATCCTGACGAGCGATAAGAAGCTGGCTCAGCAGATTTACAAGGAAGCCAAAAACGTCAAGACCAAGAGCGCCTTCAAAAAGATCATGGACAAATACAAGGACAACAGCAAGGTCGAAGAAGCCAAGGATTTGGGCGCGTTCAAGAGCAGCGATATGGTCGAAAACTTCTCAAAGGCTGCGTTCAGTGCCAATAAAAATTCCGTCGTGGGACCGATTCAGACCTCCTACGGCTACCACGTAATTTACGTCTACGACAAGAGCTCCGGAAAGAACGACAGCTGGAAGAATCACAAGGCCGCATTGAAGAAAGCCGTTCAGAAAGAAAAGGGCAAGCCAGCCTATCAGAAGTTGACGAAGAAATTCAACAAGGCTACCCGCCTGCGCATGAACGATCCGATTCAGTCCGCCTCAGAACTGTACGCGGAAAAGCTAAAGAAGACCTTCAAGGTCAAGACCTACGAAAAACGCATTAAATGAGGAAAATTGTTTAGAGGGTTAACGTGAGTAAAAAAGCAAGTAGTTATTTAAAGGGCGCAACCATTTTGACGGCAGCCGGATTTTTATCCCGGCTGCTCGGGCTGTTTTTCAAGGTCCCTTTATACCGCATTGTCGGCAGCTTCGGCAACGGCATTTACGGCAACGTGACGAACATTTACAACATGCTCCTGATGGTGTCGACGGTCGGGATTCCGGTTGCCATCTCTAAAATGGTTTCGGAAAGCACGGCTGTTGGCGATTACCGCGGGGCGAAGGACGTGTTCAAGGTGTCGACGACGGCGCTGCTCATTCTAGGCGCGGTCTCCAGCTTGATTTTGGGATTTGGCGCCCACGCCATCATCCGCCTGGCCCACTGGCCGAAGGAAAGCTACGCGGCGATCATCGCCATCGCGCCGGCGCCGTTTATCATTTCGGTGTGTTCGGCCTTTAGAGGCTTTTTCCAGGGCTTCCAGATTATGACGCCGACGGCCGTCTCCCAAATCCTCGAACAGATTGTCCGAGTGGCCCTCGGAATTTTCCTGTGCTGGTATTTCATGCATGGGCTCAGACATGACGTTGGGAAAAGTGTCGGCGGCGCTGTTTTCGGCGCGACCGCCGGCGGCATCATCGCGGCGCTCTTTTTGGTCTACGTGTTCTGGATTTTCATGTCGACCTATCGGAAGAAACTCAGAAAGACGACCCGCAGCCATCCGAGACGCTGGCAGAGTATTTTAAAGCGCCTCGTCATCATCGCGATTCCGGTCACGCTGACATCGGTCATCGTTTCGCTGTTTGCGACGATCAACTCTTTTATCTACGTCGGCCGGCTCAGCGTCGCCGGGATTTCCGCCCATACCGCGACGGAAATGTTCGGCGATTTCACCAACGTCGATACGCTGGTGAATGTGCCCCTCGTCATTTCCTCAAATTTGGCGGTGGCGATGATTCCGGCCATATCGGAATCCTTTGCACTGCGCGAAAAGAAGGTCATGAATCACAAGATTGACCTGGCGATTCGCATCATCATTCTGGCCGGACTGCCCTTCTGCGTCGGCATGTCGGTTTTGTCGACCGCGATTTTCCGCCTGCTCTTCCCGGGCTCCAAGTACGGGCCGGGCATGCTGCAGGTTTTCGCCTACGCGACGATGTTCATGATGCTCTCGAACACCTTCCAGAGCATTCTCCAATCCATTGACAAGTTCCGTGTCCCGCTGGTGACCTTGAGTCTCGGGATTATCGTATTCTCGGTGACCGGGTGGATCACGATGGCCATTCCGTCGATCAATATTTACGGGATGGGCATCGACTACATGCTGACCTTCATTTATTTGACCGTGGCCAATTACGTCTGCGTCAAGAAATTCACCGGCGTGCGCATCCACTGGCGCCAGTCGGTGTTCAAGCCGATTGTATCGGCTGCCGTCATGGGGCTGGCTACGGCGGGCGTTTACAACGGTCTGTACCCGCACACCGGCAACGTGATCGCGATGCTGCTGGCTTTTATCGTGGCGGTTTTGGTTTACAGCTTTATGATTGTGTTCACCGGTGTGCTCTCTGACGAAGAAATGGACGTGATGCCGGGCAAGCGCAGACTGATGCCGATTTATCACCGCATCGTCGGTCTCCGGAGAAAGGTATTCAGCCGATGAAAGATCCGAAGGATTGTCTCAATTTAGATCCCCGGCAGCTTTCGACGCTGTGCGCCGTGATGGCGGCGCTGCGCTCTGAGGGCGGGTGCCCGTGGGACAAAAAGCAGACCCACGAGTCGCTGAAGCGCTATTTATTAGAAGAGACCTACGAGGTAATCGAGGCGATTGATCAGAAAGACACGGAAAATCTGGTTGAGGAGCTGGGAGATCTGCTGTTTCAAATCGTCTTTCACGCGCAGATCGGTGAGGAAGACGATGCGTTTTCGATGGCCGATGTCATTCAGGGCATCAATGAAAAGATGATTTACCGTCATCCCCACGTTTTCGGTGATCTGACGCCCGACGAGGTGGACTGGGACAAGCTCAAGGCGGCGGAAAAGCACAGCGCGTCCCTCACAGACGAGCTGCACCGGATCCCGAAGGACTTTCCGGCGCTGATGGCTTCCGAAAAAATTCAGAAGAAGCTTGCGAAAAGCGGCAGGCGCAAAACGGACGAGGCCTTTGATCTCAAGCAGGTCCGCGGCGCAGCTGATGCGCTCGAGGGAGCGGACAAACCGGAACAACAGGCCGAGGCCCTTCAGAAAATGTTGGCGGCGGCTGCCGATTTGGCGAGGTTAAACCATCTTCAGCCTGAGCTGTTGCTTAAAGAATTCAACGACCGCATGATTGATGAACAGGAATTGGACGCAAATCATTAATTTTTCTTATTTCAGCACAGAAATTGCTTGTCTTTTCTAAGGGTTCGCGCTTATAATAGTAAGGAAATATTTGAATAGAAATCCATGGAGGAACTCAATGAATAAAACACAGTTAGTTGCATCAATTTCAGAAAAGTCAGGTTTATCCAAAAAGGAATCTGAAAAAGCACTGTCTGCTTTTACTGAAAGCATCGTTGAAGCATTACAGAAAGGCGACAAAGTTTCTTTAGTCGGATTTGGTACTTTTGATGTCCGCCACAGAGCTGCAAGACAGGGTCTCAATCCGAGAACAAAAGAACCGATTGAAATTAAGGCTTCAAATGCTCCGGCCTTCAAGGCAGGTAAAGCATTTAAAGATGCATTGAACTAAGTGAACATGGGAAAAGCCGGAGCATTCCGGCTTTTATTTTTTAGGAGGGAAAATGCGGATCGATAAATTTTTGAAAAATTCACGGCTGATTAAGCGCCGCACGGTGAGCAAGGCGGCCTGCGACAGCGGACGCATCGCCGTCAACGGTCAGGTCGCCAAGGCTGGTACCCAGATCAAGGAAGGGGACATTATCATGCTGTCGATGGGCGGCTCAACCCAAAAGGTCAAGGTGCTCGCAACGCCGGAACACGTTCGGAAGGAAGACGCCGAAAATTTGTATTCGGTGATTGAATCCTAACATGGCTGGGCAGCGTAAACGGAGAAAGCGGAGGCCGAAGCGCGTGAATCTCGCGGATTGGCTGTCGAAAAACGGCATCCGCCTGCTCGTCATCATCGGCATTGTCGCGATTGTCGGCACCCTTTACGGCACGAAGATTTCTCAGATCGTCCGCCTTGAAGCTCAAAAGCGCGAGCTGCAGCAGAATCTGGTCTCCGAAAAGAAACGGTCCAACCGTCTGAATAATGAGCTCAAATCGATCAAATCCAAACACTACGTGGAGTATATCGCCCACAAAAATTTAGGCTTGGTCTATCCGGACGAGCAGATTGTCATTAAAGTCAACAGCCAGGCGGAAGCGAAAAAGCAGCAGCAGAAGGCTGAAAAACAGGCGGCGGAAGCAAAACAGAAAAACACGTCCGATTCCCAGGACGGCGCCACGACGACGGGGGTGGATCAATGAGACAGAATCAGACAAAAAAACGCTACGGCGTGATCGATATCGGCAGCAACTCCATTCGGATGATGTTGTTCGACTACAACGGAAAGGCCCAGCCTTTCGCGAATGTCAAAAAGTATTTGCGCTCGACGCGCCTCGGACACGGCGTCGACGCTTCGGGTAATTTGGCCGAAACCTCGGTGGCGCGCAGTATCGACGCGCTGGTGGAACTCAAGGGCATTGCCGACGCCGAGGACGTGGAGGAAATTTACGCCTTTGGCACCAGTGCGATGCGCGACGCGGGGAACGCGTCGGCTTTGACAGCGCCGGTTCTCGAAAAAACAGGGATTGCGATTGACATTGTCGACGGCGACACCGAAGCGAAATACGGTTTTTACGGCGTCTCTTCGTGCTTTTCCGGCAATATTCTCATTGCCGATATCGGCGGCGGCAGCACAGAGCTGATCTGCGGCAGCAGCGCCGCAGGCATCGCTTGGGACAAGAGTCTGAACATCGGGGCGGTCCGCGATACGGAGAAATTTATCCGCGAGGACCCGCCGCGTAAAGCGTCGATTGAAAGCCTTGAAGCCCACGTGAAGGAACAGGTTGCCACGCTGCTCGAGGCACACATGCTGCCTCAAGACACGACCCTTGTTGGCATCGGCGGCACCATTACGACGTGTTCGGCGATGCGTCAGCACATGACGGTGTACGACGAATCGAAGATTCACATGAGCACGCTTTCGGCCGCTGATGTAGCTGACATGCAAACCGACCTCGCGGCCCGGGATCTCGAAGGACGTAAAAAAATCGCCGGTCTTCAGCCGCGGCGCGCGGATATCATCGTGGCCGGCACGTCGATCTTAAACGCGGTCATGCGCTGTGTCGACGCCAAGCAGATCACGGTGTGCGGCCGGGACAATATGGAAGGCGCCGCCATCGTACACTTTGGTCTGTAACAAAAAGATAAAAATTAAATAAAAAAAGAGTTGACAAGGGCAGGGGCTTAGATTATAATAGCTCTTGTCCTTGAAAAACAGGTGCTATATGTGAACGCCGGAGTGGCGGAACTGGCAGACGCACAGGACTTAAAATCCTGCGATCCTAACCGATCGTACCGGTTCGATTCCGGTCTCCGGCACCACTTATATTTTATCATCTCGTCGCGGGGTGGAGCAGTTTGGTAGCTCGTCGGGCTCATAACCCGGAGGTCATAGGTTCAAATCCTATCCCCGCAACCATTTTTTTATGGCGGCGTAGCTCAGTTGGCTAGAGCATACGGTTCATACCCGTAGTGTCAGCGGTTCGACCCCGTTCGCCGCTACCATTTAAAAATGGCCCCTTGGTCAAGCGGTTAAGACACCGCCCTTTCACGGCGGCTACGGGAGTTCGAATCTCCCAGGGGTCACCAATTTAAAAATATCCTGAAGTGTTTCACTTCAGGTTTTTTTTTACAAAAAATTTGGTTCTTCACGAAAAACTGGG
>DGWE01000095.1 GCA_002396065.1 Eubacteriaceae bacterium UBA4266
TCAGGGCGCGTTTTTCTTTTAGCTGAATATTTTTCCCAATCCAAACATAAAAAAACAGCCCCTGCTGTTGTAAAAGCAGAGACTGTGGTGTTTCCAATTCTTTTTACTTTTCTGGCGCTGAAATCAGCGTGTCGACCCATTTGGCCTCACCTGTGGTGATCACTGCCTGACCAGCGGTTTGATCGGTTAAAAAGGCGGTAAATTCGGCCGTTTCGCCGACAGGCACTTCGAAATCTAAGGTGACCGTCTCTTCGAAACGGGACTGCACCGGCTGCCACGAGGCTTTGCCCGAGGTGGTGAGTTTCTGAATCAGCCCGCCGTACATCGGGTAGGGAATGACGACGCGGACGGTGTCCGACCAGATTTTCCCGACGATGCGTGCGTGGTCGAGCACGAGGGACGCGGTGCCGGAGTAGGCGCGGATCAACCCGCCGGCGCCGAGCTTGACGCCGCCGAAATACCGCACCACCGCGACGCCGACGTTTTTGAGACCCCGTCTTAAGATGACGTCGAGAATCGGCCGGCCGGCTGTACCCGAAGGCTCACCGTCGTCGCTGGCCTTTTCCCGCGGCGGGTTGGTGCCCAGCACGTAGGCCGAGCAGACGTGAGTCGCTTTGAAATGCTTTTTTCTGAGCTTTGCGATTTCCGCTGCGACGTCGTCCTCGGTTTCGGCGTGAAACACGACGCCGATGAACCGGGACTTGTTGATCGTCTGTTCCGCCTCGGCGGCGGTCAGCACGGTTTTGTAATCTTTGCCGTCCATCAGTCGTCAGACATCAGATCCGGGTACAGCGGGTATTTGTCGGTCAGGGATTTGACCTTGGCCTTTGCCGCTTCCGGATCTTTTTTGATCAGCGCGTCTTCGAAGATGTCAGCGATGACGTGCATATCTTCTTCGACCAGGCCGCGGGTGGTGACAGCCGGTGTGCCGACGCGGACACCGCTGGCGATGAAAGGTTTCTGCGTGTCGTAAGGGATCGTGTTTTTGTTTGCGGTGATGCCGACAGATTCGAGGGTTTCGTCCGCTTCTTTGCCAGTCATGCCGACTGCGGACACATCGACGAGCATCAAGTGGTTATCGGTGCCGCCGGAGACAATGCGGAAGCCCCGTTTGGCAAGTTCATCTGCGAGCACAGCGGCGTTTTTGACGATCTGTTTCTGATAGGCGACAAATTCGTCGGTCATCGCTTCTTTGAAACAGACAGCCTTCGCGGCGATTGTGTGCATCAGCGGGCCGCCCTGAGTGCCTGGGAATACGGCTTTGTCGATGGCCTTGGCAAATTCGTTTTTGCAGAGGATGAGGCCGCCTCTCGGCCCGCGTAAAGTCTTGTGTGTCGTCGTCGTGACGATATCGGCGACTGGAACCGGCGACGGGTGCAGGCCTGCAGCGACGAGCCCTGCGATGTGGGCCATATCGACCATGTAAAGGGCGCCGTTGTCGTGGCAGATCTTGGCCATGCGTTCGAAGTCAATGATGCGCGGATAGGCGGAAGCGCCAGCGACGACGAGTTTCGGTTTAACTTCCTTGACCTGGGCTTCAAAAGCGTCGTAGTCGATTAATTCAGTCTTTTTGTCGACCCCGTAAGGTACGAAGTTGTAGAGCTTGCCTGATAAATTGACCTTTGAGCCGTGGGTCAGATGGCCGCCTTGATCGAGGGCCATGCCCATGACGGTGTCGCCCGGCTGGAGCAGTGCGAGGTAGACCGCCGTGTTGGCCTGGGCACCGGAGTGAGGCTGGACGTTGGCGTGGTCGGCGCCGAAGAGTTTGCAGGCGCGGTCGATGGCCAGCTGTTCGATTTCGTCGACGAACTGGCACCCGCCGTAATAGCGCGCACCCGGCAGCCCTTCTGCGTATTTATTCGTCAAGTGGCTGCCCATGCAGTCCATCACCGATTCCGAGACGAAGTTTTCTGACGCGATCAGTTCAAGACCGTCCTGCTGACGGTGCCATTCCTTGCGCATGATATCGTAGACCGCTGGGTCGGTCTTCTTGACATTTTCGTATCTCATATTACCTCCAATGATCGTGATCTTCCGTACAAATGATCATGTGTTATTTTGCCCTTATATTTTACCACAAGAAAGCGGGAATAAAAGGGGGCAAGTAAAAAAGACCGCGGCAGCGGTCTCGTGTTTACAAAAGCGGGGCGAACAGTCTGAGAAAGGACTGGATGAACTGGCGGAACAGGGAAAGGTGTTCCCGTTGATAGGTTTGCGTGACTTCATAGCAGAGAGTGAAGGTGTGGTTGAAATCGGCGAGAATGTTTTGAATCGCCGGGACCTTGATCAGCTGGACGCCGCACTCGAAATGCAGGTAAAGGCTGCGGTAATCTAAATTAATCGTGCCGACGGTAGCGGCCTCGCCGTCACAGATACACTGCTTGGCGTGAATGAAACCGGGTTGATATTCGAAGATGCGCACACCGTTTTGCACGAGCTGGGAATAATATGACCGCGTCAGCGCGTAGACGAGGGGCTTGTCCGGCACACCGGGGGTGATGATACGCACGTCGACGCCGCGCTTGGCGGCCAGGCCGAGCTCGCGGGACATTTCGTCGGTGAGAATCAGATAAGGCGTGGTCAGGTAGAAATAATGCTTGGCGTTCTTGATCAGGTTCAGGTAGACGTCCTCGCCGACGTGTTCAAAATCCAAGGGACTGTCCGCGTAAGGCTGGACGTAGCCTTCGGCGCCTTCGACCGGTTCCCAAGGGGCGAAATATTTCGTGTCGATTTCGTCCGGCGTGTCGGTGTTTTTGACGGCGTTCCACATTTCGAAAAACATCAGCGTGAAAGAGCGCACGGCAGAGCCCTCGAGGCGGATGCCGGTGTCCTTCCAATAACCGTAGGGGTGGGTGATGTTGAAGTATTCGTTGGCGAGGTTGTAGCCGCCGGAGTAAGCGACCTTCCCGTCGATAACCGTGAATTTGCGGTGATCGCGGTTGTTCATAAATACATTGAGGAGGGGAATGACCGGATTGAAATCCCGGCACTGGATACCGTCGGCGGCCATTTTCTTGATAAAGCTCTGGTTGATGAAGCCAATGCTGCCGATGTCGTCGTAAAACAGGCGCACCTCGACCCCTTCCTTAACCTTTTGTCTGAGGATGTGGTAGATGCTGGCGAAGGCTTCTGCGTCTTCGATCGCGAAGTATTCCATAAAGATAAAATGCTCGGCGCGGCGCAGATCGGCCTTCATCGCCTCGAGGGCCTGATCCGCCATATCGTAAAATTGAACGGCCGTATTGTCGTAGACCGGGTAGGGGCCGTAATGGCGGACGTAGTGGCAGATATTGGCCAGCGCCGGATCGGTTTCCCGAAGCTTTTTGGCGACGGCAGCGTCTTGCGCCATCATCGGGTGCAGCAGCTTGTCGATGGCCGCGTAGCGCTTGCGCATGGGCTTGGTGACGTTGATCCGCCCGCCGAGCGTGTACAGTAAAAGCCCAAATTCCGGAAAGAGCAGGATTAAAATGATCCACGGCATTTTGATACCAGCGTTGCGGCGTTCGCCGAAAATGATAATGCTGACGATCAGCGACGCGATGCGCACACAGGTGTGAATCCAGGCGAAAGCGGTATAGAGTTTGACAAAAACGGCGTATAGGAGATAAAACTCCAGTGCAATAATTGCGACGGTGAGCACCAGTCTAGCGACGCCATTCTGGACGGCAGCTTTTTTTTCAGTGCGCATAAAGTGGAAATTCCTTTCAACAATTTCCCTTTATTGTAGCGAAAATATCATTGAAAAACAAGCAATGGGTGTGTACGGGACACAGAGTGAAAGGTAAGTATGCAAAATTAAATTTTATTGATCTCCAAGTTTGATGTCCTGAATGGGATCACCGTCACCGTGGCCGCTGCAGCGTTCGTACTCGAGATTTAAGATCGTGTCGACTGCCAGCTTGCCGTGTTCGTCGAGACAATTGTATTTGTAGAGACCTTCAGGTTCAGAGAGGTGATTTCGGAGCAGCTGGCTTGGATCGGCGTCGCGGGTCCAGCCCATGATGTACGCGGGAGAGACACCGAGCACTTCGGCGAGAGCTTCAATTTTATCCGACGGAATGTTGGTGACAATGTCGAATTCGTATTTGTACATGGTCTGTTTGGAAACACCGATGATGCGGGCCAGCTGTTCCTGACGGAAACCGCGCTGCATCCGAAGGCTGCGAATGCGCTTTCCTTTGGTGATGACTGGCTCTTTAGTTTGAGTTGTGGTTGCTTTTTCTTTTTTCATTGAATATCCATCTCATTTATACATTTATATTTATTTACATTATAGCATGTAAAAGAATTTTAATACAATTATAACTTGACAACCTTAGAAAAAGGTGAGAAAATAAAATTAACTAAAAAGATACTAATAAAAATAAAAATAAAAATAAAAATAAAAATAAAAAGAAAAAGAAAAAGAAAAAGAAAAAGAAAAAGAAAAGGGAAGGGAAAATGATTGACACAGCAGAATTGCGTATCATTATGAAAAATCAGGGCTACCGTGACGAACAATTAGCTGAGGCTATCGGCTTGTCTCAAAGCGAGTTCTCTGATCGGATGAGCGAGGGGGGTCTTTGGATCGGATGAAATCGATAAAATGATCGAAATTTTACAGATCGAAGATCCAGAAACGATTTTTTTCAAATAGTCCAATTTAATTACGATAAAGTTGTCATTTCAACGCGGTTCCACTGCATTTTGAGAGTTTTGCAATACATTTAATAGTTTCGCTCAGATTGAGCGTTTTTTTATGCCCAAAAACAAAAATCACGGGGAATATCAGCATCGCTTATACGCAATTTAGCGGTAACTTATTTTGTCAAAAAAACAAAATTTTTTTTGATAAAGTGAAACCGTATTTTTAATTAAAAATAAAGAAATTGCCGCTGATTTGGTGTATCGATTGATGAAAAAATATATTAACTAAATTTCAAAACTGTATCATCTACATCGGAGAAGCAGCAAATCAAAAGCAATCAATAAAGCGTTTGACCGAGACCATGGTCTCAGCCAAACGCTTTTATTTTTATGCAATACTGCGCGTTTACGCGTCTTCACTGTCGGACAGGGCTTCGCGCTGTTCAACCAGCACCTTTTTGCCGTAGCAGGCAAAGGTGGCTTCGACGCGTTCGGCGTCGGGCTTCTTTGTGAACAGCGAGACGACGGGCACGATCACGAGGCCAGCGACCATGCAGAAAGCACCAGCGTTGATCGGCGACTGGAGCACCGTCGGCAGGTGGGCGCCGGAAAACAGATCGACAAGCATAAAGCAGACCGCGAAAATGAAGCTGCACCAGCAGCCCGCGGCGGTGGTGCCTTTCCAATACAGGCTGTAGAGGAAGGGCGCTAAAAAGGCGCCGGCCATCGCGCCCCAGGAAATGCCCATCAGCTGCGCGATGAAGGTCACGTTCGAGTGGTACTGAATCAGCGCGATGACGACGGAGATCGCGATAAAGACGACGATTAAGACGCGCATAATGGCGACGAGGGTGTCGTCGTTCATGTGCTTTTTGGACTGACCGCGGATCAAATCCAGGGTGATTGTCGAGCTGGAGGTCAGCACGAGGGAAGACAGCGTCGACATCGACGCCGACAGAACGAGCACGATGACCACGCCGATGAGAAGATCCGGCAGGCCTGAGATCATCGTCGGGACGATCGCGTCGTAGCCGTCCTTGACCACGTCAATCTGTCCCGCAAACAAGCGGCCGAAGCTGCCGAGAAAATAGCAGCCGCCGGCGACGATGAACGCGAAGATTGTCGAGACGACAGTGCCGGTGTCGATGGATTTTTCGCTCTTAATGGCGTAAAATTTCTGCACCATCTGCGGCAGCCCCCAGGTCCCCAGGGAGGTCAGCAGGACGACCCCGAGCAGGTTCAGCGGATCGGGCCCAAAGAAGGACGCGAAGACGCCGGGGGTCTTGGAAATCGTCGGGTCGCTGACCCGGGCCATTTTGTCCAGCGCTGCCATGAAGCCGCCCTTGCTGGCGAGCACCGCGGCGATGACCGCGACAATGCCGACCAGCATGATCAGTCCCTGAATGAAGTCGTTGATCGCCGTCGCCATGTAGCCGCCGGCGATGACGTAAACGCCGGTTAAAATCGCCATGACGATGACGCAGACGCTGTAGTCGATGTGGAAAGCCATGCCGAAAAGACGGGACAGCCCGTTGTAGAGGGACGCCGTGTACGGGATCATGAAGATAAAGGTGATGACCGACGCGGCGATTTTCAGCGCGTCGCTGTCGAAGCGCTTGCCGAAAAAGTCAGGCATTGTCGCGGAGTTGAGGTGCTGGGTCATGATGCGGGTGCGGCGGCCCAAAACTGTCCAGGCGAGAAAGGAGCCGAGCAGCGCGTTGCCGATTCCGGCCCAGGTGGCGGCGATACCGTATTTCCATCCGAACTGACCGGCGTAGCCGACGAAAACGACCGCAGAGAAATAGGAAGTCCCGTAGGCGAAGGCTGTGAGCCAGGGCCCGACGCTGCGCCCCCCGAGGACGAAGCCGTTGACATCCGTCGCGCGCTTTCTGCAGTAGAAGCCGATCGCGAGCATGACGGCAAAGAAAATGAGAACCAGTGCAATTTTAATAGCCATAAAATCAATAACTCCTAAATTTAATAAATGATTAAGATTGATTATAGCATAAAAGCAGAAATTCTCAAAAAAAGACAAAAAAATAAAGCCATGAGGCCAAAACAAAAAAAGTGGTGCGCCAAAAGGGATTCGAACCCCTGCCCTTTCGGTTCGTAGCCGAACGCTCTATCCAGCTGAGCTATTGGCGCATCTGCTCTCAAAAAGCTTACTTGATTATTATAGCAGTTCAAAAATAAAAATCAAGTCTTATTTAAAAAAATTCAAAGGAAATAAAAAACACCGGTTAAGCAGTCGAAACTGCAAAACCGGCGCCGTTGATTTTAAAATGAATCGCAGGCTTATTCGTCGTCGTTGTCTCGGATGAACAGGCGCGAGGAACGGTTCGTGTAATGATGGGTTTTGGGCCGGCGCTTGCGCTGAGTGGCCCATTGCGGCGTTTCCGTATGAGAAGCGGCGTCGGCGGCAGAGGCCGAAGGCGTGTGGGTGCGCATCGCCGATTTTCGAGCCTTCAGCTGTGCGGTTCTTTTCGCTGATGCTTCAGCCTGACGGACTTTTCTCGGTTCCCATTTCGTGGTCGCGTCAGCAGCGGGCTGCGCAGTCTGGCGTGCCGGCTGTGCATGACGGATTGGCTGAGTGTCAGCACGCCGCTTGCTTTCAGGCTGCTGGACGTGGACCCGCGGCTGTGCAGGCTTTCGGCGCTGTTCTGTGGCAGCCTGTCTTTGCGCTTGGATTGGTTTCGTATGATGCGATGGGGTGCGTTTGGCCTGGTGAGCCGGCGTTTCCCGTTTCACTTCGGTGAAGATCGGTTCGCGCTTTGGCTTTGGCTGACTCTGCGCAGTGGCGTGTTTTTCAGCTCTGCGGGGCTGAGCTGCACGTTTTTCAGCGGACTGTGCTGCGGTGCGCGATGTGCTGCGGCTGCGCTTTTCGAAATCTTCGGCCAGCACCTGTTTAGCTCTGGCCTTGGCCTGAGCTTGTTTCACGGCGTTGCGGGCCTCGTTTTGATCGATGACCTGAATCTTTGGATGGGCCTGAGTCTGGCGGCGCATCGTGCTGCGCTTGAGATGCGTGGTGTCGAGGGTGACTGTGCCCTGGTGCACTGTAGCTTGAGGCGTCGACGCGGGTTTCGCCTGCGGCTGGGTTTCAATTTCGACCATGTTGTCAGCGCCCTTCATCATGAAATGCATGATCGAACGGAACCAGATCGCGTCGATCTGAACGAAGAGGCCGATGGCGAGGAGGCAGAACAGCCCAATGAGAAAATACATCGGGAAGGGCGCCTGTTGATTTTTGACGAGCATCAGAGAGCTCGAGGCGCCGAGCCACACGCCCTGAGCGGCGAGAATCACCGTTTCAAACATGCAGCTGCGGAAGAGCTCGTATTCCTTGCTCGCAAAAATGCCGATGAGCGCCGCGATCAGCGCGGCCGCCATCAAAGCAATCCACACGTAGGACAGAATGTGCTGATAGAGGGACGGCAGGTTGTTGTATTGATAAAAGCTGAGACCGAGGATGACGTAAACCGCGTCCATAATGAGACAGAAGATGCCAAGCCGTTTCCGAGGCTTGGACACGTAAGTCTTATTGGGTTTTTCCATGCGATTCATAAATACTCCAAATTCTAGTTTAACAGAACTATTATATAAAAATCAGATAAGCTTTGCAAATTCTTAAGACTTTACGCTTTAGCAGATACGACGTTGACGTAGGAGCCCCCCTCCGTTTTGCGCACGATGATCTTGTCGTCAACCAGATCCAGCAGCTCGCTGACGTGGGAGATGATGCCGATGACGCGGCCGTTGCGCTGCAGCCTGGCCAGGCAGTTCATCGCATTGTCCAGCGCGTCGGCGTCGAGGGTCGCGAAGCCCTCGTCGATAAACAGGGTATCCAGCTGGATACCGCCGCTTTCGCTCTGCACCCGATCCGAAAGGCCGAGGGCCATCGACAGCGCGGCCATGAAGGTTTCGCCGCCGGAAAGGGACGCGGCTGGCCGCTCTTTGCCGGTAAAATCGTCGTACACCTGAATGGTGAGTCCCCGGCTGCTCTTGCCCTCGGGCTGATCGGCCAGGGTGAGGTGGTAGCGGGAGTCGGACATGTCCTCGAGGAAGGTGTTGGCCGACAACAGGATGTCCTGGAGGTAGGCCGAGAGGATGTAGCGCTCGAAGCTGATCTTTGGGCAGTCCTTGACCTTTCCCTTGACGGTGTCGTAAAGATCGCAGGCAATCCGCTTTTGATGCTCGGCCACCTGCTGACGGGTCAATGTCTTGCGGATGCGCGCGATTTGATCGGTATTGGTCTTTACGCGGAGGGTCAGATCGGCAATGGCGTCGGACACGCGCTTGTGCCAGTATTTGTAGTGATCGAGCCGGGTCTGATTCTGGCTGAGATCGGGCATCGTCTTGCCCGCCAGCTCCTCTTCGACGGCGTCGAGCCGGCTCTGAATGGTGTGGACGTTCTCGTCGTAGCGCGCGATTTTCTGCTCGGTGGACTGAATCTGATCCGTCAAGGTCTTGGTGTCGTGGGATTCGTACACCTGGAAGACCTCGCGGGTCAAACCGTTGACGGACAGCGCGTCGTTGAATTCCTGCTGGTCCTGTTCGAGGGCCGCTTTGGCTTGATGAGCCGCCTGCTCGAGCTGGGCGGTCGAGGCGGAGGCGCTGGCTAAATCCTTTTCGAGCTGCTGCTGCTTTTTCCTGAGGGTGTCCCGACGTCCGGCCGCGTCGTCGACCTGCTTTTGAAGGCCGGCAATTTCGGCGTCGAGCCGGGCTGCTCCGCCGTCCGCGGTCAATCCGGGCAGCACCGCGTCGATGTCGGCTTTAAGCTGATCGATGGCGCCGGTTTTCTGGTCGATTTGGCTTTGAAGGGCCGTCTGTTTGTCAGCGTCGTCTTGAGCCTGAGCCAGGATTTTTTCGTTCTGTGCGGCCGTTTTGGTCAGGGTGTCGAGTTGGCGCTCAATTTGGGTCAGGTTTTCCTGCAGCTTTTCCTGCGCGGATTGATTGGCTTGATTTTCTGCGCTCAGCCGTTTGTGTTCGTCGCGGATGGCGCCGCGCACAGCGTCCAGCTCGCCCTCGAGGAGGGGGGCCATCCACGGGTGGCGGGACGTCCGTTCGTCGAGGACCTGCCGGTCGGCAGTCAGCTCGCGGCTCAGCAGATCGATCTGTCCCTGGGCCGTGTCGGCAGCGCGCTGAGCCTCGGTCAGCTGCTCCCGGCACACCCGCAGGGCTTTGTCGGCGGCGTCCAGCTCGGTGTTTGGCGCGGGTGCAGGGTGGTGCACCGCGCCGCAGACCGGACAGGGCTCGCCGTCGGTCAGGGTCTGGGCCAGCCGTCCGGCGGCCGTCGCCTTGAGCTTATTTTCCAGCGATTCCGCCCGCAGCTTAAGCTTCGCGATTTCGGCGCTGCTGTTTTGACACAGCAGGCGGTTGGCGTCGACGGCTTTCTGCCGCTCGGCCATGCGGCTGCAGATAGTGCCGAGTTCTTTTAAATGCGTCAATCTTTCGCGCGTTTCGTTTTGGACGCTGCCTTTTTGGATCAGCTCGCCTTGTACATGGCTGCGTTTTTCGCTGAGGGCGTGGATTTGCTTTTGGCTCTCGGCCATCTGTGCCTCGAGGGCTTCGCGCTGCTGGCGCTGGGCGTCCAGCTGCTGCATTTGACGGCGGCAGGCTGCCAGCTCGCGGCTGGCGGCGGTGAGTTTCGCCAGGGTCGTCTTGGCGCCGGTGAGGCGGGAGAGCCGATCCTGCTTGGTCTTGAGGTCCTGAGCGTAGGCGTCGGAGCTGACGGTTTCGAGCTGCGGGCGCAGCGCTTCGATCTGCTGCTTGGTGTCAGCCTGCTTGGCCTTGATTTCAGCCAGAGCCTCCTGAGATTTGGCCTCGCGCTGCTGCTGGCGCATCAGATTTCGGTAAACCGGGAGAATCTGGAGCACTTTGCGGCTCAGTGCGACCCAGCGGCGGTTTTTTTCGATGGCGTCCTGCTGCTCTTCAAGGGCCTGCTGCTGCTGGAGCAGGTATTTTTTTTGATGAAAGCGCTCAATTAAGGCCTCGTCCTTTTCAATCTGCCGGTTGATGGTGTCGATGCGGCTGTCGAAATAGGCTTGTTCTTTTTCGAG
>DGWE01000089.1 GCA_002396065.1 Eubacteriaceae bacterium UBA4266
GCGATCGCGTATTCCCCTTCTTCGTCGGCGGCCAGGTAGACGACTTCGTCAGTGGCCACGCCATCGACGACGCGGCGGTAAGGCGATTCAATAAAGCCGTATTCGTTGATGCGGGCGTAAATCGCCAGCGACCCGATCAGCCCGATGTTCGGACCTTCAGGGGTTTCAATTGGGCACATTCTCCCGTAGTGGGAGTCGTGAACGTCTCGCACTTCGAAACCGGCACGTTCTCTGGACAAACCACCCGGCCCCAATGCCGACAGACGGCGCTTGTGGGTCAATTCTGACAGTGGGTTGTTCTGGTCCATGAACTGCGACAGCTGTGAGGAGCCGAAGAATTCCTTCAGCGCCGCGTTGATCGGGCGGGTGTTGATGAGGCTCTGAGGCGTCAGGATTTCGTCATCCTGCACGCTCATGCGTTCGCGCACCACTCGTTCCATTCTGGACAGGCCGATTCTAAACTGGTTCTGGAGCAGTTCCCCGACAGAGCGCAGACGACGGTTGCCCAAGTGGTCGATATCGTCGGTTTCGCCGATGCCGTATTCCAGACCCATAAAATAGGAAACGGTCGCGTACAAATCAGAGTGGAGCAGGTGCTTCGGCACCAGTTCACGGTGACGACGCTTGATTTCGTCGTGTTTTTCTTCGTCGGTAAGGCCTTCATCGTTCATGATTTCGTCGAGCACCGGTTTGTAGACGAATTCCTTGATGCCGAGGTCCGCCACGTCGAAAGGCAGATCCTGTTTGGTCAGATCGACGAAGTCGTTGCCGATGACGTTGAACGGCGCTTCTTCACCGTCAATGGTGACGGCCACGCGGACGGTGTTGATGCCGGCGTTCTGGATGGCCCAGGCTGTCGCCTTATCGAATTTCTGGCCCTTTTCGATCAAAATTTCGCCGGTTTCTTCGTCAATGACGTCGTCAAAAGCGACCTGACCGATTAAGCGGGCCGCAATCGCCAATTTTTTGTTGTATTTGTACCGGCCGACCTTCGCCAAATCGTAGCGGCGGTCGTCGAAGAACATCGAGGTCAGAAGGGATTCCGCCGATTCCACTGTTGGCGGTTCGCCCGGGCGCAGTCGGCGGTAAATTTCCAAAAGCCCGCTGATACGGTTGTTGACTTCCCCGGCCGCGTCCTTCTTCATGGTTTCGATCAAACGCGGGTCTTCGCCGAAGACACCGATGATGTCGCTGTCGTCGCCGAGGCCGAAGGCTCTGAGCATCAGCGTCAGAGAAATCTTACGGGTTCGGTCGATCTTGACCCAGAGCAGATTGTTGGCGTCGGATTCGTATTCGAGCCAGGCCCCGCGGTTCGGGATGATCTGGGACTGATACAGCGGAATACGGTTTTTCTTGTCCATTTCTGAGGTGAAGTACGACCCCGGCGAACGGACCAGCTGACTGACGATGACACGTTCGGCCCCGTTGACGATGAAGGTGCCGGTTGGCGTCATTTTGTGAAGATCGGCCAGATAAACCTTCTGTTCCTTGACTTCGTTCTTTTCCTTATTAATCAGGCGCACGCGAACTTTCAGCGGCTGATAATAGGTTTGATCTCTTTCCTTGCATTCTTCGATCGAATACTTCGTTTTGTCTTCCAGGTCGTAATCGACGAACTGCAGCACGAGATTGCCAGTGTAGTCCGTGATTTCGCGCATGTCGTCGAAAACTTCCTTCAGGCCCTTTTCCAGGAACCACTTGTAGGAATCCAGCTGAACCTCCAGCAGATTCGGCATCTCGAGAACTTCTTCAATTTTCGAGAAGCTTTGTCTGATACGAAGTCCAGATCGAACAGGATGTACTTGTACCATTAGCGTTTGTCTCCTTCGAATCCAATAAAAACACACTCAGACAGCAAAAAAGAAAAGGTATCGATGAAATTTCCGGCCTTTGATCAGTCGGAAAAACGAATCCGGAAAATTGAAAATTCCTTCAAACCGCCTTTGATCAGCGGTTTCACGCCCATCCATGCCTTTTTGCATTCACAATTTATAAAGTTTTTTTTGAGAAACACAAAAATTTTTTTGAATTTTTTTAAAAATTACGTATAAATTTTTGCACTAAAGTTCAATTGAGCATGTTATCACGCCGTTTTAAGATTGTCAAGCCTTTCGTTTGACAATTCCTCCGAATTTTTTTATAATACATCTTGCAAAACAAATAAAGCCGTACGGCTCATTTTTTATCGACCATTTTATTTTTTCGCCGTTCGGCTTAATTTTTAATTAAATGGGGGAATTACATTTATGAAAATTAATGACACCTTAGAATTTGGTGCCGCCCTGCGCAACCGCAGAAAGCAGCTGCATTACACACAGGCTTTTCTCTCTGAATTTACCGGCTTCAGTATCAGTTTTATTTCCGACCTCGAACGGGGCAAGCCCACCGCCGAGCTCGGCAAAGCCCTCTACCTGGCCAACCTGCTCGGCCTCGACACGACGCTCAACGCCAGAGGCTCCAACGCGTGAACGCGTTAAATGTCATGATTGAAATCTGCGGGCAGCCCGTGTTAGTCGGCACCCTGTCGGACGCCTACTCGCCGCTGCCCCAGTTTCAATACGCGCCGGATTACCTCTCCCGGGAAAATGCCCGGCCTATTTCCCTTCACCTGCCCCTTCAGGAAGACCCTTTTTCGCCTGAAAGCACCCGAAACTATTTCGAGGGGCTGCTGCCCGAGGGCTTCACGCGCCGCTCCGTCGCCGCCTGGATGCACATCGACGCCGACGATTACCTCACCCTGCTCAAAATGCTGGGGCGGGAATGTCTCGGCGCGGTCACCATCTGCGACCCCAACGAGCCTGCACCGTGCCCGGCCTACGAAAAGCTTTC
>DGWE01000028.1:0-7277 GCA_002396065.1 Eubacteriaceae bacterium UBA4266
CCGTTTCGCCGTCGAGCATGACTTTCCGGACAGACCGCGGATGCACGATTTGGAGCAGTTCTTTCTTTAAAGTTTTGAGCAGAACCAGGATGCGCGAGACCTTCATGCCGCCGCCGGTACTGCCGGCGCAGGCGCCGCAGATCATCAAAAGCACCAGAATCCATTTGGAGAACGACGGCCAGCGGTTGAAATCGGTCGTCGAGAACCCGGTCGTCGTGATGATCGAGCCGACCTGGAATGCCGCGTCGCGCACGGCGTCGCTGAGATGGTGGTAGAGATCGGTGCGGGTGAAGATCTGGACCGTAATCAGCGCGATGGACGCGAGGATGATGAGGATGTAAGCCCGGACTTCTTCCATTTTGAAGGCTTCCTTCGGGTGGCGGTACAGCAGCAGGAAATAGAAGCTGAAGTTCACGCCGAAGGAGATCATCGCGATCGTGATGATCCACTGCTGAACCGGCGTGTAGCTGGCGCAGCTGGAGTTCAAAATGCCGAAGCCCCCGGTCCCGGCGGAGCCGAAGGTGATGCACAGGGTGTCGAACCAGGGCATCCGCGCGATCAACAGACAGACGATCTGGCCAATGGTCATGCCGATGTAGATCTTGTAGAGGATCGAGGCGGTGTTGTGCACCCGGGGCACGAATTTGGACACATCCGGGCCCGGACTTTCCGCCCGCATCAAATTCATCTGGGAGCCGCCCTTCATCGGGATGAACATCAGGATGAAGACGAGGACGCCCATCCCGCCGATCCAGTGGGAGAAGCTGCGCCAGAACAGACTCGCGTGGCTGACCGCCTCGACGTCTTTGAGAATGGACGAGCCCGTCGTCGTGAAGCCGCTGACGATTTCAAAGAGGGCGTCGATATAATTGGGAATCTCGCCGGTCAGGACGAAGGGCAGCGCGCCGACGGCCGACATGACGATCCACGCCAGTGCGACGGTGATGTAGCCGCTCTTTTGATAAATGCGGTTGTCGCCAGGCTGCTTGGAAAGCAAAAAGCCGATCCCCTCGCAGCCGGCGATGACGATCAAATACGCCGGCAGCACAGCAAATTCGCGGTAGATCAGACCGATGACGATCGAGGAGCAGAGCAGCAGCCCCTCAATTCGGAGGATCCAGCTGGTGACGTAACGAATCATAGCTCGGTTCATGGGTGCACCCGCGTTTCCAGAATGTCGCCGATTTCGTCAAAGCCGGTATTCGTGGTGACGACGATGACCGAGTCCCCGGGTATGAAATAAGATTGCCCGTCGGGGATGATGAGCTGATTCTTTCGGTAGATCCCGGCGACCAATGTGTTTTTCTTGAAGTGGAGATCCTCAAAAGGCACATGCGTGATCGGCGAATTGCGGCGAATGGTGAATTCCAGCGCTTCGACGCGGTCGTCCATGATTTTGTACAGGGTTTCCACGTTGCTGTCGTAGGAATTGGCCATGGCCCGGACGTACTGCAGGATCGTTTCAGTTGTGATGATTTTCGGGTTAATGACCGAGTCGAGGTCGAGACTGCGCACGACGTCGTTGAATTCCAGACGGCTCATTTTCGTAATGACCTTCTGGCGGATTTTGCCCTTCGCGTAGAGAGAAAGGATGATGTTTTCTTCGTCGATGCCGGTGCAGGCGACGAGGGAATCCATTTCCTCGAGGCCTTCCTCGCGCAGCAGGTCTTCGTCAGAGCCGTCGCCGCAGATGATCTGCGCCTTGTGCAGATGTTCGGCCAGCATTTCGCACCGTTCGCGGCTGCGTTCGATGATTTTGACCTTGATGCCCATGTTGAGCAGCATCTTTGCGAGGTAATAGCCCATTTCGCCGCAGCCGATGATCATCGTGTTGCGGACGGTGTCGGTTTTTAAGCCCACGTCGCTGATGAATTTCAGCGCGTTTTTCGGGCTTAAAATCACGGAGAGCTTGTCGTTTTTCGAGACGACGTAATTCCCGTCGGGGATGATGATGTCGTCGCCGTGCTCGGCGATGCAGATCAGCCCGTCGGTCTGGAGGATCTTGGCGTCCTTGATCGCCTGGCCGATCAGCGGTGAGTGGTCCGGCACCCGGAAGCGGAACATTTCGATGTGGCCCTTTGAGAAGCTGTTGATGCCGATGGCCGTTGGGAAGCGCAGCAGGCGCACGATTTCCCGCGCGGCCGCGTGTTCCGGGTTGATCGTCATGGCCAGCCCCAGTTCCCGCCGGATGTAATCCCGACCCGTCGAGTAAATCGGGTTGCGCACTCGGGCAATGGTGCGGCAGGCCGAGGCCCGCTTAGCCAGCACGCAGCACAGCAGATTGACCTCGTCACTGAAAGTGACCGCGATCAAAATATCCGCGTTTTGAATATCCGCCCGCTCGAGGATTTGATAATCCGTGCCGTTGCCGCAAATGCCCATGACGTCGTAAACGTCCGTCAGGTGTCTCAGGCGCTCGGCGTTGGTATCGATCGCGGTGACATTGTGATCTTCATTGGAAAGTTTTGCGGCCAGAGCCGATCCGACTTTGCCGCATCCTACAATAATAATTTGCATAGACACTCCAAAAATTTTGATTGATTCTAAAAACATACACATTGTAACACAAAAGGGTAACCCGGCGTATTGAATCAAAAATATATTTAAAAATCGTACATTTAAACATTTACATAAAAAAGAAGAATTATTATAATAAACTATATAAATTCAACCCATTTGGTCGAATAGAAATAATTGAAGAGAGGATATTATGGATTACAAGGCAACTGCACAAGGGGTTCTGGATCACATCGGCGGTCCGGACAACATCGTGTCCGCTGCGCACTGCGCGACGCGGCTCAGACTGGTCATTGCGGACAACAGCAAGCTTGACAAAGCGGGCGTTGAAAATGTAGACGGCGTTAAGGGGGCGTTCGAGGCCTCCGGTCAGATTCAGATCATCATCGGCACCGGCGCCGTTAACAAGGTGTACGACGAGTTTATCGCGCTTTCCGGTGCTTCGGAAGGCACGAAGGACGACGTCAAGGCGGCGGCCGCTGACAAGCAGAACTGGTTCATGCGGGCGATTAAAACACTCGGGGATATTTTCGTCCCGATCATTCCGGCCATCGTCGCCTCCGGGCTTTTAAACGGGCTCCTCGGCGGGCTCACCCAGATCAACCCGGCACTGGCGGACAGCGGCTGGTACACGATCATCAACATGATGGCCGGCGCCGCGCTGACCATGCTGCCGATTTTGATCGCGATTTCCGCGGCGAAGAAATTCGGCGGCAACCAATTTCTTGCGGCCGTTATCGGCTTTGTGATGATTCATCCGAGCCTGGTCAACGCCTGGTCTCAGACAGTGCTCAAAGGCGGCAAAATGGTTGCCAACCCGGAAATTCACGCGCTGCTTAAAATTGGCAGCTACACCGTGAAAAACGTCGGCTATCAGGGCCACGTCATTCCGGTCATCATCGCGATCTGGTTCATGTGCTTCTTGGAAAAACGGCTCCACAAGGTCGTGCCGGAAATGATCGACCTCTTTGTCACGCCGCTGGTGACGGTATTGGTCACCGGACTTTTGACCTTCATCGTCATCGGACCGATCTTCTCGACAGTAGAAGGCTGGATCCTCACCGGCGCCACTGCGCTGATTCGGATGCCCCTCGGCATCGGCGGGCTCATCATCGGCTTCGTCTACGCGTTCACGGTGGTCGCGGGCTTCCACCACATGTACAACATGATCGAGGCCCAAATGCTCGGCAGCGTCGCCCATTTGAATATCTGGATGCCAGTCGCGACGGCGGCCAACGTCGCCCAGGGTGCCGCGGCTATGGCAGTGGCCTTTAAGACGAAAAACAAGAAGACGGAAGCGATGGCCTTCCCGGCATCCCTCTCTGCCTTCCTCGGCATCACCGAACCGGCGATCTTCGGGGTCAACGTCCGTTACCGCAAGCCTTTTATCGCTGGGTGTATCGGTGGGGCAGTCGGCGGGATGCTCGCCTCCTGGATGGGCATCGGCGCGACAGCCTACGGCGTCACTGGCTTGTTTGGCTTCTTGATTGTACCGGGCTTTTGGATTCAGTACGGGATTATGATGGCGGTGGCCTTCGCGGTGGCCTTCGGCATTTCCTTTGTGATTTACCGCGATCCTGAACCGGAACTGGCCGGCTCCGCGAAGGAAATGGAAGCCGAAATCCTCGACAAGGAAGGGGACGTCGAAGAAGACGGCAAGCTGAAAGTCGTTTACGCGCCGGTGAAAGGGACGGCTGTGCCGTCGTCGGAAATTCACGACGAAACCTTTGCGGCTGAGCTCCTCGGACCGGGCATGGCTATCATTCCAGAAGAAGGTAAAATTTACGCGCCTTTTGACGGCACACTGACGATGATGTTCGATACGAAACACGCGCTGGGCCTCGTGTCCGAAGACGGCGTCGAAGTGCTGATTCACGTCGGCATTGACACGGTCAATTTGAAGGGCGAACACTTCAAAGCGCTGGCCGAATCGGGCGACACCATCACCCGCGGACAGGAACTCTTGGAATTTGATATCCCGGCCATCGAAAAGGCGGGCTACCACATGGATACGCCGGTAATCGTCACCAACGGCGACCAGTTCAAGAGCGTCAAAGCGGTTAAGACTGGTCCGGTGGAACCGGGCGAACCAGTCATCGAAATCGAATAGGTGCCGGCGCAAGCGTCTCGGAAAAGGGGGACAGCAAATGAAAAAGGATAATTGGCGTCTGGCGTATCATCTGATGCCGCCGGACGGATGGCTCAACGACCCCAACGGTCTCTGCGAGGCAGACGGCATCTATCACGTCTATTTTCAATACGCGCCCAATACGCCGGCGCCCGACGGGCGCATGGCCCGGACCTGGGGGCATTACGCCGGACCGGATCTGATCAATCTGTCCTTTAAGGGCGTGCCGTTCTGGCCGGAAACGCTGGATCGGGATGGCTGCTATTCGGGCAGCGCCTTTGTCGAGGACGACGGGACCATCGATCTGTATTACACCGGCAATATTAAGGAGCCGGGAGACTACGATTACATTCACGACGGGCGCCTGAGCAACACGATTTTAGTCAAAACCGACGCCAACGGGGACACCTACAGCGATAAGCGCCTGCTGTTTGGCACCAAGGATTACCCGAAGGACTGCACCCGCCACGTCAGAGACCCGAAGGTTTGGAAGGAAGACGACCAATACTACATGGTGCTCGGCGCGCGGATGAACGACGACAGCGGCGCGGTGCTCTTTTATGAAAGCCTCGACGGCGTCAGCTGGCGGCTGCTCAAAATCGAAAAGACGGGCGAACCTTTCGGCTACATGTGGGAATGTCCCGATTATTTTGAATTGGATGGGCAGCCCGTGCTGTCCTTCTGCCCCCAGGGGCTCGAGGCGGAGGACTTCCGCTTTCAGAACAACCATCAGTCGGGCTACTGCCTGCTTGGCGGCGAGCTTAGAGGCAAACAGGTCTTTAGACCCTTCCACGAATGGGACATGGGCTTTGATTTCTACGCGCCCCAGAGCTTTGTCGACGACCGCGGCCGTCGGATCATGATCGGTTGGGCTGGCCTGCCGGACAAGCCCTACGGCAATCCCACCGATCAGCGCGGCTGGGAAAACTGCCTGACCGTGCCGAGGGTTTTGTTTAAAAAGGGCGATAAAATTGTGCAGAAGCCGATTTCCGGGCTTAAACGCCTGCGGACACACCCGAGCCGGCCGGACGCCGAAGGCACACTGACCCTGCCGGACGCCTCCGGGGATATCGAAATCGCCTTTGCCGATCCGGACGCGGGCTGGCAGATTCAGATCGGTTCGGGCGTGCGTGTGAGCTACAACGGCTGCATCGTCCGCCTGACCCTTGACGCGCAGACCGGCTGTGGCCGCGGCGAACGGCTCGCGCGGGTCGACGGCGTGCGCAACGCGAAAATACTGGTGGACCGGTCGATTCTGGAAATTTATCTGAACGGCGGAGAGACGGTGTTCACGACGCGGTATTACGAAGATTTCGAGGCGGACCGCAGCCTCGATGTGACCTTTGGCTGTGAGGGCGCCGACATTTACGCCTGGGAAATGCGCCCGATGCCGGCCAATCAAATTTACGATGAAGAGGAGAATGACATTGAAGTATGATGTGACAGCGCTGGGAGAAGCGCTGATAGATTTTCTGCCCGTCGGGAAAAGCGAATACGGCGCAACCCTATTCGCACAGAATCCCGGCGGGGCGCCGGCGAACGTGCTGACCGCTATCGACCGCCTCTGCGGTTCGACGGCTTTTATCGGCAAGGTCGGCGACGACATTCAGGGCCGCTACATCCGCGACGTGATGAACAACCTGGCCATTGACACCAGCGGCTTGATTCTCGACCCGAATTACACGACGACGATGGCTTTTGTGGATCTGGACGAAAACGGCGACCGCAGCTTTTCCTTCGCGAGAAAGCCCGGCGCCGATACTCAGCTGACCAAGGAAGAAGTTAACGTCGAGCTGATCCAAAACGCCAGTATTTTCCATTTCGGCTCTCTCTCACTGACGGACGAACCGGCCCGCAGCGCGACGCTGTACGCCATTGAAGAAGCGAAAAAGGCCGGTGTGCTCGTGTCCTACGACCCGAACTACCGCGCGCCATTGTGGCCGGATGAGGCGACGGCCATTGAACAGATGCGTTCGGTCGTGCCGAAGGTGGACATCATGAAACTCTCCGAAGAGGAATGCGCGCTTCTGACAGGGGAAGCGAAGCCGGAAGCAGCGGCTGACGCGCTGCTGGCTCAGGGCGTCAAATGCGTGTTCATCACGCTGGGCGGCGACGGCTCAATGCTGCGCACCAAGGACGTCTCAGTGTTTCAGCCGGGGATGAACGTCTACGCGGTGGACACCACCGGCGCGGGCGACGCCTTCTGCGGCGCGATTCTGTTCCAGCTGGCCAACCAGGGGATTGAAAAAATCAACAACGACAACGGCAAACGGATTTTGAGATTCGCGAACATCGTGGCGGGCCTCTGTGTCGAAAAACACGGCGGGATTCCGTCGATGCCGACCATCACAGACATTCAGGACGTGCTGGGCTGGTAATTTCACGAAAAATAAGATTTTAGAGCAATAAAAAACTGCTGTCGGCTGACGACAGCAGTTTTTTTATGAATGTGTTTAAATTATGCGTTCTTCTGAGCTTCTTCGATCGCAACGGAAACCGCGACAGTCGCGCCGACCATCGGGTTGTTGCCCATACCGATCAGGCCCATCATTTCGACGTGTGCCGGAACGGAGGAAGAACCTGCGAACTGAGCGTCGGAATGCATACGGCCCATGGTATCGGTCATGCCGTA
>DGWE01000028.1:7374-15554 GCA_002396065.1 Eubacteriaceae bacterium UBA4266
GCAGGGTACGGCCGGTGCCGCCGCCAGATGCGACTGAGAAGTACTTCTTGCCCTGTTCGATGCATTCCTTTTTGTAGGTGCCGGCAACTGGGTGCTGGAAGCGGGTCGGGTTGGTGGAGTTCCCGGTGATGGAGACGTCGACGCCTTCCTTGTGCATGATCGCAACACCTTCGCGGACGTCATTGGCGCCGTAGCAGTTGACTGCGGCTCTTTCGCCGTCAGAATAAGCGGTGCGGGAGACTTCCTTGAGTTCGCCGGTGAAGTAGTCGTAATCGGTCTTGACGTAGGTGAAGCCGTTAATTCTGGAAATGATTAAGGCAGCGTCCTTGCCGAGACCATTTAAGATAACGCGCAGCGGTTTTTTGCGGACCTTGTTGGCTGAACGGGCGATCCCGATAGCGCCTTCAGCGGCAGCGAAGGATTCGTGGCCGGCTAAGAAAGCGAAGCAGTCGGTTTTTTCGTCGAGGAGCATTGCGCCGAGGTTGCCGTGGCCGAGACCGACCTTGCGCTGTTCAGCGACAGAGCCCGGAATCGTGAAGGCCTGGAGCCCTTCGCCGATGACGGCAGCGGCTTCTTTAGCGGTTTTGACACCGCGTTTGAAGGCCAGTGCAGCGCCCATCGTGTAGGCCCAGCATGCGTTTTCAAAGCAAATGGTTTGAACGCCGCGGACGATGCCGGCGACGTCAACGCCCTTGTCGTCGCAGATCTGCTTAGCTTCTTCCAGAGAAGCGATGCCGTTTTCTGCTAAGACCTTGTTGATTTTATCGATTCTTCTTTCGTAATTTTCAAATAACGCCATGTCAAACCTCCTTATTCTTCACGCGGGTCGATGTATTTCACAGCATCATCGAAGCGTCCGTACTGGCCGGAAGCTTTTTCTAACGCTTCTTTCGGATCGACGCCCTTCTTGATGTTTTCCATCATGACGCCGAGATTGACATAAGCATAGCCGATGATTTCGTCTTTGTCGTTCAGGGCCAGCTTGGTGACGTAGCCTTCTGCCATTTCGAGGTAGCGCGGTCCCTTCGGCAGCGTGCCGTACATGGTCCCGACCTGTGAACGAAGGCCTTTGCCCAAATCTTCGAGGCCGGCGCCGACAGGCATCCCGTTTTCGGAGAACGCGGTCTGGGTACGGCCGTAAACAATCTGCAGGAATAATTCGCGCATGGCTGTATTGATGGCATCGCAGACCAAGTCTGTGTTCAACGCTTCAAGAATGGTTTTCCCCGGAAGAATTTCAGACGCCATAGCGGCAGAGTGGGTCATCCCAGAGCAGCCAATGGTTTCGACCAGAGCTTCCTGAATCACACCTTCCTTGACGTTCAGCGTCAGCTTGCAGGCACCCTGCTGCGGGGCACACCAGCCGACACCGTGGGTCAAACCGGAAATATCTTTGATTTCTTTTGCCTTGACCCATTGCCCTTCTTCAGGAATAGGTGCAGGTCCGTGGTTAGCGTTGCTGGCCACCGGACACATGTTTTTGACTTCTACAGAATATTCCATTCACATAACTCCTTTCAGCTATCGTACAATGATATTTTATTGATCAGTTTTCTGTAAACATCGCTTATATTATAGCCTTTAAATGTTAAAAAATCACTCTTTTTTTATCAATTATTATAAATTTGAGTTAGAATAGGAACAGGACAAAAAATGCGGACGATCTCCCGCGAATCGTGGAGTTTCTTTACTCTAATCAGGCAAAATCTTGTGGTGAATCGACTTGACGCAATGGGGTATAATAAACTGTATTTTAATGTAGAGAATACAGAAACTTAGAGAGATCAATTTAAGTAAAGGAGAGACGTATGGAATATACTCACAATTTTTCATCAGGTCCGCTCTTGATGGATCATATCATCGATGAATATTTTTCTCTCCGAAAGGCTAGAGGGAAGTGCCTGAGGTGCCCGAAGTACAACAAATTCTGGTCGTGCCCCGAATTCGGGTTCGACGAAAAACTGCTGCTCGGACAGTTCAAGTACCTTTACGTGATCGGCCGGGAATACGCTGTTCCGAAGGAACACAAGCAGCGGATCACCGGCACGGTCCGGACGCGGAATTACGTCGAAGAAGTCAAGGAGCGGATGAACACTGAAAGCTGGCGGGATCTGTTGGAAATCGAAAAGGATTATCCGAACGTGATGACCCTGCGCCCCGGCAACTGCAACATCTGTGTCGCAGCCGGCGTCGGCTGCGCGAAGCAGGAACACAAGCGCTGCCGCCACACCGAGCTGATGCGCTTTTCGATGGAAGCCCTGGGGCTCGACACCGACTCCATCGCGAAATTCGAGGTGGGGATGATGCTCAACTGGCCGACCGACACCCACCTGCCGGAAAAAATCGCGTGCCTGATGGGCGTGATGACCAACGAAAAAATACCGATGGCCCAGCTGCGCAGCTACTTCCCAGACGCACAGAAATCCTACCTCAAGGCCGGGCAGACGATTCTCGGCGGCGAAGACGCGCCGAAGGCGAAGCGCGTCGACAGCTGGCTGGAACACCAGGCCGAGGAAGCGCGGATCCGCGAAGAACGGGAAGAAGCCATGGCACGGGCCGCGGCTGAAGAGGAAAAGATGATGGCCGAAGCGGCAGCCGATCAGGCACACCCCTGGACACAGCGCGATGAACCGGCCGACGAAGCGCCGGCTGCTGACCAGCCGCAGGCGGAAAACAGCGAGGACCTTGACGAAAACGGCCAGCCGAAATACAAATGGCTCGGCTTCAAACGGTCCGTCGAAGAGGCGGATGAAATCATGCGCGAACGGCCGATTCCGAAGTTTACGAAAAAGGAACCGGAACCGGCACCTGAACCCGAAGCGCCAGCCCGCTCGGCAGCGCCTGTCACACCTGAGCCGGAAAGCGCCGATGGCGGCAATCTTCAGTTCGACCGGATGGCGATGCTCCGGAGCAGCCTGGCCGAGGCCATCCGCCGGGAAATCCCCGACGCGACCGACGATCAGGTGGTGATGTTAGCCACGGAAACCCTCAAAAGCGCGGCGGCGAAGATGCAGAAAAAGAGCCACACCGCGCCGGGCAGCAAGGGCGGCACCACCTTTGCCCACGTGCCTCAGCAGCAGGTCGACGAAACGCGCCACCGCCAGATTCAGGCGGCGAGACCTCAAGAGCCGGAGCGTGAACCGGAATTGGAACCGGTGCCCGAAAAGGCCTCGATCTCGGAACAGGTGGTTCAGAATCTCAGACAGAGCGCGGCCAGACCGCAGTCGGCACAGCCGGCCCCGCAGCGCCCGAAGATGAAGAAAGTCGTGCGCCGGGTGAAACGGCAGCCTTCGGCCGACGCGAGCCTGCCGAAGCGGGGCAGCGTGAACGACGTTCTCGGCGCCGCACTGAAAATCGCACAGACGGTCGTCTCCGAGCCGGAACCGGAATACGAAGAAATCGTCGAAATGGTCCCGGATGTGGAAGCGGCCTTTGAACAGCAGCCGATGGAACCGGTTTACACGCAAAGCGCGCCGGAACCGGAACCAGTGCCGGAAGAACCGATGGATCCCAACGATCTGAAGGGGGACGACGACACCCGCTACAAATGGCTCGGCTTCAAGCGCGATCCGGACAATCCAAGACCACAGTCCGGCCCTGACGCGGCTGAGACGCCTGCCGAACCGGAGGCTCAAAGCGCACCGGCAGCAGAGGAAGTGGACCCCAACGATTTGAAGGGGGACGACGATACCCGCTACAAATGGCTGGGCTTTAAACGCGACCCCGACGCGGGCGACGGCTTCCAGCACGGCGACTGGCGGAAGAAGAAAAATTATTGATAAGGAGTGGCGGTGTGTGAGCGCCGTCACTTTTGTATTTAAAGGCAATTACGATATACAGGAGGATTGAACAATGTATTATTCAGCAGATATTGGCGTGTTCGGAGGCTCTGGCCTTTACGAACTGGGAGAAGAATACCGCCGCGTGGACGCAGACACACCTTACGGCAAACCGTCGGAAGCCATCAGCCTGCTCGACGTCAACGGCGTTAAGGTCGCGTTCATGCCGCGCCACGGCAAAAAACACATCTATTCACCGGCTGAAGTCAATTACCGCGCCAACGTCGACGCGATGGCACAGCTGGGCGTCAAATCGATCATTTCAGCGAACTGCGTCGGCTCGCTCCGCAAGGAATACGCGCCGGGCGATTTTGTCGTTACCGACCAGTACATCAACATGACCTCCGGCCGGAAGGACACCTTCTTTGAAAGCCCGACCGTCGAACATTTGAGCTCCGCCGATCCCTACGACGAAAAGCTGCGTCAGTTCGCGCTGGAAGAAGGGCAGAAAATGGGCCACGTCATGCACGACGGCGGGACAACGGTCGTCATCAACGGGCCGCGCTTCTCAACGAAGGCGGAAAGCCGCTACTTCGGCATGATCGGCGGCGATCTCGTCAATATGACCCAATACCCGGAAGCCTACCTCTGCCAGGAAAAGAACATTCCTCTCGTCAACATCGCGCTGGTCACTGACTACGACGCCGGCCTGAAGGATAATCCGGATATTCCGCCGGTTACCAACGAAATGGTCGTCCAGGTGCTCAACGAAAACACCGAAGAAATGAAGACTTTGATCTTCAGATTGATTGCACGGATTGGAAGTGAAGCATGAGACCGGTTTATTTCGAAGACGGTGAGTTAAAACTCATCGACCAGACATTATTGCCGACGCAGGAAATTGTGCGCGGCTACACTGACTACCGTGAAGTGGCCGACGCCATCGTGACAATGGTCGTCCGCGGCGCGCCAGCCATCGGCGTCACCGCCGGCTACGCGGTGTATTTGGCGTCCAAAGAATTTGAAGGCCTCGACGCCGAGGCCTATCAGCAAAAGATGCAGGAAGCCTGCGACCTGCTCCGGGGCACCCGCCCGACAGCTGTGAATCTGTTCTGGGCCATCGATCGGATGTCCGGCGTCTTCAAGGCCGAACCGGACGCCGACCCGAAGGCGATGAGCGAAAAGCTCAAGGCAGAAGCGGACGCGATTTGCGAAGAAGATATCGCGATGTGCAAAGCGATGGGAAAAGCCGGCGCGGCGTTGATTAAGCCGGGCAGCACGATTCTGACTCACTGCAACGCGGGCGCTTTGGCGACGGCCGATTACGGCACAGCCCTCGGCGTCATCCGCGCAGCCCAGGAAGCGGGCAAGGACATTCAGGTCTACGCCGACGAAACCCGGCCGCTGCTCCAGGGCGCACGGCTCACGGCCTACGAACTGCACAAGGACAACATCCCAGTTACGCTGATTACCGACAATATGGCCGGCTGGATGATGCACCAGGGCAAGATCGACTGTGTCGTTGTCGGGGCAGACCGCATCACCCGCAACGGCGACGTGGCCAACAAAATTGGGACATTTTCGGTTTCGGTGCTGGCCAAAGCTCACCACATTCCGTTCTACGTCGCGGCCCCAACCTCGACGATCGATTTTTCGATGTTCTCGGGCAAGGACATCACGATTGAACAGCGAGACCCGTCGGAAGTCGGCCATTTCGCTGGCGTCCAGACGGCGCCAGACGGCATTAACTTTGAAAATCCGGCCTTCGACGTGACACCCCACGACAATGTCTCGGCGATCATCACCGAACAAGGCGTCATCTTCCCGCCTTTCGCGCCGGGGATCTTGAACCTCAAGCATTAAAAAATGATTACAGATCAACACAACCAAAACTGGACCACGAGCATGTTCTCGTGGTTCGGTTATTTTATGCCCTTTTCCGAGCGGATTGCCGCCATTGCCGATGCGGGCTTCGACGGCGTGATGCTCTCCTGGGAGGACGAGGAGGCACCGAACTTCATCTCCCGGTACGATTTTCCGAAGCTGGTGCGGGACGCCGGCCTTTCAATTACGAATTTCCACGCGCCCTTCATCGGCTACAGTCAAATCTGGGAGCGGTCCTTGGAAGAAAATCGAGAGCTTCTCGACTTTCTGGTTCGGATTCTAAAAGACGCGGCGGATTTCGACGTGTCGGCTGTGGTGGTGCACACGGTGGACATGGAACTGGGGGAATACACCTTTGAGAACGGGTACGCCTTTTTCTCGGAGCTGGCAGCTGCCGGCGAGCGGTACGGCGTCGACGTCGCGGTGGAAAACGTCACGCGGCAGTTTTTGCTGTACGAACTCCTCGACCGCATCCAGACACCTCATTTCGGTTACTGCTACGATACGTCCCACGATTACATGCTGGGCTGCGGCAGCGGACGTCTGCTTCAGACCTATCCCGATCGGCTTAAAGCGCTGCACTTTTCGGACAACGACAAGACTGTCGATCGGCACTGGATTCCGGGAGAGGGATTTCTGCCTCTTACTTCGATCCTTCAAACGCTGGACCGTATGGATTGGCACACCCTTTCGTGTGAAGTGATTGCGCCCTTTTGGTGGCAGAACCGGAAGCCGGACGCTTTCTGCGCCGCGGTGCAAAAAGGATTAAAAAAACTGTTAAGAAATCTAGGGGAATAGTTGCAATTCGAAAGGGGATTTGTTATAATTCGTTCCGTCATTGTTCGAAGCTTGTCTTCGGACATTTCATTTCTTTTCCTTATTTTATAGCCGACGCAAGTCGGCTTTTTTATTTGCTTCAAATATAATATTTTCACAAAAAAGAAAGGCTGCCTCTTTCGAGACAGCCTTGTGAAAGGTCGCAATAAAATGATAATTATAAATAACGTTTGTGATCAGTTCGTAGGTGAACTAAACTTTAGCTTAGAGCCAGCCAACAACCATGTTGCCGAGCAGAGCGCCAACGATACCGCCTAAGATTGGCATGATACCGGAGATCCACATATAGCCCCAGTTAGCATCCTTCTGATCGTTTGGTTTGATTGGGCAGATTGCGTAAGCAATACGCGGGCCCCAGTCACGGGCAGCGTTCATAGAGAACCCTGTGGTTGCACCAAGTGCAAAACCGATGACCATGATGATTAACGCAACAACAAATGCGGATGCACCTGCTGCACCAACTGCTGCAGGAATGGTTTTGATGAAGAACAGCAGGAAGATTGTGGCAAAGAATTCTGAGAAAGCGTTGGCTGCCGGACTGTCGATCGCCGGTGCTGTACAGAAGATGCCTCTTAATGCTGCATTGCCCAAATCAGATGATGCGTCAAACTGCGGTTTGTAGTAGAGGTATACGAGGATACCGCCGACGATACCGCCGAGGATCTGGCAGATAATGTAGCCAGGAACCATTGACCAGCTGAAGCCGCCGATAACAGCTAACGCGATGGTAACGGATGGGTTGAAGTGAGCGCCAGACTGTGCGCCAAATGCCATAGCTGGCAAACCAACTGCGAGACCCCAGCCGAGGATTACATAAATAGGACCTGAGCCCTGGAAGTTTGAATGATTAAGTGTGTTGGCAGCGCAGATGCCGTCCCCTAAGACGACGAGCATGATCGTGCCGATAAATTCGGATAAATAAGGAACCATTGTCCATCCCCCTTAAAATATTAAATTATGATAATAGAATTGCATTGTCTGAGCGGCAGGAGAATTCTCCCAAATCTCCTGCCGCGAGATCATTGCGAATCCCTTCACATCCAGTATTATAGAATATCTTAAGGAAAATGTAAAGCCTTTTCATCATAAAATAAAAGATAAAAAATAGAAATAAAAGATAAAAAAATGTTCTGAACATTCAAATTTCTAAATTAATGGTAGAATATATTCTATCACTTATCACATAAAAATCAAGAAATATTTAAGAGGAAAAGTCAAAATGTTGCGATTAATTGCAGGACGATACGACAAAACGCGCCCGACGATGACTCAGTTGATCGATCGGGAAATCGCCGACCGATTAAAGAAAGGCGGACACGCCATGCTGCTCATCGTGCCGGAGCAGTTCACCCTCGGCGCGGAGCAGGCATTGATCCGCGAAGGCGGGCTGAAAGGGCTGATCGGTGTCGACGTGCTCAGCCTCAAGCGGCTGGCCGCCCGCGTATTCGAAGAGGTGGGACAGCCCAAAGGACAGGCTGTCGACGAGCACGGCAGACAGATGCTGCTGACTCGGGCGGTCCTCGGCTGCGGCCAGGATTTACGCGTCTACCAGAAGAGCGCATCTCAGGCAGGCTTTCAGAAAAAAATAGCGGACTTTATCGGCGAGTTCAAGGACAGCCAGCTGGGCGCGGCAGATCTCGACGCGGCGATGGACAAGGTTGACCCCGACCGGCTGCTGAG
>DGWE01000061.1 GCA_002396065.1 Eubacteriaceae bacterium UBA4266
GCCTCGTTTGTCGACGGTCTGAGACTCTGAGTTTTCTCAGAGTCTTATTTTTTTGTGCCAAGTCGAAGAGAAGGGGATAGTTACTTTTTTGTGCCTATGGCACATTATAGTGCGGACTTCCGCAAAACGACAGAACCCTGTAAAATAAAGATATCAACCAATCAATTGAAAAAGGAGCGTGACAATGATGCAAAAAGATATTGGAAGTGTGATGGGCTTGTACCCGATGCCGACGACGATTGTGGGAACGATGCTTGAAGACGGCTGGGTGAATTTTCTCCCGATTGCGCACGTTGGTGTAGCTGAACACGGGCGCCTGATGATCAGCGTGGACACAGCGCACAAACTGGACGATGCTGCGATTCAGAAAAATGGTGTCGTTTCGGTCAGTTTGATCGACGCCGCAATGTTGAAGGCGGTGGACTGGTGCGGTATGGTAAAGGCAGAAAAAATCGATAAATCCGAAACATTTGCTTGGCATATGGATGAACTTGAAAAGGCGCCGGTTGTGGAAGCGGCACCAGTCTGCATGACCTGCAGGGTGGAACAGATGATCACAGTCGGAAATTTTCACGACTTCATTCTCAAACCTGTCCATACATATGTGCAGGAAGGATGTCTTAACGAACGTGGAAAAATTGATTATGAAAAGGTCAGCCCGGTGCTGTTTGAATTTCAGAGCGCGCAGTACCTTTCAACGGGAAAAGTCATAGCAAAATGCTGGAACTACGGCAAGGATTTTATACATTAAGATTGTCGAATGAATGTCAGGGACGCCTGCATTTCTGTTATGATATATAGAGAGTTGAAGCGCTGCATCAGATCATCACGAATAACTGGTACAGCCGCAATAGTAAATGTTGGAGGCAGCGTATGCACAATAAAAATGAGAAGAAAGAACGTATTTTTCATTGCCCGGTTGAGGCAACACTGAGCGTCATAGGCGGCAAATACAAACCGATCATTCTTTACGATCTCATCGGAAAGACGCTGCGCTTTTCGGAACTCAGACGATTGATTCCACAGGCTACACAGAAAATGCTGACACAGCAGATCCGGCAGCTTGAAGCTGACGGTCTCGTTCATCGCGAGGTTTATCCGGTCGTGCCGCCGAAGACAGAATACTCGCTTACACCCTACGGCGAAACGCTGATTCCCATTTTGATGGTTATGTGCGATTGGGGCAATGCGCATTTTGGAGATCAAATCGTGACCGGTGAAGGGCACGATTCTATAAAGGACTGAGACAAAAGCAGGCTAACGTATCAATACAAATAAAACGGGTCGATCTGCTGCAAAAGCAGGTCGACCCGTTTTTTGGAGAAAGATTTGATATTGGAGAATAGAGAATTTATTTGTACGCCCGTTCGTAAATGCCGGCGATGTCGTCGTCAGTGGTTTCAGCTGGGTCGCAGGCGAAGAGCATACCCATCGTCGCTCGGGCGTTTTTCGCCATGGTCAGGCATTCAGAGACGTCAATGCCGTAGTCGGACATCTTCAGGTCGTCGACGCCGCAGGCCTTCTGGAGGTCGGTCAGCGCCGTAATGAAATCCTGAGGTTTATCCGCGTCGGTTTTGCCGAGGAAGCGGGCCATGTCGACAAACCGGTCGTCACAGACGTGGCGGTCGATCCAGAACTGGAAGTAAGCGCGGGAAATCATGATCAGGCCGGCGCCGTGGGGCAGGTCGGGATGGTAAGCGGACATCGCGTGTTCCATCGAGTGTTCGGAGGTGCAGGCCGAGACGACCATCGAGTAGCCGGACATGGTGTTGGCGAAGGCCAGCGCTTCTCGGGCTTCGAGATCATTGCCGTCGGCAACAGCTCTCGGCAGGTAGCGGCCGATCTTTTCGATGGCGGTGCGCTGCACCATGTCGCTCATTGGGTTGTGCTGATTGGAAATGTAGCCTTCGAGGGAGTGAAAAAGCGCGTCGAATCCCTGGTAAGCGGTGAATGTCTGCGGTACCGTCAGCATCAGCTCCGGATCGACAATCGCGATTTTCGCAAACATGCTGTCCGGACCGCCGACACCGATTTTTTCGTTGGTATCCGGGTTGGTGATGACGCCGGCCGCGTCGACTTCAGAGCCGGTGCCGGCCGAGGTCGTGATCGCGATCCACGGCAGGGGTTCTTCGTCCAAAGGCTGGCCCTTGCCGGTTTCGCCGAAGGCGTAATCCCAAAGGTCATCAGAAGGCTGGGGTGCGAACATTGCGATGACCTTCGCCGCGTCCATGACCGAGCCGCCGCCGAGGGCAACGACGAAGTCGCATTTTTCAGCGCGGGCGGTCTTGGCGCCTTCTTCGACGACGCTCTTCAGCGGGTTCGCGGCAATTTTATTGAAGACGACGACGTCGCAGCCCGCTGCTTCGAGTTCGGCCTTGGTCTTGTCGAGAGAGCCGTTCTTAATCGTGGACTTGCCGTTGGAGATACAAAGCAGGGCTTTTTTGCCCGGCAGGTTCTGTTCGTGCAGTTTGCCGAGAGCGCCGGCGCCAAAGAGCACACGGGTCGGGGCAAAAAATTGATAGGATTTCATGAATTTCCTCCTGATTATGATTTAAATGCTTTCAATCCACTGATCGATATCAGACGCCGGGGTCACGAGGTCGCTGCCGCCGGTGGAATCGAACTGAATGGCCATCGGATGGACGACGTCAGCGCCTTTGGCCGCGTCGGTCATGTCGTCGATCACGTGGCCGGGCCAGCCGCCGTTGGTCATAAAGGGAATGACCGTTTTGCCAGAGAGGTCGTGGGTTTCAAAGAAGGCCGCGACGGCCGGCGCCATCGTGTACCACCAGGTCGGGGTGCCGACGGCGATCACGTCGTAATCGGCTGGATTTTTATCGAGAAGCTTGAGCTCAGGCCGGTAGCCGCTGTTGACTTCCCGCTGGCCCTGGCTGACGGCGGTGTTGTAATCGTCGGGGTAGGGCACGACGGTGTCGATGCGGGCGAGGTCCGCGCCCTTGGCGGCAGCCAGCTTTTCGGCAATCGCCTTGGTATTGCCGTTGGACCAAGAGTAATAGAGGACGAGCATGTTAAACATCGGATTCTCCTTTTATTAAAAACTTGGGGATGATTTAGAGTGCGAGGTAGACGTCGTCTTCGACCGGTTCGCACCATTCGTTGGACGCGTTTTCGCCGGGCACTTCAAAGGCCAGGTGGGAGAACCAGCTGTCTTTCGCGGCGCCGTGCCAATGCTTGACTTCCGCCGGAATTTCGACGACGTCGCCGAGCTTGAGGGCCTGTGCCGGTTTGCCTTCTTCCTGATACCAGCCTTCGCCGTCGACACAGATCAAAATCTGGCCGCCGCCGGAGGTGGCGTGGTGGATGTGCCAGTTGTTGCGGCAGCCCGGTTCAAAGGTGACGTTGAAAATCGCCAGCGGGTCGTCCGGCTTGGTCACCGGGTTCAAATAGGACTGGCCGATAAAGTATTTGGCGAAGGCGTCGTTGGGCTGGCCCAGGCCGAACAAGCCGCCGTGGCTTTCCGGAGTCGTGTCGTCGGCGTACACTTCCTTCGCCATCGGGAAGGCGGCCCAGGCGTTGGGCCATCCGGCGTAAAAGGCGATGTGGGTCAACAGCTCGGCCATTTCCTGCTTGGTCACGCCGTTTTTCCGGGCGCTCTGCAGGTGGAACTTCAAAGCGTCAGTGACCATTCCCTTGCCGATTAAGGCCGAGACGGTGATGATGCTTCTGAGTTTCGGGGAGAGCTTGTCTTCTCTGGCCCAGACTTCTCCGAAAAGCACGTCGTCGTTAAGTGCTGCAAATTTCGGTGCGAAATCGCCGAGGGCGTCGCGTCCAGCTGTTTGTTTTTCCATTGTTCATTTCCTTTCTTGAATCTAATGGGTTTGTTTCCGTTTGGTGTAAATCAAGTAATCGAGACAATCCAATTTGTTTTGCGTGTCGTGGATAGCCGACAGCAGCACCCTGCGGTGCTCGCGCAGCTTGCGGATCTGCACGCTCAGCTCGTTCAAAGCGGCGTAGGCCTTGATGAAGTCATCGCTGCAGCCGGCGTCCACGAGATTTTGTCTGGTTTTTTCATCCATAGGTGGACTCCAGTGGTGTAATTTTTTTGACTCGTTTATCTTAAACCCAAAAAGCTAAAATGTGAAATACTTATATTGAAAAATGTGATATAATATTTTTGTATATCAAGAGTAACCGCATTGCGATGCGGGATGGGAGTGGTGAAAATGGAAATTCGATCGTTGAAATATTTTTTAGAGGTGGCCCAGGACGAGAACATGACGGAGGCAGCGAATGTCCTTCACGTCACCCAGCCGACGCTGTCGCGTCAGATTGCCGATCTCGAGGATGAGCTTGACACGAAGCTCTTCGTGCGGACCAACCGCAGCACGCTGCTCACCGAGGAGGGCATGCGGCTGAAGCAGCGCGCGATGGAAATCCTCTCCCTCGTCGACCAGACCGAGGAGGAATTCGCCAGAAAAAACGAGGACGTGTCTGGGTGTGTGCGCATCGGGGCGGCGGAAACGAAAATCATGCATCTGGTGACGGAAACCTTCGCCGCGCTTCACGCAAGATACCCGAAGCTGACCTGTGAGATTTCCAGCGGCAACGTTGACGTGATTCAGGAGCAGCTGGAGCGGGGCCTTGTGGATTTTGCGCTGCTGCTCGAGCCGGCGCGGGTCGAGGCCTACAACTGCCTGCGCATGCCCGAGACCGAGGCCGTCGGCGTCGTCGTGCCGGCGGACAGTCCCTGGGCGGGTCTGCAATCAGTTGGGCCGGCGGATCTGGTCCGCATGCCGCTGCTGCTCTCGTCGAGAAAAAACCGAGCGACCTTTGACGCCGAGGTGTGGTCCGACGGGGCAGTGACCACCGAGAACCTCAACGTCGTCGGGCGCTTCGACCTGATCGGCAACGGCGCCGCGCTGGTGCGCACCGGGTGCGCCTGCGCGGTGAGCATCCGCGGGCTGTACCAGATCGATGACCCGGGCCTCGCCTTTGTGCCCTTCGAACCCGAGGTGACGGTGGGCGCCGTCTTCGTCTGGAAAAAGTACCGCATCTTGTCGCGGGCGGCCGAGGCCTTTTTGTCGGCCTTTAGAGAAAAGCTTCGGGATTCTGGCGGATCTGACGCTTGAGCCAGGCGTAATAAATCAGCACGAGCATCATATGGAACAACGTAGATATTGGCACGGCCAGCCCGATGTGGAACAGCGAGACCGGCTGAAGCTTCGACATCAGGTAGGACACCGGCACCCGTACCCCGAAGGCAGAGGCGACCCCTTGAATCATGACGAAGCGCGTGCGGGCCATGCCGTCGAAAAAGCCGATTTCGAGCAGTTCGCGGTTCAGCGCCGGGCGCCTGCGGATCATGTGCACTTCGAAGTGAAAGGGCAGGTCTTGTCTGCGGATGAGCTGGACGGAAATCAGCACCGAAAGCCCCTGGGCGGCCACCGTGGCGATGGCGGCGCCGGCGGCCCCCAGATGAAAGACGGCGACGAGGAGCAGATCCCCGGCGATGTTGAACACACAGGCGATGGCGACGGTGATCAGCGGGGTGCGGGAATCGCCGAGCCCACGAAAAACAGCGCGCCGAGAATGGGCAGCGTGAATCGGATCAGGCTGGATAAAATCGGCCCCTCCGTTAAGGACAAAACACGGTGTTTTTTCATTTTTGCCTCCAAAATAAAAGCGGACTGAATAGGGCATACCGGCATTTCAGCCAGCACATCTTATCCAGTCCGCTGATCTTTTCATTTCATTCAGGCAGAACCCTCCGATGAACGCCCCTATTGTAATCGAGAAAAGGGATTTTGTCAATTTGACGTTTTCAACCCGTCTGCTTTTTGATAAACTAGAATTAAAACATAGTAAATGAGTCAACATTCATATTAAAACACTAGGTAATTGGAAGGAGCTGTGTTATCATGGATATGGAAACGAAATGTCTGCACTCGGGTTACACGCCGAAAAACGGAGATCCGCGGGTGGTGCCGATCGTGCAGAGTACGACCTACGTTTACGATTCGACGGATGAAATCGCCGGCGTCTTCGACGACCCGACGAAGAGCATCATTTACTCGCGCTTTGCGAACCCGACGGTCATGGCCGTGGAAGCCAAGGTCGCCGATATGGAAGGCGGCGTCGGCGCGATGGCGACGTCCAGCGGCCAGGCGGCCAACCTGCTCGCCATTTTAAACCTCTGCGCGGCGGGGGACAGCTTCATCGCGACGCCGTCGGTTTACGGCGGGACCCTGAACCTGTTCAACATCACGCTGAGACGCCTCGGCATCGAATGCATTTTCGTCGACGAAGAAGCCTCAGAGGAAGAAATTCAGGCGGCCTTCAAGCCGAATACCAAGGCTGTATTCGGCGAAACCCTGGCCAACCCGGCACTGACGGTGTTTGACATCGAAAAATTTGCGAAGATCGCCCACGCCAACGGCGTGCCGCTGATCGTCGACAACACCTTTGCGACGCCGGTACTCTGCCGACCCTTCGAATGGGGCGCCGACATCGTGACCCACTCGACGAGCAAGTACATGGACGGCCACGCGCTGCAGTGCGGCGGGATGATCGTCGACAGCGGCGAGTTCGACTACACCAACGGCAAATTCCCGGAATTCACCGAACCGGACGAAAGCTACCACGGCATTGTCTACACCGACAAGTACGCCGACGCGCCGTACATCACCAAGGCGCGGATGCAGCTGATGCGCGATTTCGGCTGCTACCCAGCGGCCCACTCGGCATTCCTGCTCAACCTCGGGCTCGAAACCCTGCCGGTTCGGATGCGCCAGTACTGCGACAACGCGATGCAGGTGGCGACCTTCCTCGAAGCGGCCGACGGAATCGCCTCGGTGACTTATCCGGGCCTGCCGGGAGACCGCTACCATCAGCTGGCTGAAAAATACCTGCCGGACGGCGCGAGCGGCGTCATTTCCTTCGTCGTCGAAGGCGGACGGCCCCAGGCCGTTAAATTTATGGACAGCCTGAAGCTGGCGTCCAACGAAGTCCACGTCGCGGACATCCGCACCTGCGTGCTGCACCCGGCGTCAGCGACCCACCGCCAGCTCACCGACGAACAGCTCGTCGCGGCGGGCATCGACGGCGGTATGATCCGCCTGTCGGTCGGGCTCGAAAGCGTCCACGACATCATCGAAGACCTTAAACGGGGGCTGGCTGCGCTGTAAAAATTGTTTTAAATAAGGAGGAACCATGGAACGGATATTGATCGTCATCGACATGCAGAAGGATTTTATCGACGGGGCATTGGGAACCAAGGAAGCGGAAGCCATCGTACAGCCGGTGATCGACAAAATCGCGGCAGCGCCGAAGGCGAATGTCTACGCGACCCAGGACACCCACCCGGCCAATTATCTGGACACTCAGGAAGGCGCCAATCTGCCAGTGCCTCACTGCATCAAGGGGACGCCGGGATGGGCCCTTGAGCCGCACATCGCGGCCATGATTCCACCGGATCACATTATCGAAAAGCCGACCTTTGGGTCGGTGGCGTTGGCGGAGCGCATGGCCAAGATCGCGGCGGAGCGGGACATCGAAATCGAGCTCGTCGGGCTGTGCACTGACATCTGCGTCGTCTCCAACGCGCTGATGCTCAAGGCGTTCATGCCGGAGGTGCCGGTGACGGTCGACGCGCGGTGCTGCGCTGGCGTCACACCCGAAAGCCACGCGGCGGCCCTTCAAACCATGGCGGCCTGCCAGGTAAAAATTCTTTCGTGAAAAAGAGAAAAATTTTAATTAAAAAACTGCGATCTGGTAAGACCGCAGTTTTTTTGATAATCACCTTAAAATCATCTATTCGATTGACAATGTAAACCGAAGCAACTATAATAAACGTGAAAGGAGATGATTCTATGGCGACAGTTCCAACTCAAATCCGAATTGATAAAGATGTCAAAGAACAGGCAAATGCATTGTTTCACGATCTTGGTCTCGACATGTCCGGAGCAGTGAATATTTTTCTCCGTCAGTGCATCATGCACGATGGCCTGCCTTTTGAAGTTGAACGTCCGAGATACAGTGCGCGCACGATTGCCGCAATGAATGAGGCACGAAGAATCTCCCGTGACCCTGACACACCGGGTTATGATTCGCTTGAAGACTTGAAGGCGGCGCTGCTTCAGGACTGATGTACACAGTAAAGTTCACATCTGCTTATAAGAAAAGTTACAAGCGGATTTTGAAGCGCGGTCTGGATGTTTCTTTGCTGGATCAGGTTGTTGAGGCGCTTCGTCAGGGAAGACCTCTTGCAGCAAAACACCGCGATCACATTTTGAAAGGCCGTTACGCAGGCTTCCATGAATGTCATATCAAACCGGATTGGCTGCTCATCTATTTGATTGAAGATGACATTTTGACATTGACTTTAGTCGATACCGGAAGCCATGCAGATGTATTCGATATGTAGCATTTACCGCAAAGCGCGGTTGAATGCTTCGCAAAACGGATTCAATTAAAAAACTGCGATCTGGTAAGACCGCAGTTTTTTTGATGCTGTTTTT